>CAYTSP010000328.1:0-13873 GCA_964440505.1 uncultured Nitrospinaceae bacterium
CTGACAAGGGGGGGTAGGGGGGGTTGCTTTTCCAGTCGATAGGGGCTTCCCCTTTACGCTCTAAAAAGGAGATTTTTTCAACACACCTCCCCCTCAGCGCCTCCGGTCTCTTCCGCCGGGAATCACCCCTCGCTGCGCTCGGCGGTCCGCACCGCGAGCGAGAAGCATACCCCGCCGAAGGCGATCATGATGACAAGGGATATCCAAAGCCCCGGCAGGTTGGCCACGGCGTCGGGCGCGCTCAGATAGAGCGTTCTCCTCAGGGCCGCCACGCCGTAGGTGAGCGGGTTCACCTGCATGATGAGGCCGATGAGCGGGTGCGCGCCCGAGACCGGGAACACCGCGCCCGAGAGCAGCCACAAGGGGATGAGCAGCAGGTTCATGATGGAGTGGAACCCCTGGGTGGATTCGATCCGCCAGGCGAGCAGGAGGCCGAGCGCGGTCAGCGCGAAGCCGATCAGGCCCATCACCAGCACAGAGGCGAGGGCCGCTTCGAGCGTGAGCGGAACGCCCGCCAGGGGCGTGGCGACGAGCAGGAGGACGCCTTGCAGAAGCGCGAGCGTCGCCCCGCCCGTCACTTGCCCCAGCACGATGGCCGAGCGCGGGACGGGAGCCGCGAGCACGCCTTGTAAGAAGCGGGCCTTCCTGTCGTCCACCACGGCGAAGGTCGAGAAAATCGCCGTGAAGAGCACCACCATGGCGATGATGCCCGGATAGAAGTATTCCAGATACCCCTCCCCGCCTCCGCCGGCGTAGCGGAAGTTCCGCCCGAAGCCGCTGCCCAGCAGCAGCCAGAACAGGACGGGCTGGCCGAACGCGCCGATGATTCGGCTGCGCTGGCGCACGAAGCGCACGATCTCGCGCTGCCAGATCGTTCCCGTGCAAAGCAGATAGGGCGTCATGACTTTCTCGCCTCCGCAGCGGGGAGATCCGCATCCGCGTCGATGAAGCGTTTTCCCGTCTGGTTGATGAACACGTCCTCGAGCGTGGGCTTGCCGAGCGTGATGGAGCGCACCTCGCCGGGAAAGGCTTCTGCGATCCTGGGGATGGCCGCGTGGGCGTCGCTCATCTCGGCGCGCAGGGAGCCGTCCACGCTCCTGACCTCACAGGAGAACATCTCCTCCAGTTTCACGCGCAGGGATTCGGGGTCTCCGGCCTCGATGCTCAGCACCTCGCCGCCCACTTCCTTTTTGAGGGCGTCGGGCGCGCCGATGGCGACGAGGTCCCCCTCGTGGATGACGCCCACCCGGTCCGCGTGGTCGGCCTCTTCGATGAAGTGCGTGGTGAGCACGACCGTGGTGTTCGTCTCGTTTCGCAGGCGCCCCAATTCGTTTCTGAAATCGATTCTGGCCCCGGGGTCGAGGCCGGTGCTGGGCTCGTCGAGAAACAGTATCTCGGGCCGGGGCAGGAGCGCCTTGGCGAGTTCCGCCCTGCGCTGGAGCCCGCCGGAGAGGGTTTCGACGTAATCCTTTTTCCTGTCGATAAGACCGAATTGCGCGAGGAGCGCGTCGGCCACTTTTCGCAGCGGGGCGCCCAGCATGCCGTGGAGCCTCCCGTGATGGATCATGTTCTCGAGCACGGTGAGCTTGGGGTCCAGGCCGGGCTGCTGGAAGACGACGCCGATTTTTCTTCTCACCTCATGGGGCGCGTCGCGCACAGAATGGCCGAACACCCGCGCGTCGCCCGATGTGGGGCGCATGAGGGTGGTGATGATGCGGAAGAGAGTCGTCTTGCCGCCCCCGTTCGGGCCCAGGAGCGCGAAGATCTCGCCCTCTGAAACCTCGAAGCGCACGTCCTTGAGCGCGACGCGGCTCCCGTAGCGGTGGGTGACGCCTTGGACCTCCAGGGCGGGGCCGGGATTCTGGTTCAATTCGCTGAATCCTCATCGTCTCCGGGTGAGAATTTCCGGTTGAAAAAATGATCCGCATTCAGCCAGATGGCGCGGGAGTAGCGAAACGAGAATAGCGGAATCAGGATGCAAAGCCCACCCCAGACGATGAGATGTACCGCAAGACCCGGCGCGAGGAAGATTTCGGTGAGAAGATAGCCGCCCAGGCAGATGATGACGGTGATCGCGTAGTTGATGTAGATGGCGCCGACGAAATAGCCCTGCTCGCGCTCGATGAGGTAGCCGCAGCCCGGGCATCGCTCGTGCATGCGGAATGGCCCCGTGAAAAGGGGTTCGGGGCATCTCGGGCAAATCAGGGAGCACCCGCGCCTCAGGGCGCGCAGGAGTTCTCTCATGCCCTCGGGTAGAAAACGTAGAGGAGAAGATAAACCGCGACTCCGGTGAACGAGACGTAGAGCCAGATGGGGTACGTCCAGCGGGCGATGCGGCGGTGCCGCTCGAAATCCCCCCGCCACGCCCTGTAGAGGGTGATGATCGCCATGGGCGGCACCAGGACGGCCAGGACCGAATGCGTGATGAGGATGAAGAAATACACCTTGCGAATCCAGCCCGTGCCGGTGAAGCCGACCGAGCCCACGTTGTAGTGATAGACGAGATAGGAGACGAGAAACAGGGTGGAGACGATGAACGCGCTCACCATGAAGCGCTTATGGGCTTCCACGTTTTTCACGTAGATGCGCCTTACCCCCGCCATGAGCAGGAATGCGCTGGTGGCGTTCAACAAGGCGTTCAGGGTGGGCAGATCTCGAAGCGACATGAATTTTCTGTTTGTTTGAAACGTCTGGCGGCTAGCAGGAGCGGCCTAGAAATCCGGCAGCACCATCAGCACCACGAACACGCACAGGATGAGAGGTATCATGGCGATGAAGCCCAGCGTCAGTTTCTCGAACCTCAAGTGCATGAAGTAAAGCCCCACGAGCGCCGCCTTGGCCACGGCCATGATGACGAGGAGCGCCCCCTTCAATAACTGCGGATAGGCGGGGCTCGCCTCGGGTATGCCTGCCAGAACCTCGAGAATCGTGAGCGCCAGGAGCCACCAGAAGATGGTCATGTAGCTCACGTGATGATCGTCGTGCTGCGCGTGGCTTTCGCTTGCCATGATGTAGTGCTCTCCCTCGAACGAACCGGGCGCGCCGGGGACGCGCCCGGAATGATTACAATAGATAGATGAACGTGAACACGAGAATCCAGACGAGATCCACGAAGTGCCAGTAAAGGCCCGCGATTTCCACCTCGTTACAGTTCGTCGCCGAATAAACGCCCCTTTTGCCGCGAATCGCGATGACGGCCAGGTAGATGACGCCGCCGGTCACGTGCATGCCGTGGAAGCCGGTGATGATGTAGAAGGTGGTGCCGAAGAGGCTGTCGCCCCACTCGTTGCTGGCAAGGCCCAACCCCAGGTTAATCAGGTGGGTCCACTCATAGGCCTGCAATCCCAGGAAGATGACGCCGCCGCCTACGGTGAGCCACATGAACTTGACCAGCCCCTCCTGATCGCCTCTCTTGATGGCGTCCAGGCCCTTCACCATCGTCACGCTGCTGCATATGAGCAAAAACGTCATGAACGCGGTGAGCGAGATGCCCAGCACCTCGGTGGGGTTCGGCCAGTTCGCGCTGTTGCTCCGCAAGATGGCGTAGCCCGCCAACAAGGTTCCGAACGACATGGCGTCGCCCGCCAGAAATACCCACATCCCCAGCTTGCCCCAGCTTTCGGGGGTAAGCGGGGTTTCCGCTGGTTCCACTCCGTGGGCGTGATCCACGGCGGCGGCTTCACTCACTGCGCCTTCTCCTTCTTATTCAGAAAAAATGCTTTTGTCTGCCGGCTCTTTTTTTGCGCGCCGGGAATTGTACACGAAATAACCGCCCGTCACCGTGGCGATCACGAACGGCATGCTGATCAGGAAACCCATGCTCCACAGAAACCCGGGCTCGCCGTCCACCCCGCACACCGCACAGGCGGAGGCGTAGTCCTGACTTGAGAGGACGACGCCCAGGGCTGTGGCGATGAGCATGGCAGCGACTGGTTTCACCTGAATCTCCTTCCCGCGAGTATGCCACCCGCTTCGGGAAAGTGTCAACGTTTTCAGCCTTTCCTGCGCCGCTACAGCAGGTAGACCAGATAGAACAGAATCGGCCAAAGCCCCACCACGAGATGCCAGTACATCGCGCATGCCACCACCCCGTTGGGGTTGCGGGCGGAGTATTTCCCCATATGCGCGCGAACCAGAACCGCGACCAGCCAGGCGACCGCGCTCAGCACGTGAAATCCGTGCGTGCCGATGATGGTGTAGAAGAGCGAGCCGTAGACGTTTGCCGACGCGGTGAGCCCGAAGTTGACCAGGCGCACCCACTCGTAGCCCTGGATGGCGAGGAAGACGACGCCCAGAACGCCCGTTATGGTGAGCAGTCGCGGCAGGGCCTTCGCGTTGCCTCTTTTGAGCGCAAGCTGCGCGCGGACCATGGTGTAGCTGCTCAGCAGCAGGAAGGCCGTGTTGACGGCGGTGACTTCCACGGGCAGCCGCGGCTGAAAGGGCGGCGGCCAGGGCTTTCCGCTGAAGCGGAAGACCAGGAAGGCGCCCACGAGGCCCGAGAAGAACATGATTTCTGCCGCGATCAAGACCAGCATGGCGAGCTGGGTGTTTCCGAGCACGGGTTTTCCGGGGGGAGACGAACCCTGGGATTCGTCTCCTCCGCCATTTCCGTTACCCCCGTTATCGTCGGGCGGCTCCGGCGGAGGCGGAGGGGGCGCGCCTTCCCATCGCTCCAGTTTTTCTTTCGGAGGCGCTTCGAGTACCGGATTCAACGAGACCCCTCCCGCCTAGTTCCTGGTGATGGCCACGGTCCACGCGAGCGCGGCCAGACAAACGATGAAGAGAAAAAGCAAAACCCCGGTGAGCCTGATCCTGTTCTTTGTTTGTGGCTTGTCCATCGCTCCGCTCATCCGAAGATCATCGCCAGCAGGAGCGCCGGCAGATAAATCAGCGAGTAATAGAACAATCGCCTCGCGGACGCAGGACCTTTTTCTCTGGCCATGTGTATGCCGTAGCCGAGATAGGCGAACCCCAGGATGGAGGAGACCGCGAAATAAAGGGGACCCGCCATGCCGAGCAGGGCCGGGGCCATGCCCGCGGGAATGAGCGCCAGGCAATAGGAGACGACCTGCCTGCCCGTACTCGCGCCGCCTGGGTCCTCGACGGGCAGGAGCTTGATGTCCGCTCTCGCGAAGTCCTCGCGGTACATCACGGCGATAGCCAGCGCGTGTGGGATCTGCCACAGGAACATGATCGAGAACACCACGAACGCCTCGACCGAGAGCGCGCCCGTCGCCGCCGCCCAGCCAATGACCGGCGGCATGGCGCCCGGAACCGCGCCCACCACGCTGTTCAGCGAGGTCGTGCGCTTGAGCGGCGTATACAGGAACAGATAAAGCCCCCCCGTGGCCGCGATGAGCAGCGCCGTGAAGGGGTTCACGAAAACGGCCAGATAGGCCACGCCCGAGAGCATGACGGCGGAGCCGAACAGGAGTGCGTCGAACTTCAAGAGGCGGCCGTCGGGCAGCGGGCGCTTTTGCGTGCGGATCATGCGCGCGTCCAGGTCTTCTTCCGAGGCCTGGTTCAGCGCCAGCGCGCCGCCCGTCGCAAGGGCCGAACCGATGAGCGTGTGGATGAGCAAGATGATTTCAAGCCCTGCGCCCGAGGCGAGGTAGAAGCCCGCGGCGGTGACGACCAGCACCATCGGCAGGATGCGCGGCTTCGTGAGTTCGAGATAATCCACCGCCCTTCTCCTGGCGGCGTCGAGTTTTAGCGCCTCGGTGCGGAAATTCGTCATGCGCGCGCGCCTCCCGCCGCTACGGACGCTTCGGTGGCCTTTAAGGCGAAGGGGCCGCCCTTGTTGAGACGAATGGCCACGACCAGCGAGGCCGCGAAGAGCATCGCGCCCACCAGGACGTGGGCGGAGGTCGTCGCGATGATGAATCCGGGGGTGAAGGCCTCGCCCATGGCGGCGTATTTCCCGATCCACGAGGCGAAGCCGAGCGCAAGCTGGACGAGCAGAAGGACCCAGAGGCAGTGCGCCTCTTTGGCGAGCGCACCCGGGTTGGGCAGTTTCAAGGTCTTGCAGGAAAGGAGGATGACGTGAATGCTGCTCAGCGCCGCGAAGAGCAGGTGAGCGTCGAGCCTGTTTCCGGTGTGGCGGAGCACCGCGCCGAAGATGATCTGGACGTAGAGCAGAAAGACCGTGATGAGACCCAGTCTCGCCAGTCTCTTGTCCTGCACTTCGCCTGCGTCTTCGCGCCAGCCGCGAGAGGTGAACAACGCCGTGCTCACCATGAGGCCGAAGAAAATCTGCGCGACGCAGGCGTGGACGATGGCCAGGTTGAGTTTGATGAGCACCACCCGCATGCCGCCGAGCACGCCCTGGAGAATCACCAGGCCGACCGCGAAAGCGCCCAGCCGGCGCATCCATTTGCGCTCATCCGTTTTCCAGACGGCGGCGGCCGTCAGGATGGTGAGAATCCCGACCAGCGAGCCGAGCAGGCGGTGAGAGTGTTCGATGAAGACGCCGCCCACCATCTTCGACCACGGGAAGAGGAACATGTTGTAGCCGAACGTGGTGGGCCAGTCGGGAACCGCGAGGCCGGAACCCGTGCTCGTCACCAGACCGCCGGCGAGGATGAGCACGACGGTGAATACACAGGTGAGCAGGGCGAAACGATGGGGCCAGCCTCCCCCTTTCGCGGCGGGAAGGCCGGCATGGCTGTCTGGCGCCATGCGCGTTCTCTCCCGGGGTGTTTTACGGCGGCGCTAGTGCCCGGCTTCGGCGAGCGCGGGGTCGATGGGTTCGGTCTGCGGCGCCCAGTCCGCTTCCTCGCCGGGGACGCTGTATTCATAGGGTCCGCGCCGGACCACCGGCAGCGTGGGGCCGAAGTTCCCGTGAGGCGCCGGCGTGGGCGCCACCCATTCGAGCGTGTTGGCGTCCCAGGGGTTCTGGGGCGCGTCGGCGCCCAGCGGAGCCATGTTCTTCTCCAGATAGCGGTATATCCACGCCGCGAGCGCGATGGCGACTATCGTTCCCGCGATGCGCCCGCCCGTCGAGACTTCGGGCTCCATCATTCCCTCGAACATCACCGCCACGCTCTTGTAGCCGATGAAGCCGACCACGAGGGCCGAGACCGCCTGGGTGAGTACGCGGAACCACTTCGCGTTCCAGCGGAAGACGGTGGCGAAGAAGTTGAACACGAAGGGAATCTGCGAGAGTCCCAGCGCAAGCGCCGAGAGGGTGATCAACACGTTGATCGGCTGCATCCCCTGCAGGAACTCGTACTGCAGGGGGTTGTAGATGCGCCGCATGTGGCCGCCCACGCCCAGGATGTGCATCGGGAAGAACACCAGGTTGAAGAAGATGAACGTGAGCCAGAAGTGCACCTTGCCCAGCGCCTCGTCCATCGACTTGCCGAACATTTTCGGGAACCAGTGCTGTATGCCGCCGAAGAGCGCGAATACGCTTCCGCCGAAGATGACGTAGTGGAAATGCGCCACGATGAAGTAGGTGTCGTGAATGTAGATGTCCACCACGTTCGACGCCATGAAGATGCCGCTCAGCCCGCCGATGACGAACAGGATGACGAAGGCCAGGGCGTGGAGCATCGGCACGGTGAAGCGGATCGAACCGCCCCACAGGGTGCCCAGCCAGTTGAAGGTCTTGATCGCCGATGGTATCGCGATGACGAGCGTCGTCATCATGAAGGCCGAACCCAGGGCCGGGTTCATGCCGGACTGGAACATGTGGTGGCCCCAGACGATCCACGACAGGAAGGCGATGGCGAGCATGGCGTATACCATGGCCCGGTAGCCGAAGATCGGTTTTCTGCAGTAAACGGGCAGCAACTCCGAAGCGATGCCCATGCCCGGAAGGATGAGGATGTAGACTTCCGGGTGGCCGAAGTACCAGAACAGGTGCTGCCAGAGGAGGGGTTCGCCCCCCTTCGCGGGGTTGAAGAAATTGGTCTCGAACACGCGGTCGAAGATCATCATCGCGCCGGCGGAACCCAGGATCGGCAGCGCCAGCAGGCCCAGGATGGCCGTGACGAACAAAGACCAGACGACGAGCGGAACCCGGAACCAGGTCATGCCCTCGGTGCGCATGTTGATGAGCGTGGTGATGTAGTTGATCGAGCCCATGAGCGAGGAAAAACTCAGCACGAACAGGCCCAACGCCCATAAAGTCTGCCCCATGAAGACGCCCGAGTATTCCGGCACGGTGGATAACGGCGCATAGCCGGTCCAGCCGGCGGCGGCGTGTCCTCCCTCTACAAAAAATCCCGCGCACATGATGACGGCGCCCAGAACGGCGACCCAGAACGAGAGCATGTTCAGCAGCGGGAACGCCATGTCGCGCGCCCCGATCATCAGCGGAATGAGGAAATTTCCGAAACATCCCACCAGAATCGGCATCACGACGAGGAACACCATGATCGTCGCGTGCATGGTGACCGCCATGTTGTAGAAGTTCGGCGTGACGTACCCCTCGGGCATCCCTTCGCTCTCGTCCGATATCCACTCGAAGCCCCATACCTGGGTTTCCGGCCAGGCGAGCTGCCAGCGGAAGATCAGGGCGAGTATTCCGCCCACGACCATCATGATGAGGCCGAGCCAGAGGAACTGCCTGGCGATCATCTTGTGGTCCAGCGAGAAGACGTATGTGCTCCAGAACCCACCTTCGTGGTGGTCGTGGGCGCCGTGCGCGTCTGCCGTGGTTTCGCTCATGGTTTCCTGGATCCTTCGTGAGTTTGGTTTACCGGAGGAATGCTTCCGCCGACACGTTCAAGATAAAAGAGGGCGCGCGCCCTCGTGAATACGGCCGTTTATTTATCTTTCTCCGCCCACGCCTTCTTGCGCCACTTCGCGTAGTCCTCCTCGGAGTGGACGATGAACTCGCCATTCATGCCCGAATGCCCGAAGCCGCAAAGCTCGGCGCAGGGGATTTCGTATTTGCCCACCTTGGTCGGCGTGAACCACAGCGGAATCGTCCGGCCCGGAACCACGTCCTGCTTCATGCGGGCCTGGGGTACGAAGAAGCTGTGGATGACGTCCGCCCCCTTGAGCGCGATGAACAACTGCTTGTTCACGGGCACGTTCAGCTGGTTGTCGAGCACCAGGTCGTCCTTGGTGCCGAATTTCTTGTCGTCTCCGGGGTAGCGGACGATCCAGTTAAACTGCTTGCCGGTCACCTCCACGCGCACGTGCGGGTTCTGGGGGATCGCCAGCTTGAGCTTCGCCCAGGAGGTCTGCGTCATCAGGACGAACACGAGCAGGATGAAGGTGGGGATCACCGTCCAGAGAATCTCCAGCATGTTGTTGCCGTGCGTGTATTTCGCCTTCACGGCCGGCTTGGCGCGGTATTTGATGATGAAATATCCCATGGCGACGGCGACACCGATGAAGACGACCACCGTCAGGTAATAGGAGATATAGAAGAGGAAGTCGATTTCCTCTCCTTCGATAGAGATGTTTTCCGGGAGCCAACTCATCATGATGAAGCGTATCCTCCGGGGATTTACCGCTAAAAAGGCGGATCGGGAATTACTCCCCCCGAGACCGCGCAAAAATATGTGGTTGCCTTATGACCGCTAGGGGAGTCTAAAGGATAAACGAGAGAGTTTTCAAGCGCGTGCGGGAAAATAATTTGCATTAAAGGGGGCTGTTGAAAAAGTCCCCCCAAAGGGTTGTCGACCCCTCCCCATCGAGAGTGTTCTCCGGAATGACGGCAGTGGTCGATTCCGACCGATGAGGGGTTGTTGAAAAACCCGGCCCTGGGAGCGGGCGCCTTTGACACCTTCATCCCGGCGCCCCAAACCCTCATCCTGAGCAGGCGCGTTAGCGCCGTATCGAAGGATGGGGAGCGCGTCTCTCCGTCGGGAGCGAATTTCGCCCTTCGATACGCGGCTTCGACGCTACTCAGGGTGAGGCGGAGCGGCGGGCTGCGCAGAAAGGGGAGGGATTTTTCAACAACCCCAAAGGCGGGGCAGTTTCCCGGTTTTGTTTGCAAGATGCGCTTCTTGCGGGCTATAAGAGAAATGAGCGCGCCAGTAGCTCAGCTGGATAGAGCGTCTGACTACGGATCAGAAGGTCGGGAGTTCGAATCTTCCCTGGCGCACCATCTGATACAGGAGGCCGGGGCCCGATGGCCCCGGCTTTTTTTGGGGTTGGAGGTATCCAGCGTCGCGATTTTTTAATGGGCTAAAGTAAGGAAGGTTCGGAATGACACGCAAACAGAAAATAGTGTCGCAATCCGAGCACCATGTTCTCTCGAAATTCGGTGGTAAAATCGAGATCTGGATGAAGAAAAAGCTGCCTTATCCAAGTAGCAAGGTTAGTGATCTGCCTGCTTGGGTGGAAAAAGTCCTGAAACCATTACGCAGTGAACTCCAAAACCTCGAAGCAGAGCCGGATGAAATTATCGAAGCTCGATACATTTCCACCAAACGAGGCAAGGCCGACGTAGAGAATCTTCTTTTCTATAACGTCAGAAAGTTGGTTGCGAGCTTCGGGAAATCTTCGCGGCATGGCCTTCGGTTTAGCTACCTTGATAGGTCTCGCTACCCTGATGAAGAATGTCCTCGTCTGCTGGAATCCTCTGAATGCTTCGCGCATTATAAAAGCTATCAATTAGTCAAAAAAGATGCTCCCTTTTTCCGGGGCAAGTGTGAAAGTGTCGCAAGTTATGAGTTTTCCTGCTCAAAGCCGGAACCAGAAAATGTTTGGTGGAGTTCCGTGAACGCTGAATGGAGCCTGAACCCTGAATGGAAACGGAAAATGAAAAAAGGAGCTTTGAAGGACTTTGCCTTGCGCGTCGATGCGCAATATCCACAAGAACGAGAGCAATGTGCCGTATCCCACTTGAAAAAAGTGTTTGATGGCATCGTTTCGGCGATGCACGTTTGGACCAATGAAGAATGGGTCGATGAAGTCACTAACCGTGTAAAACGTACTCAGCAGAAAGTTTCTCGAAAACTGATCCGCGCGAAACTTCAAAATAACGACCACGCCTTTCTTGGTGAAAACAACAAAAAAAGGTGGGATCCCGCCGACGACAGGTGTGTCGCGGGAGAACTCCTGCTCTCTCCTAACACGGAAGATAAGTGGCACTTCAAGGTTGACGTTCTGTCCATCGAGTAGTTTGGGTTATTAGTAAAGTGGCAATCCCACCCCTTGCCTCTCATGGCGGAATGCCTCTATAATTTCTTTATTGTCTTTCGTGTTCTTTTGCGTGAACCTCCTTGTTCCGCATCTTGCCTCCCTCGCCCATGTGAGGATTTTCACCAAATCCACCCGGGAAACAGAAGGCGCTCCCCGGAAATCCTCCACCGGCCACCTCCTCGCGAGAGGATTGTTTTTGCTGGAAATAACGCTATATGGAGGATTCCGGCAAAAGGCCCCGTTTTTTTCTGTTTTGCATTTTGTTATGAAAAGGTTACAATACACGATATATTTGAAACCGTATTGATATATGCGCCAATAAAAATTTCGCCCTGTGGATGTCCGGTAAGTTCGTCAGAAGGGAGGAATCTTTATCGGAAGGATGCTCAATGTTTGCGGCGCGGGAAGTGAAGTTCGATTCCCGTGTTCAGTATGTGCGGCATAATTGGGTTGTATCCTAACAATAAGGAGGCGCTTGTATGAATGCGAAGATCTTCTGGCTGTTCGCCTTCGTCGTGCTCTATTGGGCCTACTGTATTTTCTGGGGCATCAAGTGCGCGAGGATGGCGAGAACGGCCGGCGACTACTTCATCGCGGGTCGCCAGCTATCCATGTGGGTGTTCGTCCTGGCCGCGACGGCGACGTCGTTTTCGGGTTGGACGTTCATGGGACACCCGGGACTCATCTATCGAGACGGGTTCCAGTACGCCTACGCATCTTTTTACACCATCACCATTCCCTTTACCGGGGTGATATTCCTGAAGCGCCAGTGGATGCTGGGCAAACGCTACGGGTACGTCACGCCCGGTGAAATGTTCGCCGACTACTTCCAGGGCGACGCCATCCGCATCCTCACGGTGATCGTGGCCATGTTGTTCTCGATTCCCTACCTCGGCGTTCAGCTCGGGGCTTCGGGCTTCTTGTTCAACGTGCTGACCGACGGCGCTTTCAGCGTCAACGTGGGCATGTGGCTGCTCTCGGCGGTCGTGCTTATCTATGTCGCAGCCGGGGGTCTGCGCGCCGTTGCCTACGTGGATACGCTCCAGTGCATTCTGCTCGCGCTGGGCATCGTCATCACGGGCTTCATCGCGCTGAACATCGCCGGCGGGTGGGGTTCGCTGAACGAAGGCCTCGCCAAGCTGGCTGCCTCTCCGGTGGGCAAGTGGGGGACGACGAAAGGATACGGCGGCGGCGACTACAACGCCTATTTCGCCATCCCCGGCGTCATCCAGTTCACTGCCGGCCTGGGCAAGCAGACGCCCGTGGGTGGTCTGTGGACGGGCATCATGTGCCTGACCTACATGTTCGCGCTCATGGGTATCCAGTCTTCCCCGGCGTTCTCCATGTGGGCGTTCTCGAACAACAACCCGCGCCCCTTCGCGCCCCAGCAGGTCTGGGCGTCTTCGGCGGGCATCGGGTTCATCCTGTTCTTCTTCACCGCGTCCCAGGGAATGGGCGCGCACCTTCTCGGCGCGAACCCGGCGGTGACCAAAGCGGGACTTGCGATATCGGACGTGCTTGCCGCGTCCATCGCGAAAAAGCCCGACTCGCTGGTGCCGTACTACTTCAACTACATTGCGGATGCGGCGCCGTGGCTGGTCGGACTACTGGCCGTCTGCGCCCTGGCCGCCATGCAGTCCACGGGTGCGGCATACATGTCCACGGCGGGCGGCATGCTCACCCGCGACCTCTACAAGAGGTATCTCAACCCCGGCGCCTCGCATGAAACCCAGAAGGTCGCAGGCCGGATCGGCGTTTTGATCATCGTGGTCTCGGCGCTCCTTGTGGCGACGTTCTCAAGAGACGCGCTGGTGTTGCTTGGAGGACTCGCCGTCGCCTTCGGCTTCCAGATGTGGCCGGCGCTGGCGGCGGTGTGCTGGATGCCGAAGATCACGAGGCAAGGCGCCACGTGGGGACTGGCGGCGGGTCTTTTGGCCGTCATCTTCACGGAGAACTTCGGCCTCACGATTCTCAAGGGAATCGGCATCGACGTCTGGGGCCGCTGGCCGTGGACGATTCACTCCGCCGGCTGGGGCATCATCTTCAACGTGGCGGTGTGCTGGATCGTCTCCGCGCAAACGCAGGACGCGGCGGCGGCGGCGCACCGGCAGAAGTACCACGACTTCCTGGCCGAGCACGCTTCGCTCTCGCCGGAGAAGCAGGGCCTCGTCCCGATGGCGTGGGGCGTTACGCTGGCCTGGATGTTCTTCGGCATCGGCCCGGGCGCCGTTATCGGCAACTGGATTTTCGGCGCCCCGAACGCCGGTTATGCAGGATGGACTTTCGGCATACCCTCCATTTGGGCCTGGCAGATTCTCTTCTGGGCCCTTGGCGTCGGCATGATGTGGCTGCTCGCCTACAAGATGGAGATGTCCACGGTGCCCGAGACGGAGATCGAGGCGCTCGTGGAGGACATCGGCGACGTGGCTCCGCAGCAGGCGGGATCGTCCTAGACGAGACCGCAAGGATGTAAGTATCGCCATGCGGGGGAGGGGTAAGTGTCCCTCCCCCGCGTTGTTTTTCGCCGCCCTGATGGCTGAATGACCTGATGGCTGATTTGTTCACCGCAAAGTACTTGCTGCTATGGGTTCTCGCGCTGGCCGGCGCGCTGTTCCTGCCCGTGCGCCAGCTCATCTGGGTGCTCTACGTCAGGCGGGCGGAGAGAGACGGTTCCGAAACCTCGGACGAGGAGCGCCTCGTTCTCAGAAAGCGCGCCGGAATGACGGCGGTGCTGCTCTGCTTCGTGTTCTCCTATTTCTACATGAAC
>CAYTSP010000329.1:0-19676 GCA_964440505.1 uncultured Nitrospinaceae bacterium
GAAGATGAATTGGGATACGTCGGCCTTCGACCACCCCTGATTCGACAACCACGCCGCCGCTTCGGCGGTCAGGACGAGCATCTGCTCGCTCGGCAGCCCGCTCCGGTAGACGCCGTTGGCGCCCAGGTGGCTCATGGCGGACGCCGCCGTGCCCAGGTATTTGTGGGGCGTCTTGCTCACCAGGTCGTTCACGTTGTGGGGCGACTCGGCGCAGAGCATGGTGACGGCGGAAGTATCTGCCGCGAAGCCTCTATCCACATGAAAAGCGGGCCAGGGGCTACCTTCTTCATCCTCGCCGATGGTGTAGGCGTATTTTCCCGGATGCCCGTGGGTGGCCATGTCCGTCACGCCCGGGATGCCGCCGCCCGCGTTCATCATCAGGAGCCGCACCGCGCGGCCCAGCGTCGCGTTGGCGCGCCAGCCCTGGCCGAATACGTTCTGGCGGCAGTTGACCTCCAGTTCGTTTCGAACCGGTCCGTGGACGATCATCAGGTGCGCGCCCGGGTGGGTGGTCGTCTGGCGGCCGTAGAGGTTATAGGCCGGCTCCGTCATGGCCTGAACGGCAGTGATGAGAACGGGCAGGTATTCGGGCCTGCAGCCCGCCATCACGGCGTTGATGGCGATGACTTCCGCCGTGGCGGGCGCGTTTCTGGGCGGAACATGGGCGATGACGTCGTGCGGCGCATAATCCGTGTAGCGCAGGGTTTCTGCGACGCGATCCTCGGTCGGCGGGATGACGGGAAGCCCGTCCGTCCAGCCCTCCTCGTAGAAGTGCTCGTATATCGCGCCCGCGTCTTCATCGAGCGCTATCTGGCGGGCGGGGCTGGGCGCGTCCATTCAGATATCAGCCGCTCGCCTGCGTGAGGGCGGACGCCAGATGCGCGCTCGCGCTCGCCGACATCTCGTCCACCTCCTCGCGCTTTCTGCCCGCGATGGGGTGGGGCAGCGTGACGAGGGGAAGATCGCTCATCTTGTGCAGCTTGGTGAGTTGTCTGGCGTAGGACTCGAAGGCGTCGGTGACGACCGTGACCGTGGCCAGCCCTCTTTTCTCTAAAGCGACGCTGTCGTGGATACTCCACGACGTGCAGGAGCCTCAGTCGCCGAGTGCGGAAACAACGGCGTCGCACTCTCCTTCCACCTGCTCCATGAGGGCGGGCGATGCGCCGCTCACGGATTCCTTGCGGTAGCGCACGACGCGCACGCCCGGGAACTGCTCTTCGAGCGCGGCGCCCATGACGTCGAAAATCTCATCGGTGAAATCCTTGGTGTTGTTGATGAGGCCGACGCTCTTGCCGCTTAGGCTCTCGGGCCGCGCGGCCATGACGGCGCTCGCGCCCGGAGCCTCCGCCACGGGTTCGTAGACGAGAATTTTTTCCTTCTCCTTCGTCATTTCGCTCATGTCCACCCTCCAGTGCTAGGTTTTCTGTGAGGTCGAATTCGCTTGTCTCGAACATTTGCAGCCATTCTAACTGAAAGCAAGGCCAGAGGAAAGACGGAGTTTTTCGCGCTGTAACGGTATCTTCTACTCGAAAAATACAGGATTTTGAGGCTGTTTTTGGCCTGAGATTGGAAGTAATTGACACGCCAATTTTGAGACTTTAGGCTTAGGCATATTGATATCCAGATTAGGATATCAATCTATACAGAATCCTCCGGGGTACCCAAGAAGGGGGCAAATTATGGCTCCTGATACGATTACACTGATGCTGGAAGGCGATGTCACTCTTGAGACGTTCGCTACCGCAGTAAAATCGCTGGATAGCCTGATTAGTGCGCTAACGATAGAGGAGGGAGGCGGTATCGAGTGGAGGATCGAAGACCTTCAGCCTGGGAGCGCATTGGCGACTATTAAAGGGTATAGCTCTCAATCGGAAAGGGTTGAACGTGTTGTGCGGGGATACAATGACATTGGCAGAGCACTTCGAGAAAATGTTCGGATTAATCGTGGACGAAAAGTTTCCGGTCCAGCCATGAAACTTGGGCGCTTGATTGGAAACGGCGTCAAACGAGTCCGATTCGAGACACAAGAGGAAACGGTAATCTTGCATAATCCTCCAACTGGTAAGCCGAGAGTGGCGGACAATGTTTTAAGTCTACCGGGAAATGTAATTTCTGTGGCCTTTGGCGCCGTAGAGGGAGAAGTTCAGACGTTAACAAAGCGAAACGTGTTGCGATTCACTCTGTATGACGTTCTGAATGACCGTCCGGTTTCGTGTTATTTGCAGTCTGGCCAGGAAGACCTCATGAGAGAAGTTTGGGGAAAGCACGCTATCGTAGAAGGATTGGTGAGTCGCGACCCGACTGATGGACACCCTATAGCTGTGCGACAAGTCAGTAGAATTACACCAAAATTGGAGGAAGGAGACTACACGAAGGCGCGAGCGATTTTGCCGTTAAAGCCGGATGCAGAATTGCCAGAAGTCACTATTATGCGGTTACGTGATGGCTGAAGCGTACTATTGGGATGCCGATGTTTTTCTGTCTTATATCAATGGGATAGAGGACAGGTTGCCCATCCTGGATGATTTGCTGTCAAAATCGCGCCAAGGCGAGTGCCGCATCATAACATCCATGTGGTCTATTACAGAGGTGGCGTATGCCGCCATAGAAAAGGATGAGCAAGCACTGGACCCCGCGCTTGAAACGAAAATAGATTCGATGTGGATGGATCGGCGCACCATTACCTTGGTGGAAGTCCATGAGCGTTTGCAACGAGATGCGAGGCGTCTCATGAGAGAAGGCATCTCCCGTGGATGGAGTTTGAAGCCTGCGGATGCGGTGCATTTGGCAACAGCAATCTATGCAGAGGCGAAGGAATTCCATACATATGATGCACAACTCTCAAAATATGAGGAGTTGACGGGTATTTCTATTTATGAACCGCGTTCGAATCAAGGAATATTGCCTATCTAGGCAAATTGCTATCGATGACAACTTGGGTATTCCTTAGTCGCATCGCTTAGCTGTCGATACTCACCTGACCCCCCGCACCTCCCTGGCCCAGGCGTTCATGAAGACCGTCCTGTCGGGCAGGTTGTTGTTGATGCGAAGCCCCTTGACGCCCAGGTTTTCGAGGGTCTGGAGTCTCTCCCGGCATTCTTCGGGCGTGCCGACGACCGCGAACCGATCGGCCAGGTAGTCCCTGAGCCCGTACTCGTCCACGAGCGCCGCGTTGTTGGATTTGTCCATGAAGCCGTGCTCCGAAGTCTGGTATCCGTCCCTCAGCGCTCGGATGGCGGGCTCGAGTTCCCTCGGGATTCGCTTGTTCTCCATCGTGAAGGCGAACGAGTGGTGCGCGCTCGCGGCGAGGGCGGTGCGGATATCCTCGCGGGCGCGCTCGCCGTCCGCGTCCACGTGGGCGTCGACCAGCCACCAGAGGTCGAGATCTTCCACCCTGCGGCCCGATTTCCTGGCGCCCTCGTCGATGAAGGAGAGCGTATCCGCGATGACTTCGGGGATGAGGCCTGTTCCGATGATGACGCCGTCGGCCACCTCGCCCGCGAGACGCAGCGTTTTGGGGCCTTCCGCGGCGATGTGGATGGGCACGTGGGATTTGTGCCAGCTCAACCGGTTGGGCCTGCCCTTGTATTCGGCGCCTCCTTCTTCGAGCATGCCCCGCACGGCGAGGATGTATTCGCGCATCTCGGCGAGCTTGGCGGGCCTCAAGCCCAGGTTCAGGACTGCGCTGTCGCCCGTGGCGATCCCCCAGAAGGCGCGCCCGCCGGATAGCTCGCTGATGGTGCCGATGGCGCTCGCGGCCACCGCCGGGTGGCGCGTGACGGGGTTCGTCACGCACGGGCCGAAGATGATCTCGCTCGTCTCCATCGCGCAAATCGCGCACGAGACGTAGACCTCCCGGTAGAGGGATTGCGTATCGGGGATGAATACCGCATCGAAGCCGAGTTCTTCCGCACACTTGCACCAGCGGGCGAATGAATCCGTATCGGGCGGTCTGAAGGAAATGCCGTGTCTCATGAATACGTCCTCTTTCGTTACTTGCTCTGGCTGATGATCTCGCGGCCCCACGCCCGGATGAAGGCGGGTTTGTCGTGCACGTGGGCGGCGATTCTCAAGGCTTCGACGCCGGTCGGCTTCATGGCCTCGATCTTCTGCCTGCATTCGGCGGGGTTGCCCGCGATAGCGAAGCGATCGAGCAGGTATTCGCGAAGCCCGAGCCTGTCCACGAGTTCCGCGTTCGTCTGCTTGTCCACCATCTCGTGTTCGTGGAACGCGTATTCTTTTTTAAGCGTCTCGACGGCGGAGAACAGTTCCCTGGGGATTCGTTTGCCCTCGAGCGTGAAGCGAAAAGCATGGTGCGCGCTCGCGGCCAGGGCCATGCGGATTTCCTTGCGTGCTTGTTCGCCGTCATCACGCACGTTCACCTTGGCGAGCCACCAGATGTCCAGATCGTCCACCTTGCGGCCCGATTTCCTGGCGCCTTCTTCCAACCAGGTGAGGGAATCGGCCACCACTTCCGGCGTGAGGCCGCATCCTATGGTGACGCCGTCCGCAATCTCGCCGGCCAGGCGGATGGTGCGCGGCCCCTCGGCTGCGATGTAGAGCGGAACCCGCTTTTTGTGCCACCTAAGCGCGCAGGGTTTTCCCCGGTAGGTTGCTGCGCCCTCCTCCAGCATCCCGCGCACCGCGAGAACGTAATCGCGCATGTCGTCCACGCGGCCGGGGCGTAATCCCAGGTTCAACACTGCGCTGTCGCCCGTGGCGATGCCGAACAGCGCGCGGCCGCCCGAGAACTCATCCACCGTGGCGATGGCGCTCGCCGCCGTCGCGGGATGCCGCGTGAGTGGGTTGGTGACGTTCGGCCCCAGCAGCACGTGCTCGGTGCTCGCCGCGCAGATGGCGCACGAGACGTAAAGCTCTCTGTAAAGCGATTGTGAGTCCGGCACCCAGATGACGTCGAAGCCCGCTTCTTCCGAGAGCCGGCACCAGTGCGCGTAGGTCTCCGGCGCAGGGGGCAGCATGGCGATTCCGTGTTTCATGCGTAGATTCTTCTATTCTGGAATTCTCACCTGCACGCCGCCCGCGCGTTCTTCCTGGAGCGTCATGGCGCGCCTCGCGTCATCATCCCCCCAGCCGCGGTTCAAGCCCGTGATGAGCTCCCCGTAGGCGATGTTGCCTATCGCCATGGGTACGTCGTGCTCGCGGGCGAGTTGGAGCGCGAGCCCGACATCTTTTACCGCGCCCTTGATGGGAAAGTGCGGCTCGTCGAATTTCCCCTTGAAGAACGTCTCGTAGAAGACGAAGTTGAAGTGAACGGCCCGGCCCACTGCGCTGTTCCGGATCACCTCGGCCAAAACCTCGGGGTCCGCCCCCGCCTTGACGCCCAGCACATAACATTCCGCCGCGATGGCCTGGATGCCGTAGCTCATACAATTGTGGGCGAGCTTGCACACGGCGCCGGTGCCGATGGGGCCGGTGTAGGATGGGCGGTCTCCAAATGCCTCGAAAAGAGGCTTGCAGCGCTCAAATACTTCCTTTTCACCCCCCACCATGATGGCCAGGCGCCCCGTGTTCGCGCCGATGGTGGAGCCGCTCACGGGGGCTTCGAGCATGTGCGCGCCGGCTTCGGCGAACTTCTCGTGGATGCGGCGGACGACGGCGGGGTACACCGTGCTCAAGTCTACATACACTTTCCCCGCGCTGATGCCCGCCAGGATGCCGTTCGGCCCGGTGGCGACGCTCTCCACCTCCTTGGGACCCGGCAGCGATGTGAAGACGACCTCACTCGCGCGGGCCACCTCTTCGGGAGAGTCCGCCCACAGCGCGCCTCGCTCGATGTGATCCGCCCCGGCCTCTCGGACGATGTCGTGGACGACGAGCTCATAGCCCGCCTTCTGGAGGTTGGCCGCCATGCCGGCCCCCATGTTTCCCAGTCCGATAAATCCGATTTTCATCATCTGTCCCTTTTTGGATTGCGAATTCGCAGAATCGCATCTCGGTCGTTTCAGGCTCCGGATATTGGAGACAATGAAAGGAGTACCTGTAAATTAAATGCAAACCATTCCAAAAACAAGTTATGATGAAGCGAATCAGGAGAGTTGCCTGGGCGCAGTGAAGAGCAGACAGCGGCGGATAAGTGGAACCATACGGGGGATGAGGAAATGACGACACCGGAATCTTTCATGAGAAGGGCGATATCTCTCGCTTCTCAAAACGTGCGGGAGAGACTCGGCGGGCCTTTCGGGTCCGTCGTCGTCAAGGACGGCGCGATCATCGGCGAGGGCGTGAACCGGGTGACGTCTTCCTGCGATCCCACCGCGCACGCCGAGATGCTCGCCATACGCGCGGCGAGCGCGAAGCTGAAGAATTTCGATCTGTCGGGCTGTGAGATATACACGAGCTGCGAGCCTTGCCCGATGTGCCTCAGCGCCATTTACTGGGCGAGGATAGAGCGGATGTTTTACGGGAACACCATCGTCGAGGCGGACGCCATCGGGTTTTCCGATGAATTTCTCTACAAGGAAATCGCCCTGCCGGTCGCTGAAAGAAAACTCGAATCAACGCGGCTCCTGGAGAGTGAAGCGCTCGAATCCTTCAACCTGTGGGCGCAGATGGAGGACAAGATTTCCTACTGAGACCCGTTTCGCGGGGTGCCGTCATAGGGTTGTCGAAAAAGTCCAATGTGGGAGGATTTACGTTTTTTGTAGGGACAGGTCGCGACCTGTCCCTACGGTAAACGGCGTTCTCTTCTCGAGATCCAAGATGAATTTGGTTTTCACTCGTCATTCCGGCGAAAGCCGGAATCCATTTTCGCCTTTCGTTTTTGATCTTCCTTCCGATTTTAACCACGACCCAGGCGGGAGAGAATGCGGAGTCCAAGGTCGATGAAGGGGATACCTTCAGGCTTTTCATTTCGTCTTTGTCTGAACACAAATCAATGTGGAAGACAAAAAATCAAAATGGATTCCGGCTTTCGCCGGAATGACGGGGGTGGTCAACAATCCCTTTTAGCAAGCGGCTCTTTCTCCGCCCTTATGAAATCTCTTTTGGCGCGGTTTCGTCTTTCTCCAGAACGACGATCCGCTCCTCGAGCTTGGGTGGCGTCATCAGCGTGTTGTGGATGGGGCAGTTTTCGAGTTCATCCAAAAGCTCCGCCTTTTGCTCTTCCGTCACGTCGCCGTGGATGTAATAGCTCGTGCGGATGACGCCGATGGAGAGTTTTCTTCGTTCCGGGTCCGCATGGTAATCCGCGTGAAATTTGGGTGATATGTTCCGCTTGAACTCCGCGTGCACCTCCACGTCGTCGACCTGGATGCCCTTGGCTTTCGCTGCTCCCAGCAGCGTATAGAGCCCTCAGCCCGCGTGCCCTGCGATGAAGAACTCGAACGGCGTGGCGGCGAGGTCCGTGCCTCCCCGTGTTTCCGGCTCGTCGAGCACGTAGGAATGCTTGCCCGTGGTGGTGAACATCTGGAGTTGGGTGCCCTGTATGTGGCGGAGGATGACTTGCGGCGTGTTCGGTCTTTCCGGCATGAAGGTGACTCCTCGAAAACGATGTGGTTTATTTGTCGGTGCGGTGGATTCTAGCAAAGATAGGAGCGGGATTCTTCCCGCAAAAGATTTATTGATTCGCAGTGCGCGTTCTCATTCAAAAAGGGGGGAGGGTTTTGAGCTTTCATCATGCCAGAGAGGTTTTCGCCGAGATGCTCGATTCGGTAAGCGCGGAAGAAGAGCCGGAAAAGCACCGGCTCTACCAGGGTCTCGCGCTGCTCGCCGAGGGATTCGAGTACGACTTCAACATGATCAAGAACAGGCTCCAGCAAATCGAAATCGAGATGAGAAAGCTCGAGGCCAGGAGCTAAGCAAAAAAGAAGAGCGGGACGTTGCATCCCGCTCTCTTTTTGTTTCTTTATTCAGGTGAGAACTCGTCTCACCTTACAAAGGCGTTGTGTCGCCTTTATATGTGCGTCAGCCTTTGTCTTCCTCCCCGCCCGGCTGATGCGATGGGGCCGGGGAGGGTGGCGTTTCCGCACGGCTGAAGCGATTTATCGTAGATATCATCGCATCCTCCTTCCCTGAAAAGGGTCTCTGGAACCGGACCGGAGCCGCTTTCTGTGTCGGCTCCTTCCCGCCTCGCCCGGCTGGCGCCGAGGACCATCAAAGATGGTTCGCCAGCATCGCTCTTCAAAGCGCCTGAACGTCTCGGCGGCGATGGCCCGGTTCCTTCAATATCGGTATTTTAGGCGAAAAAAGCAAATTCTTGGTTCGCTGGAAATTCAAGTATTTGAAATATGGTGTCTTAAAAGTTCGAGGACTCAGGCGTCTCGGTGGAGGCGCTCGATTTCGTCATTTTCTCAGGAACCGGTTCGCCGGCGAGATTCAAGTCCAGGGTCCCGGGTTCCGCGCTCAGGAATTCGAGACCGTTCGGCAGGTCGATGTCGCGGCCCGACAGCGTGCGCGAATGCGCGCCGGGCGTCATTTTGGCGAGGTTCACGTTCACGCGCAGGCGGGTGGCGTCGATATAATTGAGCAGATCGCGCCTGCCTCTGAGACGGATTTTGACTTCTTTCGTCACACCTTCCGGCAGGGTAACGCCGCTCGGAACGTTGTAATAGTGGACCTGGACGCGGAATTCCTCCTCCACCTTGCTTTCGAGCTGCGGGAAGAAATTCTGCGGATTCTGGTGCTCCTGTCCCCCAAGCGACCAGAGGAAAATGACGGCCGCCAGCGCGGCGAGCTTGGGCCGCCAGTTCTCGAAAACGTGGCGGAGAGACATTCGTCCTTTCGTCTGTCCCGCCTCGCGGGCCGCGCGCAGCCGCGCCGTGAGCCAGGAGGCGAGTTCATCTTCGTCCTCCATCTTCTTGATTTGGCCGCCTTCCACACAGGTAATCTCCCCGCGTTCCTCGGAGATGACGATCGCCAGGGCGTCGCAGCGCTCCGTAATTCCTACCGCCGCCCTGTGGCGCGTGCCGAACTCGGGCGGAAGGGCGTTGTTCTCGGAAAGGGGCAAAACGCATCCCGCGCGCGAGACCTTGTTCTCGCGAACGACGGCGGCGCCGTCGTGGTAGGGCGCTCCCTTGAAGAAGATGGTTTCCAGCAGCGCCGGCTGGATGTCCGCCTCGATCTCCTCGCCCGGACTTCTCAGCAGGGAGTCGGTCAAATCCCGGTGCTCCACGACGATGATGGCGCCCATGTGCTTCGCCGCGAGCGAAAAGGCGGCGCTGGCGATGGTGGCGACGCTCTCGTCCGGCAGGCGAATGCGCATCGCCCGGCGCAGCAGGATGGAAAGTCTGCGCACCGGGTTGAGCTGAAAGAATATTTTCTGGATCTCGCCGTGGAAATTGATGAGGAACAAGATGAGCACGGCTATCCAGATGGCCCATAGCAGGAAAGAGGTCAGGTGCAGACCCGCGGTCTGGGAGGCGAGATAGATGAGCCACACCGCGAACACGCGCACGAGGAGGCGCATCGCCTGGGTGCCCTTGAAGCGTATGTAGACCTGGTAGAGCAGGAACCACATGATCCCGATGTCGAGCATATGGTTCCAGGAGAGTTTCTGGAAGAAATCCAAGGCCGGTTGAGCGACGCCCCACATGGGATCAAACCTCATCCGTGTTGTTCAAGGGGCGGTCTTGGTTGCTCGGCGAATCCAGGCAATTCCTGAGTGGCAGGCGAACAATCCAGAATTGGTAGACGCCGGGACCACCCGCATTGTCCGCAACTCCAGAATTTTCCGTAATTTACCGCATTTTCTTAAATTTTTCAATTAGCAAATTTAAAATTCCGAAAAAAAAGACGCCAAATACGCATTTCCCCGCATTTGCGCGGCCCGGTTCCGAGTCTCCTTGCCCTAGATTGTCGCCGTTGCACCCGCTCCTTGTTTCACCGGGCGGCGGTCTCCGGCGCATCGCCGGGAATCGAATTTCTGAAAGACCAGCGAGAAAGGAGTTTCCCTTGAAAAAATGGATGAACCGCATTTGGGCGCGCGCGGAGGCGCAGAAGGATTCTCACCCTCTCAGGCTGCATGGACACCTCATCCGCGCGGTTGCGAAAGAAGCCCGGTCGCCGGACGAAGCCTGGGATTTCGACGTGCTGATCGCAAGAGCCGGCTACTCCGGGGATGGGGAGTGGTTCCTGCCCCGAGACGTGCTGCGCGAGGCCGTACCCCTGTTCGAGGGCGCACAGGCGTTTGCGAACCACACCGGGTCGAGCGGTCCCGACATCAGGAACCTTGTCGGCTGGCACCGCGAAGTCCGCATGGGCGAGGAGGGGCTTCTGAGCACGTTTGCGGTTTCGCGCTCGGCAGCCTGGTTTCAGGCGCTGGCGCACGATGCGCTGTCCCGGGGTCTCGATGAGCCTTTCGGCTTTTCCTTCGACGTGCTCGCGCAGGCGGAGTTCCGTGAGGAGGCCGACGGGCTCGTTTTGCATTTCGAAAAGATTCTGGCGGTTCACTCCGTCGACGTCGTGCACAAAGGCAAGCTCGGGGGCGGGATTCTGGGTCTCGCCGCCAATCATTCCACTATATCGGAGGTGAAGATGTTCGAAAAACTCGGAAAGAAACTCAAAAGCGTGGCGCCCGAATCGGGCAGGAAGCTCGGCGAAGCGTGGACGCCGCAACAGTTCCTTGCGGCCTGTGAAGACGCAGGCCTCGAACTGGATTTGAAGAAAAAAGGAGGAGAATCCGTGGAGGATGGAACCGAGACTGGAACTGCGTCGCGCAGGGTGCTCGCTCAAAAAATCGCGGATTCCGCGCTGCCCGAAGCCGTTCAGGAGAAGATGCGCGCCCAGTTCGTGGACGGGAGCTTCACGGAGGAGGAAATAGAGGAGGCGATCCGGGTCGAGGCGGCCACGCTGGAAAAACTCACTGCGAGCGGAGCGCTTCGTGGTTTCGGCGCGAGTGCTGAGGTGATGCGGGACGAGGCGGACCGCAAGAAGGCGGCTCTCGACGGGCTTTGGAATTCGCCCGGTGAGGCGGTAGACGGAGAGCGCCCCTACCGCTTCATGAGCGAGGCGTTTCAGGATTTCACGGGCCATCGCCTCACCCCGCGCCAGTTCTTCGCCGAGACGTTCCACTATCACCGCGCCGCCGAGGACTGGAACGGCGTGCGCCGCCTCTCCGCCTCCTTGCAGACGAGCACGTGGGGCGAGGCGTTCGGGGATTCCATCCGCCGCGCCATGCTGCGCGATTTCAGGGACGAGCGGTTCCACCAGTGGAAGAAGATCGTCTCCTCCGTGGCGCCCGTCAAGGATTTCCGCACGAACCGCCGGGTGCGCGTCGGCGGTTACGGGGATCTGCAAACGGTCGCCGAACAGGCTACTTATCCGGCGCTCACCTCCCCGACGGATGAGGAGGTCACGTACGCCGTGGCCAAGCGCGGCGGCGTGGAGGACCTCACTTGGGAGATGATCCAGAACGACGACATGGGCGCGATACGCATGATCCCCCAGCGCCTCGCCCGCGCGGCCCAGCGCACCCTGAACGGCTTCGTGTTCGATTTTCTGGCTTCCAACGCCGACATCTACGACGGAGACGCGCTGTTCCACGCCGACCACAAGAACACCTCCGCGAACGAGCTCACGTACGATAACGCCGTCGCCGCCATCAAGGCGATGGGTCAGCAGACGTTTTACGGGGAAGAGGGCGTGGAGGTGGCGGCGCAGGCGCGGCCCAAATATCTCGTCCATCCCACGGAACTGCTCGAAGAGGCGTTCGAGATCACCCAGTCCCCCGTCAAGGTCGTCGAGGGCGGAAATTCCACGCAGCCGAGCGTCATCAACCGCCTGGGCGTGGAGCCTTTGTGGGTGCCCGAACTCACCGACGCGAACGATTGGTACATGATCGCCGACCCGGGCCTCATGGACACCATCGAGATCGGCTTCATGGACGACATGCGCGAGCCCGAGCTGTTCATCGAGGACAACCCCTCCGCAGGCAGCGGATTCAGCGCGGACAAGATTCGCTACAAGATCAGGCACGTCTACGGCGGCGCCGTCCTGGACTTTCGCGGCTTCTACCGCGGCGCGCCCGAGTAGTCGCGCGGCGTTTGCCCATAAGAGGAGAAGCCATGTCCGACAGGCGAACCCACACCATCGTTCTCGCTCCTCCCGCGGCCCGTGCCGCCGCGGGAGGCAGCACGGCGTTCGAGGTGAGCCGCTTCACCGAGGCGCTCTTGTTCATCGACGTGACGGAGGTCTCGGGCGTGTCGCCGGCGCTCGATTTCGAGGTGCAGGCCGGGCCGGCGGCCGATGAAGTCGCTTTTGTCCACACCAAATCCGCGGAAATCACCTCTGCCGGGAAAACCCTCGTCAAGCTCGTGAATATCGGCCCCTGGCTCAGGCTCGTGTGGACCGTCGGCGGTGAGGAGTCTTCGTTCACGTTCGAGGCCAGGCTCACGCTCAAGACTTGAGTCCGCCCGCATCTGGTGAGCGAGTAAAGGAGAAAAAATGGCCGGCAGGCAGAGAATCATCAAGGAGGTGAGGGCGCTGTTGAAAGCGGGCGCGCTGCCCCGTGAGTTCGGGATCGAGGAGGCGGACTACGCCGATCTGGTGAACGCCGCGCTCACGCGCTACAGCAGGGACAGGCCGCTCGTCTCGTTCGCCGATTATGCGGGTGATAGCGAGGCGTTCGATTTTCCCCTGCCCAAAGACTGGGACGATTCCCTCTCCTTCATCCGGGCGGTGGAATATCCCCAGGGGGAGAGAAAGCCCTCCTACCTGCGGCGGAGCGCCTGGATCATCTATGCGAAAGGAACCCCGGCGGCGAGGTTCAGGCTCATGTACTTCGTCCCTCAAATGGGCCGGACGCTCCGCCTTTTCTACACGATCAAGCACACGGCCGATGACGAGCGCACGAGCGTTCCCGAAAACGATCTGACCGCCGTGGCGTGGCTGGCCGCCGCAGAAGGCTGCCACCTTCTGGCCCGCCGCTTCGCCCAGTCCTCGAACCCGACCCTCGTGGCGGATTCAGTGGACTACCAGAGCAAGTCCGGTGAATACACGCGCCTGGGCCGGGAACTCGAGCGTAAATACCAGAACCATCTCGGACGCAAGGAAGGCGAAGTGGTGGACCCCGCGGGCGCGTCTCTCGATTGGGATGCGCTCCTCTCCCTGGGACGCGGCGCGTATTTCACGCACGGCGCGTCCGGGGACCGCTAGGCCGGGAGGGCGGGTGAGATGCGTCGTCGATATATGGCGTTTGAAACCCTGGCGGAGCCGTCGCCGATTGCGCGGGAGGAGGAGGTTTTCCGCCTGGCGCGCGAGGCGATGGCCGAGATCACCGGAATGCTCATGCGCGAGGTGATGACGCAAACGCCCATCGGCGCGAGCGGAAACCTGCGGGGGAGCATTTTCACCGAGATCAAGGGAGAGGGACGAGGCGCGTTTCGGGGCGTCGTCGCCTCGCGCGTCCCTTACGCCGGGTACGTGGAATTCGGACGCCGGGCGGGTGGCGGAATGCCGCCCTGGAGGGAGGGTTCGCCCCTGTACCGGTGGGTGGTCCGGAATCTGGAGTCGCGGGGTGGAGATTTCGAGAGCGTCGCTTTCCTCGTCGCCCGCGCGGTCGCCCGGCGCGGGACGCGGGGACGCCGCATGTTCGCGCGCGCCCTCGAGGAAAACCAGCGCCGAATCGATGGGCGCATTCGTGAACTGCTTGATGAGATTGCGAGGAGAGTTAGTGGCTAAATCACGATACAGGGAAATCGGCGACGCCATTTTGGCGGAAATATCGAGCGTACCGGAGGTGGGGCGGGTGCACGGCCATCAGCGCTGGTCGGCCGACCTGGGGAAATATCTGGACTTGTTCCGGTGGGAGGCGGGCGGCGGCCTCGCCCAGATCAGGGGATGGGTGCTGACGCGCGAGAGGGCAGGGGAGGAGGTCGCGTCGCTCGGCTCGAGCGCGGCCGGCGGCTTCACGCCCGCAGGCCTCAGCAGGCGAACCCACACGTTCCTGCTGTTCGGCATCATGAGCGCCGAGGACGCGGTGGGCAGCGAGGCGGCCTTTCAGGATCTGATCGAGGAGATTTGCGATCGCTTCAGGAACGAGGGGACGCTCCGCCTTCTCGATGAATCAGGTTCCCCTCGCGTCGGCTCCCTGGAGCGTCTTCAGCCTCCGCAGGTGGACCTCATCGAACTGAGAACATTCGGAAACGTGCTTTGCCATTACGCCGAAATCAGGCTCCGGGCGATAGAGCGGATTCGGCGGAATTGATTCGAGATCAGGGAATAATATCCGGCGAGGGATGCGCCTTCGCCTCAAAAAACCGAAGGAGGAGAAAAGGGGATGGGCGATACGATTTTGATGGATCGGCAAATCATCGGCGCGACGGCGGAGCGAGAACTGGTGGCGGATTCAGCAGACGCTTCCACTCTCGTGGACGCCGCGCTCGCAGAGGATGATGATTTCTGGAACGGCTCGGTGCTGCGCGCGATTCGGGGGGCGGGCATCGGCCAAAGAAGAAAGGTGAGCGGTTTCGACGCGGCCTCGGACACGCTCACGGTGGACGACGCCTGGGACGCGGCGCCCGCTGCGGGCACGGCCTACCTGCTGGATCGACCGGCGGCCGCCTCGGAACTGTTCCGGGCGGGCAACTTTGCCCATGAGGTCAGCGTGGAGCAGCTGGAGCGCGCGGTGAAGGATGCGAGCCTCTCGCCATTCCCCTCGATTCCCGGGAAGCGCTCCGCGCAGATTTCCTTTACCACCGAATTGCGCGGCTCGGGCGCTCCCGGAGTCGCGCCGGATTATGGATTGCTGTTCAAGGCGTGCGCGATGAAGGAAACCGTCGCCCAGGACGCCTCCGTCGCCTATGCGCCCGCCTCCGACAAGTCGAGTTACACGAGGATCTGCCTGACGGCGTTCATCGACGGTTTGCGGGTCATGTATCTGGGCTGCATGGGGAGTTTTTCCATCAACTGTCCCCTGGACGGCGTTCCCACGGTGGATTGGGAGTTCGAGGCGGCCGATTTCGAGGTGAGCGACGCACCGCTCCTTGACGGCGCGTCCTACGATGCGCAGACGCCCGAACCCATCCTCATGAGCGGCTTTTCGTTCGGAGGCTTCCATTTCGACGCGGCGAACATCCGCTTCGCCATGAACAACGAGGTGGTCTTGCGCCAAAGCGCCAACGCAACGGGCGGACACTTGAACGCCATGGTGACGGGCCGCGCGCCGTCGGGCTCTTTCGACCCCGAGGCCGTGCTCAAAGCCACCGACGACGTGTTCGACGATTGGGAGAGCGGGGCTCAGATTCCCCTGAGCGTGCAGGTCGGCCACAGGGCCGGGAACATCTGCACCATCACCGCTCCCAAATGCCAGTACACGGATATGGGATTTTCGGATCGCGACGGCCTGCTGACTTATGATGCGCCCTTCCGCTTGGCGCGCAATGCGGGCGATGACGAGATTTCCATCGTCTTCACCTAGCGAGCGGCTTCTTCTTCACCGCAACTAAATCTCGATTCAGCGAAAACGAACGGGAGGAATCGTGGAAATATCGGAATACAGAAACCATGGACGCAAGCCCATCACCCTGCCCTCGGGGCTCAAGGGCTTCGTGCGCGCGCCGAATCTCCTGGACATGGCGGCGTATCCGAAGCTGTTCGCGGGAGCTGCTAACGGCGCTGCCGGCGAGGAGGAGCAATATGCGCTTACCGGGGAATGGGTGCACTGCATCCTGAGGCGCTGCTTTGTTCCCGAGCGCGGCTCGATGACGGATAAGGAACCGGGGCGTTGCCTGCCGGATGAACTGAGCATCCATGAACTCGCTCCGGCGGATGCCGACGCCATCTTCACCGCGGTCACGGCGCTTCAGAACGAGGCGGCGGCTCCTGCCCCCGGGGAGGGCGTGCCGGGAGGCGACAAGTTTCCGCACGATTAGGAAGGAACTGCTGGCGGTCATTCATTTTCAGGCGAAGACCTATGGCCTCCCCCCGCATTTGCTGGCCCGCTGCTCCTGGGAGGAGTTTCGCTTCAACCAGGAGGTGCTCGAAGCCGGCCTGGCCCTGGAGCGGATGAGCCGGCGGGAGCCGGGGAAAAGCACGAACCTCAGACGGTTCAAGAGCTAGAGAGCCGGCTCCCTTGGTTCTTCTTGTCAGGCGCTTGATGTTTCCCCGGTTAAGAGAGCGATTCCAGCCGGAGTATTATTTATCCCACTGAAAATCCGGATTCGGCGGCGAGAACATGTCGATGTACTCCGCGTCTTCGAGGACTTCCCCGCCGTGCGGGGTTCCCGCCGGGAAGATCATCACGTCTCCCGGCTGAACGACCTGGTGCTCCCCGTCTCCCGAGTGGAACTTCAGTTTCCCGCGAATCATGTGCGTTATCTGGTCGAACTCGTGGGTGTGGGTTTTGATGGGGTTTCCGGCCTTCGCCGTGATCCGGCACGCCATCACGTTGTCCGTCTTGACGATTCTGCCGCGGATGATGTCGTTCAGTTGTCTTTCCTCGACGTCGTTCCAATGAAGTATGGCCATGTGGGCATCCTTATATGAAAGATTGTGGTTTCATGGACGAAACAAGTCTTCTTCTTTCGTGCGGTAGAGCGCCTGGGCGGGGCGGTCTCCCGCATGATACTCAAGCCCGCGAATCAAGACGGCGGGGACGCCCTGCTTGTCCTGTCCCATCACGAGGCTCGCCGCCGCCGCGATTTCGTCCGCATGCGCGAGGATGGTGATCTCGAGGGTGCGGCCGCTGCGGTCTTTCTCGCCGCGCAGGTCCACCAGGGGCTCCAGCCCCGCGCACCCAATCGCCACGCCGACGACGCCCCGGCGAAAGGCGCGCCCCTGGGTGTCGGCGATGAGGACGGGAACGAAGGCGTTCGCCGCGCTCTTGATCTCTTCATGGAGTTTGCGGGCGGAGAGGTCGGCGTCGCGGGGCAGCAGCAGCACCTCATCCTCATCCCCACCGACGTTTGAACGATCGATGCCTGCGTGGGCGCACACCGCGCCCGTGCGGTGCTCCACGATGAGCGCGCGCTCGGAAGCGACGACGATTTCGTTCGACTCTCTGAGCACCGCCTCCACGAGCCTGGCGTCGCGCCCGTCTCGGTTCGCGATCTCGAGCGCTTCCCGGGACGGCTCGACGCTTTTCAAATCCAAAATCCTGCCCTCGGCCTTGCTGACGATCTTCTGGGCGAGGACGAGGATGTCCCGATCCCGGATTTTCGCGCCGGCTGCCTCAATCGCTTCCAGAATCAAGGGCGCGAGCGCGTCGCCCTCTTTGATTTCCGGCAAGCCGGTGACGGGGATGATTTCGACGTTTTTCATCTCATGGGAGCGGAAGCCAGCCACTCCGGTGCTTCTTTCTCATGGGTGAGCAGGAATTCGAGATCCTCGGGCGAGTCGATGTCGTGCGCGAATCCGAACGATTCACAGGGTTGCGCCTCGCAATGGATTCTTCTCGCGGCATCGCTGTGTTTCTCGAAACTCCGCTCCCCGAACAGGAAGGGAATCGCGTCGAGCGGCCGGGTGAAAAGCGCGGTCGTGCCGCCGTCCTTCGAGCGGGCGATGCGTATGTCGCGCCCGGCGTTCTCCGGCGGTTTGCTGTCTTCCAGAAAAGCGTTCACTTCTTCCGCCGTCAGAAACGGCAAATCTCCGTGGACGATGAACAGGGAACGGGCGTTTCTCCCCCGCGCCCAGGAGCGTCCGATTTCCAGATCGTGGTTCAAGCCGCCTGATTCCTGGAGCAAACCGACCGCGCCGTATTCCCCGGCCAGCGTCAGGACTTCAGCGGAATCGCTCAGCACCGCGATTTCGTCGATGCGCTCCGCAGCGCCGACGGCCTTGAGGACGCGCTCGAGCATCCAGCGGCCCAACTGGTTTCTGGCGTTCTCGTCCAGTGTCTGCGCGAGCCTCGAATTTCCGGTTCTGAAATCGCGAACGGGTATCAGGGCGACGCAATGGCTCGAAAGACTCATCATCCATCCCGGGGTGGTGAAGAGAAAACGTGTTTTGAGTATACCTGAAAAGTCTTATGCCATCTTTTGCACCGATGAGGCGAACGCCAAAACGCCTTGCGCCAGCTTTTTCTTGGAATCAACGTCTGACATGATACTGGGCAGCGCGATGCTCCGAAGCCCCATCTCTTCGATGGATGAAACCAGGGCCTCATCCTCGGTGTCCACGACGAACCCGTCGAGCACGTCTTTGAGAATCCGGGCGACGCCTAAGGCCGACACCTCATGCCCCAGGCTTCTCAGCATCTCGGCGGCGGGGCCTCTCAAGGCCGCGCCCCCGATGATGGGGCTCACCCCCACGCGCGGTGCGGACGCATGGCGCAAGTGCTCGTGGATGTCCGGGACCGCGAGAATGGGGCCGATGCTCACGATCGGATTCGACGGACAGAACACGACCGCGCGCGCCTCATCGAACGCGCGCATGACTTCGGGCGTGGCGCGCGCCTCATCCGCTCCCTGAAAGCGCACGCCGCAGACGCTCGGCCTCGTTCCCCTGGCCACGAAGTAATCCTGAAACTCGAGCTCTCCCTCGGGCGTCTTCACCCGGGTGGCGATGGAAGAATCCGTCATGGGCAGGATATTCGCTTTTACGCCCACGGAGGCGGTGAGTTCGCGCGTCACCTCCGTCAGGCGCGCGCCCTCGGCCAGGCGCTGGGTTCGGCGAATGTGGGTCGCCAGGTCCTGATCACCCAGCCGGAACCAGGTCGGCCCCCCGTAGCGTCCCAGGAGGTCGAGCGCGCTCGTCCGGTCGCCGTCGATGCCCCAGCCCGTCTCTGGGTTGGACATGCCCGCGAGGTTGTACATCACGGTGTCGATGTCGGGGCTGATGTGCAGACCGTGGAGCACCAGGTCGTCCGCGGTGTTCACGACGACGGTGAGCGCCCCCTCGGGCAGGGCATGGGCGAGGCCGACGGCGAGCTTGGCGCCGCCCACTCCGCCTGCGAGCGCAACGACCGGACCGGAAAAACTCATCGGACGATCAGCACCGGCTCGGGCGTTTCCTTGGGTGCAGGTTGCTGAGCGGGGTAGCCCGCGACGATGAGCGCCCTGGGAACCCAGTCGGCGGGCAGGTCCAGGGCCTTTCTGGCTGTTTCGGGACAGAACAGGGGAGCGCAGCGCCACACGGAACCCACCCCCTGGGCTGCCAAGGCGAGCATCAGGTTCTGGAGAGCGCCGCCCAGGCTGTGTTCGGCCATCATCCATTCGTTGGACTGTTTCGCGGGTTCTTCGTAAACGTCCAGGTCCGCGAAGGATAGCGACGCCATGATGAGCGCGGGCGCTCCGGTCAGCAGACGGATGCTTCCCTGGTGCCTGCGTGTCCGCTCTTCTTCGGGAACGCCCTCCGCCTCCATGTCGCGCAGAAAGTCTTTGCCCATCTCGGCGGCGAGGGTCTCTTTCGCCTCTTTGGAATCGAGGATGCAAAACCGCCAGGGATTCGTCCCGTGCGGGCTGGGGGCGAAACACGCGGCGGAGAGGGCGGTTTCCAGTATCTCCATCGGGACGGGTTTTGCCGTGAAATGCCGGATGGAGCGCCTTTTGCGCAAGGCTTCATCCAGCGAAATGGAGAGCGCTGGTTTCTTGTCTGTGAGTCCGGGGGTATCCAACTTATGACTCTTGCGGCTCCCAGCCAGGCGGCGCGCCGCCCTGGGCCGGGCTCGGGGGCGGTGGAAGTTTGCGCTTCTCCCCGGGGGGCGGATCTCCCGGGTCGTCCGGAATCGGCTGGCCCGCCAGGAAGCCGCGCACGCCGGCGGGACGCTCCTCCTCCCCATAGGC
>CAYTSP010000330.1:0-16059 GCA_964440505.1 uncultured Nitrospinaceae bacterium
GTGATAAAGGGCATGAAGAATGTGCTCAAAGTCTCGAAATCGTCCAACTGGTTGCTTGCCGATACGAACTTCTCGGTCCAGGCCCGCGCCTTCAAGCGATCGGGTGCCGACATGATGATCATTTCCTCGCACCCCTTCACCACCTGCGGCATGCTCAAGGAAATGAGACGCCAGCGAATCAGGCCGAAGGTGCTCGTGGGACTCACCAGCTCGTCAAGCGCGGAAACCCTCAAGGGCTGTTCCGCCGCCGCGGAAGGCATCTACATCCCGACCGGCTTCGCGCCGATCACGAAAGCCGCCGCGAAAGTCGCCGCCGCCGCCGAAGCCAACGGCGGGGCCGCCGACCTGCACAGCGCGGCCGCCTGGGAGAACGCGCACATCATCAAGCAGGTGGTCGAGGCGACCGGCGTCATGGCCAAGCCCGATACACTGAAGGCCGACAGGCGCAAGGTACGCGACGGCCTCGAGAAGCTGGCCAAGGTCGATGGGCTGATGGGCGAGATCGGGCGGGTCCAGGACGAGGGCGAATCCATCAAACCCTACGTCTTCGTGCAAGCCCAAAAGGGCGCGTGGAAAGTCGTCCACGATCCGCGTTAACGCGGTCTCCGACCAGAATCGGGACTGGTGGATTGTTGATGCGGCGACATGGTGAATGGGAGTTCGAATAGATACTGTTCACCATGTCGCCGGACCGGGGCTTTCCCGACGGGATGTGCGAGAAAACATGGCTGGGCTGTTCCGATCACGTATCCGGTATTGATCTCGCGCGACGCTGATTGTCCCTGGTCGCTGAGGGCGCAAATGAGATCATACCATGAGTGATTTTTTGCTCGAGTTCGTAGAGATCACCCAGACCATCGGCGACGGCCTGTTTTTCGGCACGACCTATGCGCTGATCGGTATCGGCTTTTCCTTGATTTTCGGCGCCATGCGAAAACTCAACATGACCTACGCCGCGGCGGCCCTGGCCGGGGCGTACGTAGGTCTGGCCGCGTTCACCTTCGTCAACGCCCCGGCCCCGGTAGTGTTCCTGATCTCCGCGCTCGCGTCGGGGCTGATCGGCGGCGCCGTGTATATCACCTGCTTCAGGTTCATACCAATCAGCAACCACCTTGCCGCCTTGATGGCTTCTATCGGGGCGCTGTTCTTCATCGACGAGATCGTCGTGCATACGACCGATGGTTCACCGCTTACTTTTCCGGCTTTGTTCGACGACGTGATGCTCGAACTGGGTCCTTACGGGATTCGCGGCGATTTGCTGTTCGTATTGGCGGTGAACATCGTCAGCACAATCGGACTAATTTACGTGCTGTACCGAACCCGGCTGGGTCTGGCGACGCGAGCAGTGTCTCAACAGGATGTGGCGGCTCAGCTCTGCGGCATCGACGTCCACCGGACCAATGCCATCACTTTCGTGCTCGCGGGCTTGATCGGCGGCATTGCCGGTTCGATGACGGCTTCCGCGGTCGGAGTGCTGTCGCCGCTGATCACCGTGCCGCTCACGGTCAAAGGCCTGATCGTCTCGGTTATCGGGGGCCTTGGATCGATTCCCGGAGCCATTGCGGCCGGGCTGCTGGTCGGCGGGCTGGAAAATGCGTTCCTGTATTTCCGGGGCGTCAACGAACGCGACATGTACGTGCTTCTGCTGCTGTTCGTGTTTCTGGTTTTCAGACCCGACGGTCTCTTCGGATCAGCGGTAGACCGAGACTAGCTGCCGATGTCGTACTACCTTGGCCTCGCCCAACTCATCGGGATTCACACCCTTCTCGGCTTGTCCGCGTATGTCCTGATGCTGACCGGACAGCTCTCATTGGGCCAGGCCGGCTTCTTTGCGATCGGAGCCTACTCCGCAGGCATTCTCACCGTCATCTTCGAGTTGCCCATTCTTCCCGCACTGCTCGCGGCCGCTGTCATCGCCGCGTTCTTCGCGTTCATCGTCGGTTTTCCCGCACTGCGGGTAAAGGGTCTGATGCTGGTGGTCGCGACCATCGCGTTCGGCGAGTTCGTTCGTCTGTTCTTCTTCAATCTGAGCTGGCGCGTGCCGCGCGGCGACATCGAAGTCGGGCCGGACAGCACCAACGGCTTCCGCGAGATCCGGTACTTCGTGGCGAACGGATGGTCGCCGTGGGAGATCACGGCCTTTGTCTGGACGTTCGTCATCCTGGTCATGGCGGCGCTGTGGTGGATGGACCGTTCGCGCGCCGGCGCGGTGTTGCGAGCGGTCGGCGAAGATGAACTCGCGACCCAAAGCGTCGGCATCAACCTCACCGCGGTAAAGGTGGCGGCCATGACCGCCGGCGGCTTCATCGCCGGCATCGGCGGAGCCCTCTACGCGCACACGGCGACCTACATCGATCACCTCACCTTCACCGTGCTGCTCGCGACCTTCGCGGTCTCCTATCCGATCCTCGGTGGCCTCTCAAGCGTGTTCGGCACCCTGGTGGCGGTCGTATTCATCCAGGGCGTGCTCGTGGAAGGACTTCGATTTCTGGGGGATTGGCGCAACATCGTGTTCGGGCTGCTGATCATCATGGCGATGAACCTGAAGCCTTCCGGCCTGTTCGATGCGCGCACCGCCCAGGTACTGAAACGCGCGGTCGGTCTCGGCGGGGGGGAGAAGTCCGATGCTTGAGCTACGCGGACTGTCGAAGCACTTCGGTGGAGTCAAGGCCGTCGATGAGCTGGACATCACCGTGAACGAGGGCGAGATCTTCGGGTTGATCGGCCCCAACGGCTCGGGCAAGAGCACGACCATCAACCTGATCTGCGGTGTGTATGAGGAAACGGCCGGTACGGTTCGATTCCGCGAGGAACTGATGAACGGCAAGCCGCCGCATCTGCGCCTGCGGGCGGGAATCGCCCGGACGTTCCAGAATATCCGCCTGTTTCCGAATCTCACCGTCTGGCAGAACTTGTGGGTGGCGCAGAACTCCCCTGAGGATCTCGCAACGCAAGGCTTTATGTCACGCTGGTTCGGCGATACCCGCCGGACGCGGCGGGAGATCGCCACCCTGCTCGAATTCGCCGATTTGGACCACAAAAGCGATGAACTCGCATCCAACCTCGCATTCGGGGAACAACGGCGACTGGAGTTCGCCCGCGCTGCGGCGGCCCGCCCGAAATTGTTGTTGCTGGACGAACCTGCAGCCGGCATGAACCACCAGGAGATCCATGATCTGAGCCGGCGCATTCGGCGTATGCGCGACTCCGGCGTAACGATTCTGCTCGTCGAGCACGTGATGGAACTCGTAATGGGTGTGGCGGAGCAAATCGCCGTTCTCAATTTCGGGCAGAAGATCGCATCCGGGACTCCAGGCGACGTGCAGCGGAACAAGGCCGTGCAGGAGGCTTACCTGGGAACATCCGACCCGGATTCTCGCTCTGTTGACATGGGTGCTTGAGAACATGCTGAACGTTCGGGATCTCGTCACCTCCTACGGAAAAGTTCAGGCGCTGCGAGGCATCTGCCTGGATGCGGCCGAGGGCGAAATCACATGTCTGCTCGGCCCGAACGGCGCAGGTAAAACGACGACCATGTTCACCATTGCAGGCATCCTTTCCCCTGAATCCGGCTCCGTCGTTTTGAGCGGCGACGACATAACGCGGCTGCCGGCCAGCAAGGTGGTCTCCAAAGGCCTCGCTCTGGTGCCCGAGAACCGTCTGGTCTTTCCGTACATGAACGTCGAGGAGAACCTCCAGACCGGCGCCTACGCCCGGCGGGCTTCCGCGGAGGAAGTCGCGGCCGATGTCGCGGACATGTACCGGCGTTTTCCTCGCCTGGAAGAACGCAAGGGTCAGCTTGCCGGCACCCTGTCGGGAGGCGAGCAGCAGATGCTGGCCATCGCCAGGGGCCTGATGAATCGCCCCAAGATTCTGCTTATGGACGAGCCATCCATTGGGCTGGCGCCGCTGATCGTCAGGGAGATATTCAACATCATCCGTGAGTTGAATGCGGAAGGCGTCACGATTTTTCTGGTCGAGCAAAACGCCCACATGGCGCTGACTGTGGCCCACAAGTTCTACCTCATCGAAAACGGAGAAATCACATTCTCGGGATCGCCCGGTGAACTCGAAGAAGACGAGGTCATTCACCGGGCCTACCTCGGGTCGCAGAAGGAATAACAAATCCCGGAGTCGTGGGAGCACGTCTTGATCGATTTTGTCCAGAATACGGTCGACGGCATGATGTTCGGTTCGTCCTACGCGCTTCTGGCGATTGGCTTCACGATCATCTTCGGCGTGATGCGCCGGATCAATCTCTCCTTCGGCGCCACCATCATGCTCGGCGCCTACATCGGCACGTGGCTGCATGTGCAGCATCAGGTCAGTGTATGGATCGTCGCCCTGACGACACTGACGAGCACCGTCCTCGTCGGCATCTATGTCGAACGCTTATGTTTTCACGCCATCCGCCGCAGCGCCGTGCTCGCGTCGATGGTGTCGAGCTTCGTGATCTGGATGCAGTTGGAGGAAGCCGCAATCCATCTGCTGCCCGAGCGCACCTATGCCTTCCCCGCTTTGCTCGCAGCCGGTTCCTTCGAACTCGGACCCTTTCTGTTCCGGGCGGAACAGACCTCGATGCTGGTCCTGGCGATGATCATGGTAGGCGTTTTGCACGTCCTGCTGTATCGCACCCGATTTGGCCTGGCGCTGCGGGCGGTCTCCGAAAGCTCGCTGGCCGCCGCCTATATGGGCATCAATGCGGCATGGGTCACGCTGTGCGCATTCGCGTTGGTGTCCCTGATGGGCGGGGTGGCAGGCTACGCCATATTGTCCACGGATGCGCAGATAACCCCCTTCTTCGGCTTGTGGGCCACCTTCAAAGGTCTCATTGCGATGATGCTGGGCGGCATGGGGTCGCTGCCGGGCGCGATTCTGGGCGGCTTGCTGCTGGGCGTCGTCGAAGCCCACGCTCTTTGGTATCTGGGTAACGAATACAAGGATCTCAGCGCATATCTGCTGCTGTTCGGGATGCTGGTGCTGCGGCCCGGCGGCCTCATGGGCCAACGAATCCTGAGCCGCGAGGCTCTCGCCTTTCGGCGGGTTTGAGCAATGGACGATTACGTCATCACGGTGCTGTCGAACATCGGCATGATCTCGTTCATCGCGCTGTCGGCCTACCTGCTGTTGCTGACAGGGGAGATCTCCTTCGGCCAGCAGGCCTACTTCGGCCTGAGCGCGTACGCGGCCGGTGCTGCGACCGCCATGTTCCAGATGCCGATCTGGGCGGGAATTCTCGTCGGCGCGTGCGCGGCCGGAATCATCGCGATGATCGTGGGGGCCCTGACGCTTCAGCTCAGCGGCCTCTACTTTTCGGTAGCGACTCTGGCTTTCGCGGAGATGGCGCGCCTGATCCTGTTGATCGTCGAAATCCAGGTCGAGGTCGATGGAGAAATGGTGGGTCCGGAGGGCGCAAACGGATTCCACGGCATCCGCTGGATGTTCGAGCGCGACATCAGCCTGGCCGAGTTCATGCTCCTCATCTACGGATTGCTCGCGCTGACGCTGATTTCCTTGCTGCTCGTCGAGCGCTCCCGTCTGGGTTCGGTTCTCAGAATGCTCGGTTCGGATGATCTGCTGGCCGAGATGCAAGGCCTGAACACCGTGCGCTATCGCATTCTGGCGGTGGGCGCGGCCGGTGTGATCGCGGGAGTCGGCGGGGCTCTTTATGCGCATTTCACCACCTATGTGGAGCCGCAGTTCTTCAACGTCATGCTGGGCGTGCATGCCCTCGCTTACGGTCTGATCGGAGGCCTTGGCACGGCATTCGGACCGCTCATCGGCGTCGCCCTCGATGTCGGTTTTCTGGAGGCGATTCGCTTCATCCAGGGCTACCGGATGATCGTGTTCGGCGGCCTCGTGGCGATACTGTTGATTTTCATGCCGCGCGGCATCCTCGACGAGGAACGGGTACATCGACTGAAGGCTGTGTTCTCGAGGCGGAATCATGCTCGCGCTTAGGAAGGTCGAAAAACGATTCGGCGCTTTGGCAGCGCTCGACAGGATCGACCTTGAGGTCGCGGCCGGAGAGGTTCTGGGCCTCATCGGGCCCAATGGATCGGGCAAGACGACGCTTCTGAACACCGTGACCGGCGTGTACCCGCCGAGCGGCGGGCGCATTTCCTTTCAAGGCGCGGACATCACCGGATGGAATGGGCACCGGATTGCACGCCTGGGAATCGTGCGCACTTTTCAGAACATCCGCTTGTTTCCGACCATGACCGTCTTCCAGAACGTGTGGGCCTCGCAGCACAGCCGGGTTTCCGGCGGGCTTCTCACCCTGTTGCGAAGCCGCCCGTCGCGCAGATGCGGCGATACCAGAAGGGTCGAGGAAATGCTGGAACTGGTTGGACTTCTGAAAGATCGGGAAGAACTGGCGAAGCACCTCCCCCTGCCGGCGCGTCGGCGCCTGGAGGTCGCCCGTGCGCTGACGACCGATCCGCCGTTGGTGTTCCTCGACGAACCCGCGGGCGGCATGACTCCGGCCGAGACCGCGGACATGGCGCGACTCATCCATGAGGTCGTCGCTCCGAACCGCACCTGTGTGGTGATCGAGCATAAGATGGCGCTGATCGCGGGCGTGTGCACCCGTCTTTGCGTGCTCGATTTCGGCCGCAAGATAGCGGAAGGACTACCGGGCGAGGTGCTCGCCGATGCGAACGTCCGGGAAGCCTATCTGGGCAGGGACGATGCGCCCGATGCTTGATGTGCGCCGACTGGGCGTCTCATACGGCGGCATTCGCGCGGTCGATGAGGTGTCATTGGAAGTCCGGCCCGGTGAGATCGTTTCCATCATCGGCGCGAACGGCGCCGGCAAGACTTCGATCCTCAATGCGATCTCGGGCATCGTGTCGTCCGATAAGGGTGAGATCCTGTTCGAGGGAGAGTCGATTGGCGGTCTGCCGGCGCATGCCGTTGTCGCTCGCGGCATCGTGCAGGTTCCGGAAGGGCGGATGATCTTCGGAACCTTGAGCGTGGAGGAAAACCTACAGGTTGCCGCCCACCAAGGCGGACAGTTCGTGCTGCGGCGCCGCAGCCGCTCGAGCCTGCAGCGCCTGTTCCCCGCCCTTGCGGACAAACTGGATAGTCTGGCCGCCGGCCTGAGTGGCGGCGAAGCGCAGATGCTGGCGCTCGCTCGCGGGCTCGAGTCCAGGCCCCGGATGCTGCTGCTGGACGAACCTTCGCTCGGCTTGTCGCCCAAGCTGGCGCAGGAGGTTTTCGGGCTGATCCGCAGGCTGCGCGAGCAGGGGCTCACCATCCTCCTCGTCGAACAGAACGTCAGGCGGACCCTGGCGCTCGCCGACCGGGCCTACGTCCTCGAAAGCGGACGGGTTACCCTCCACGGCTCTGCGGCGGAACTGATGTCGGACGAGCGGCTCGTGTCGAATTACCTGGGGGTTTCCGCGCCTGAATCATTCAAGTCAGACCCAAAGGAGGTGCAACCATGCTGAAGACCCGTTTATTCGCCGTTTTCGTTGTTGCTGGATTGGGGCTGTGTCCGATGACGACGGCGGCGGGCGAGCGAAAAGTGGCCGAGGTGGAATGCAAACCGGCGGAACAGAAACTGGTCTACGACTGCATGATCTCCCTCAAAGGCAAGAAGAGCGGCATGCCGGTCGCGGGTGCGGTGTTCACGGTCGGCGCCGATATGCCGTCCATGCCCGGCGCCCACAACGTGCGTCCGACACCCGCTGCACCTCACGGAAAGCCCGGAACCTACCGGGCGCGCATTCACCTGGAAATGACGGGAGAGTGGGCGCTCAAGCTCGATTTCACCAAGCCGGGGCGGGACCGTCTGATCAAGAAACTCCATTTCGGCGGGATGAAAGGGCGTGGCGGGCGCAAATCCGGCATGTCCCATCAGGGCAAAGGCAAGAAAATGAAGCATTGAGGTCATAGAATGAAACCGGATACATGACCAGACAAAATCGGCGCGAACGGACCTCGCGACCCGCCTGTGATTTCGCAAAAGCGCCGCCCTTATCAAAAGGCTGCGCCGGATTCACTCCTTCCACCATCCCCGCCGTTATGAAATTACGCAAACACCTACCGAACAGGCCTGATCCTGTAGACCGCTTCCCTCTCTTCTGAGAGAAACCAGAGCGAGCCGTCGGGGGCCTCAATAACGTCGCGGACGCGGCCGGTTTCGGGAAACGCGAGCCGCTCGACTTCGCGTAAGCCGCCCTTGGGGTCCAAGCGGGAGATATGGTCGTATTTAAGCGAGCTGACGAAGAAATGCCCGCGCCATGCCGGCCAGAGTTTTCCCGAATATATGGCCATCCCGCAGGGCGCGATGGAGGGGTCCCAGTAGAAATCCGGCTGCTCCATGCCCTCTTTCGCGACGCCCTCGCCGATCTTCCCGCCCCAGTAGTGGCGGCCGTAGGAGATGACGGGCCATCCGTAGTTCCGCCCTTTTCTCACCCGGTTTATCTCGTCCCCGCCCCGCGCGCCGTGCTCGACGGCCCAGAGCGCGCCCGCCGCGTCGAGAGCAGCGCCTTGGGGGTTCCTGTGGCCCAAGGACCATATCTCGGGCCGCGCCCCCGCCCGTCCGACGAACGGATTGTCATTGGGGACGCTCCCGTCGCGGCGGATGCGGATTATCTTGCCGTGGTGTAAGGAGAGGTCTTGCGACTTGTCGGGGTCTCCCCGCTCTCCCAGCGTGAGGAAGAGCGTTCCGTCCGGCGCCTCCACGACCCTTGAGCCGAAATGCCGGCCTCCCCGGGAGGGAGCCGCCATCTCGAAGATGACGCGCAGGTTCTCTAACTTGCGGTTGTCGGTGGAAAGCGCTGCGACGGCTAGCGCCGTGCCTCCCCCGCCTCGGCGGGGTTTCGAATAGGTGAGGAAAATTTCGCGCGTTTTTGGGAAATCCCGTGCGGCGGCGACGTCCATCAGCCCGCCCTGCCCCCAGGCGTAGACTTTCGGGACGCCCGAGACTCTCATCCTCCGGCGTTCGGCGTCGAAATGGTAGAGCGCGCCGCCACGCTCGGTCACCAGGAACGCCCCGCCCGGCAGGAACGCCAGCCCCCAGGGCGTTTCGATATTCCCCGCCATCTTCTCGACAGAAACCGGGCCGGCCTTCGTCTGGCGCACCGCCGCCCGCACCGGCGCGGCGGAGAACACGATGAGCAGCAGAACGAGGAGCCACGGCATGGCCGCAGAACGCCTCTCTGACCCGAGGGCACGCATTGCAATCATCCATAATGTTTTCATGATCTTCCTCCCGGCGGCCTCTGGCGGATTCTAGCGCGGGAGCATGGGCGGGTGCCAGTAGCAGGGACAGGCCCCTGTGCCTGTCCAAGGCCGCGAACGTGGGCCGCTCACGAGCAGCCCCTACAGGAAAAATTGTCCTTCGTCTTGACTTGCCATTCCGGCACCATATCCGACCAGAGAGGAGGCATTTTATGCCTTGGCTCGTCATTCCGGCGAAAACCGGAATCCAGGCGGACGAAAACGGATGAAATGTGGGAAAGCGGCGATCCGGTTTGGGTTGTGAGATTCAATCGATCTCTGATTCTCTCTTCGGCTCTGGATTCCGGCTTTCGCCGGAATGACGGCAATTGAGGCCCTCCTCGCCCGGAACAATCAATCGTTAAGTGACTTATCCCCGAAACCTGGTCCATAACAGCTTGCTTGCGATGATGTTTCGACGTACCACAACGACTCGTCCTGGATTGCGGACGGGCATCGATCCATTACAATGCGGAGAGCTGCGACGCCGGACCATCTGCGAGGATCAGGATACATGCCCGAACACCGGACCGATCGAGCGCATCCCGAACGCGGCACACGCCTGAGCCAGCTCTCGATGCCGGCGGGACTGTTCGCCGCGCTGGTCGTCGCTGTCCTGGCATTTGCCGGGGTCGGTGCGCGCTACGGCGCCCGCGGGGATTTCGGCGTCATTCACGCCGTTTTGAGCCTGTTCTTCTCGATAAATCTGCTGATCTGCTACCTGGAGGCGTGTCTGTTCTTACGAAGAGACTACATCGAGGAGCGCGCCGAATACTGGCGCGAACGCCGGGGCGAGACGGGCAAAACGCCGGCCGCCGAATTCCTCCTCACGAAAGTTCCGCTTACGAAGATATTGTCGCCGACGGTGTGGGCGGACGTCTGGGCGACGTACGCGCAGTTCGATAGCTCCTACGCGGACCGGCGCACGTACGGCTTCAACGTGGATATCGCGAACGGCTTCGCCACGCCGCTCCCGACGCTCATCCTCTACGCCGCCTATACGTTCGATATATTGCCCGCCTTAGTTTCCGGCATCATCGGGGTGATGCTGTTCTGGCAGTTGACGTACATGACGTCGGTCTACCTGGTCAGCTTCTTCGTCGCCAACCGGCAGACCCGGATCAGCCGGGGCGAGTTGCATATCTACATTCTTGCGATGAATTCTCCCTGGATACTCTGCCCGCTGCTGGGGCTGTACGTCTCGGTCCGCCTGATCCTGGACGGCGACTACAGCGTTCTGGGGTATTGACGATAGTTTCTCGGGGGCGACGCCTTCGGGCGCATTTTATTGCGTGAAGAAAGCCGGGTGACAGTCAGCAAATATGAGTGACCCGTAGGGAATCCATTTGATAGACACCTTTTGAACATCACGTTTCCTTTCTGCTACAATCTCCTCACGCCAGATATTTATCGCATAGACCCAGAATATCGGGTCGCCCGCTGAATACAATATCGCGCTTCCTCGCGTGAGAATAGGCGGGATTTTCACCCTATGTGATAAATGTCTGGCGACCGACCCGACTTCAACGGGAAGTCGGGCGATATCCACCTGATGGAGGTCACCATGTTCAAGCAGTTCCTGTTCGTTCTGTTCGTGATTATTTTGCTCGGTTGTGGTGGAGGAGACAATAAGGCAGTAGAACCCCCTACTCCAGTCGTTCCGCCCACGGAAACACCTAGCACTCCTGCCGAGCCTACACCGGAAACCCCCAGCACCACCTTGAGGCACCTGATCGGCGCGGCGAATATCTTTATCGAGGGTAGTACGATCAATGCGGACACCTGGAGCACAGACATCGCTCAATCCCGCGTCAGCCTCTCGGATATGACCCGGAGAAGCGGAAACCTTCAACGCATACCGGATTACAATGGAGTTTCTCTGTCGAGAGCCTGGCCGGGCACCGCATTCGATTACGCCGGATGGATGAATCACAGCTTTTTCATTCTCTCAGTGTGGAACCCCGTAGACAACGATCCGTTCGATCCTTCCGAACAGGTCTTTGCGAAAGTCTATACGGGTGGAGCGGCCAGTGGGAGCAATCCCGTTTCCGGTAGCGCCACGTGGCGCGGCGCTGTGGTCGGAGTCGATGCGAGCGAAAACGCAAGCAAGGGAAATCCCATCGTAGGTGATGCCACGATCAGGATCGGCAGTTTCACCAGCCCTGCCGTCGACGTATCGTTCACGAGCCTCATTGACCAAAGAGCAAACGTCAGAAGGAGCGATATGTACTGGCATGGGCTTGCCGTGAGAAATGGCGCTTTCGATCACAACGGCGATTTGCGGGTGGGGGTTGCTTTCGCGGACCGGGGAAATGCGTTCAATTCGCTCACGGGGCGTTTCTACGGCCCGAACCACGAGGAAGTGGGCGGCGTATTCATCCGCGATGAAATAGCAGGCGCTTTCGGGGCGCGACGGTAATTCGCATACTCTAATCTTTAGCCCTGCTTTTGCGACGCTCCCGTAGTTTGTCGTGGAGCATCTTGTTCGTCATTGAAACTTCTTCTTTCAATGTCAAGAGAATGTCTCTGCTTATATCTTCCATTTCTTGAATAAGCGGATGAAATTTGCGTTCCTTTTGCCCATTATCCCAGAATTTCCTATCCATCCAGTGAGAAACTACCCACCGGATGACAACGTGAAAACAACGCGGTATCTTGCTGGTTAGTAGAAACACTTTGAAAAATACGCCCCGCCCAAAATTTGAAAATTACCAAACAGGCACAAAATCTCCACCAAACATTCAGGAGTGGCGATGTCCGAGAATGATTCCCTCATCAATTTGGGCGATTGGTCGAAACCTGCTGATACCTTGATAAAGAAAATTTCAAACGCGACGGGCATGCTGTATGAACCCCTTCACATCAAGAGAATCGCAAAAGCCGAGGCAAAGGCCGAGTTGATAAAAGCGCAATCTGAAATCGAGATAACCGATCTGCATCGAAGGGCCGCGCAACGATGGGTCGAGGAAGAAGCACAACGCCAAAAGAACATGGAAGAAATTACCGCCAAGGCGTTACCGAATTTGAATGAAGATGCAAACCCTGATTCCATGGGAAATGACTGGATAGCAAATTTCTTCGACAAATGCCGAATAGTATCTGACACCGAGATGCAAGAGTTGTGGTCTCGCATTTTAGCCGGCGAGGCGAACGCCCCTGGGAGTTTTTCGAAAAGAACCGTCAATTTCCTGTCAGATCTCGATAAGGCCGAGGCCGATCTGTTCACTAAGCTTTGCGGTTTCGTTTGGGATATTGGAGCTTCCCATCCATTAGTGTTTGATCATCGATCGGAAATTTACAACGGGCAGGGAATCAATTTCTATAACCTAACTCAGCTTGACAGTATTGGTCTTATTCAATTCTCACCAACAACTGGATTTGTCTACCACGAACCTCCCAGGAAATTCCGCGGGGTGTACTATGATAAGACACTTAAATTAGAGACCCCTCAAAACACTAAGAACGAACTTGCAATCGGACAGGTTATCTTTACACCTATCGGTCTTGAATTTGCCTCTATATGTGGAAGCAAACCCGTGGACGGCTTTTGGGAATATGTGATGGAGCAATGGAAGGAGTACTTGCCGAAGGTGGAAAAACCGGGATGAAGGCGTTTAGAAAGCATATAGGAAAAATGAGCATTTGACTCACTCCCCCCTTGGGGGTCGGGCTTCCCGAGGGGAAAGCCCGACGATGAAGCCGAGCGGTTTGTGCGAAGGCTGAATCGGTGGGGGGTAAATCACGTTATTTTGCCATTTCGAATTTTACCCCCCACCGGCGCGGTTTCGGGCTTCGCCCTTACCTTGCCGACTCCCCCTCAAGAGGGGAGTAATTCCCTGACCAAAAAGGGATTACATCTTTGCAGGGGCCGACCGATATGTCCGCCCTTTCGGCTTAAGAAACCACCATATTTGACGGAATCCCCCATCATCGCTATACATCACGAACGCTCGTCGCCCGCCCTGAAGGACACCCGTTTCCATATCGACGCCGCTTGAAGGAGCGAACCATTGATTGGAGTGCTTTCCAATCCCAAAGAAGAAATCACCATCGCTGACATCCAGGATTTGATTGACTCTGAAGTTCCCGAGGGCGAGCAGATAGAATTCAAGAGAGAATTGCAAGCCAGGGGGAATGGTTCTCCCGATCCTTGGATGTCCGACCAAAGCTCAATTGGAGATCGGGCGAAAAACCAGATATTGGAGGAAGCCGTCGCTTTTGCGAATGCTCATGGTGGGGCTTTGTTATTGGGGATTAAAGAGTCTGAAAGCGCACCGCCGGTTGCCGCAGAATTATTGCCCATCCCGCGATGTGCGGAGTTGGCTGAACGCCTGAAGCTGATATTCCGCGATTGCGTAGAACCGCAGCTTCCTGTGATTGATGTTTTCGCCGTTCCGAAGGATGGCGATAGCGGAGTTATCGTCATCCGCGTCGGACGCTCGCGGAATGCTCCCCACCGCGTAACGAAAACACTCGTTTGCCCGATACGGAGAGCCGACAGATGTGAGGAAATGAGTATGCGCGAAATACAGGACATGACAATCAACGTCTCGCGGGGTTTGGAGCGTCTCGATAGACGGCTTACGGAACGCTCCGAACGCTTTCAGGAGGAATTCAAACGCCTCAATACTCCCAATGATGCTTTCGGCTTTCGGATGACAGCTGCACCTGTGGGGGATGAAATTCAGTTAAATCGTGTTTTTGAGCAGGGAAGAATCTTGAACGAATTTAATGTGCTGTGGCATACAGTTACGCGCCAAATCAATGACAGAGAACAAGTATTCAACCATCCTCATGAATTACCGCCAAATTATTGGCGACCGATTCTACGCGGCGCACGGGCGGAACTCGATTATGATCATGCTCTAACAGGCCACACTTTAAATAGTTATAAAGAACTACACTGCGATGGACTGCTTGAACTAGGCTTTGTTTCATGCCGTTCGCTTTTCGACAGGCCATGTATTCCACCAGATTGGCCTATTGTATTATTCTTAAACCTAGCCATTTGGACCCAGCATATTAGAATCCAAGCGGATGCTCCTAGGTCGGAATATGCGCTAGAAGTGGAAATATTCGTTAAAGGAACCCATATACCGGTGATGAACCCACACGCGATGCGACCACCATCTTGTACACTTCAATCGGGTGCAACAAGATTTCCCAGATATCCGCTAAGTGATGGTGACGAGATTCTAGAACTCCTAACGCTGTTTGAGCGCGATTTCTGGAATTCACTTGGTCAAGATGTCGGGCCTGAAGAAAATAATTTAATAATAAAAGCAGTTCCTGGAGCAATTTAAGGGCGGTTCGCGAACCGCCTCTACACTTTAACAGCGCACCAAAAATGAGGGCGGACACACGGGTCCGCCCCTACAACACCTCCTGATAATTTTGGTTTGCCGGAATTCCGTAGGGACGGGTCGCGACCTGTCCCTACCAAACTCCCGCCAACCTGAAACTACGCCGTGGCCTCTTCCCTCAATGGCTTCGTATACGCGATGGCGGCCACGTCGAAGTACTCGAGGCTCGCGTTGTTCGCCCGGCGGAAGCTGCGCTGCTTCTCGGAGTTGAACCAGGCGTCGGCCGTGGCCTTGTCCTCGAAGTGGTAGACCGAGGCCATGCGGCCCGTCTCCTCGTTCATGCCCCAGGTCTTGTCGATGAGGCCGGGCACCTCGTTCTCGAAAAAGGCGGCGGCCTCCTCCTTGTCCACGCGGACCTCGGCGAGCGTGGGCGCGACGGCGGGATAGTGTAGAATGACCATCATCATGGCGATGTCCTCCCAAGGATGTCCAAGTGGCGATGTGGGTCGTCGTCTTGCGCGTCTATTGTGCGAAATGATAGCCCAGGGGGGCGAATCCGCCAAACGCCGATAGAGCAGGCGGGAGCCGAAAATTTCAAGCAAAAAAGGAGCAAGAACAGATGAGCGAGGCGGCGTATCAGGAGATATACGAGCGGGCCCAGGCGAACCTGGAAAAATCGGGCGCGGGCAACCCCTACGATATCCTGGGGCCCGACCTGCCCGGAACCGAAACGGCGCTCGCGGGATTCGAGCGCTTCGGCCTCAAGATGCGCCTGATGCTCACGGACACGGCGGACACCGGGTTCGACTTTCTCGGCAAGAAGCTCAAAACCCCCATTATGACGGGTTCGATGAGCGCGAACACGCTGGCGGCCCACTGGGCGGACGGGTTCCTGCAAGTCGCCGAGGGAGCAGCCCGCTTCGGGGCGCAGTACTGGATAGGCGACTGCACGGACGACGCATGGCGCGAAGCCGCCGCCTCCTACCCCTCCTCTATCCGCATCGTAAAACCCTGGCGGGACAAGCAGCGCACGCTCAATTCGCTCAAACTAGCGGAAGACACCGGCGCCTTCGCCGTGGGCATGGATTTCGAGTCCGGCTTTTATAACCCCGAATGCGAACCCCAGCGAGCGGACGCGCTCGAGGGCTACGTGAAGGCCACGGGGCTTCCCTTCGTATTCAAGGCCGTAGGTTCGGCCGAGAGCGCGCGCATCGCGCGCGACGCAGGGGCCGCGGCCATCATCGTCACCACGCACGGGGGCGCGCACGGGCCTTCGTGGGGCCATCCCATGGAAATCCTGCCAGAAGTCGTGGACGCCGTGGGAGACGACGTGCTGGTGCTGGCGGAAAGCGGCGTCCGCAGAGGCGACGACGTGCTGAAACTGCTCGCACGAGGAGCCAAGGGCGTTACCTCGGGCCGGGCGCTCGTTCTCGGCCTTTTCGCGGGCGGCCCCGCCGGCGTCGCCGAGATGCTGGAGCTCATGCAGTTCGAGCTTGAGAAATCCATGGTCCTCGCGGGCTGTAAGGAT
>CAYTSP010000331.1:0-7618 GCA_964440505.1 uncultured Nitrospinaceae bacterium
ATGCCTGGATCTGTGCGAAATCCTGCACGCCGAGTTCCATCGCCTGGCGGACGCGGGCTGCCAGATTTTTCAAGTCGAAGAACCCTGGGTACACCGCTTCGATTTCCATGCCGAGGATTCGGAGATGTCGATGGAGTTCTACGTGGATGCGTTCAACAGGAGCGTGGCGGATCTGAGGGACAAGCTGGAGCTCTGGTGCCACACCTGCTGGGGCAACCCGGCCCAGCAGCGGTTCTACGAGTCGTCCAAAAGCTACGCGCCCGCTCTGGAGTACATGAACGAACTGAACGTGGACGTGCTCACCTTCGAGTGCGCGAGCACGGGCGGGATGGACCTGGACGAGATCGGGAAGCGCATCACGAAGCCCAAGGTGGCCATCGGCGTCATCAACCACCGGGGACTCCAGGTGGAGCGCCCCGAAGAGGTGGCCGCCCTCATCCGGAAGGCGCTCACGACGATTCCCGCCGAGCGGCTCTGCATCTCCACCGACTGCGGCTTCGGGCGCGAGGGCCACCATCTTGTAGAACGCGTGGCGGCGGCTCATGCCCTCGCGCGCGGAACGAACATCGTGAAGAAGGAACTCGGCCTGCCCGAGACCTACATCCCCGCGAGCGACGGGGCGTTCACGCTGAGTGATGAGGATTAGGGGGGCCTCACCCTTCGGGGGTTGTGGACCCCCCTCACTCGGTCGGTCGATTCCTCCCTCATCAGGGTTGTTGAAAAAGTCATCCTCGGCCGTAATTCTCGTTTGTAGGGGCCGCATATATGCGGCCCTTCACGGGCGGCGAAAAAGGCTGGGTCGCATAATATGTCGGACATATATGTCCGACCTACAAAAGGAACGACAATAACGCCGGAATGACGGACAAAACCGTTCCACTTCATTGGGACAGGTCGCGACCTGTCCCTACAGACTTCGTGACGAGGATCAGGAAACCGAATCGCCTTTCCGCGCTTCCACCACCCCGAGCGCGGCGCGGAGTTCGTCTCCGCCGATGGTCTCCTGCTCGAGCAGGCGCGCGGTGAGGGATTCGAGGTCGTCGCGTCTTTCCCGCAAAATATCCGTCGCGCGCGCATAGGCGCCGTCCAGGATTTTCTCCACCTCCTCGTCCACCTCGCGCTGGGTCGCCTCGCTGATGTCGAGATGCCCGGACGCGCCGTTCCCCCCGCCCAGGAACAGCGAGCGCGGCGTCCCTCCCATGGCGTGGGGGCCGAAGCGCTCGCTCATGCCGTATTCGGTCACCATGGAGCGCGCCATGTCGGTCGCGCGCTGCAGGTCGTTCTGCGCCCCCGTGGAGACTTCCCCGAACACCACCTCTTCCGCCGCGCGGCCCGCCAGGAGAACGGCGATCCTGTCCTCAAGCTCCTTTTTCGAGAGCAGGTAGCGGTCCTCCGTCGGCCGCTGGAGGGTGTAGCCCAGGGCGGCGAGGCCCCTCGGGATGATGGAGACCTTCTGCACCGGGTCCGCCGTGCCGACGAGTTCGGCCACCATGGCGTGGCCGAGTTCGTGATAGGCCACCCGGCGGCGCTCCTCGTTCGTCATGACGCGCGATCGCTTCTCAAGACCCGCCGCCACGCGCTCGAAGGCCTCTTCGAAGTCGGCCATCATTACGGCATCGCGGTCGTGGCGCGCCGCGAGCAGCGCGGCCTCGTTCGCGAGGTTGGCGAGGTCCGCACCCGACAGGCCGGGCGTCATCTCGGCGAGCCGCTCGATGTTCACGTCCTGACCCAGCACGAGCACCTTCGTGTGCACTTCCAGGATATGCCTCCTGCCGCTCAGGTCCGGCTTGTCGACGAGCACCTGCCTGTCGAAGCGCCCCGGACGCAGGAGCGCGGGGTCTAAAATCTCGGGGCGGTTCGTCGCCGCCATGATGATGACTCCCTTCCGGGTGTCGAAGCCGTCCATCTCGACCAGGAGCTGGTTCAGCGTCTGCTCGCGCTCATCATGCCCGCCCGCGAAGTTGCCCACGCCGCGCGCCTTGCCGAGCGCGTCCAGCTCGTCCACGAAGACGATGCAGGGAGCCTTCTCCATCGCCTGCTCGACCAGGACCCGCAGCCGCGGGGCCCCCGGGCCCACGACCACCTCGACGAACCCCGAGCCGCTGATGCTGAAGAAAAAGACCCCCGCCTCTCCCGCCACGGCCTTCGCCATGAGCGTCTTCCCGCAGCCGGGCGGCCCCACCAGCAGGACGCCGCGCGGAATCTTGCCGCCAAGGCGCAGGTAGCGGTCGGGATTCTTGAGGTAATCCACCACTTCGGCGAGTTCCGCCTTGGCCTCGTCCACGCCGGCGACGTCTGCGAAGCGGACGCCCACCTCTTTTTCCGCATAGATCTTCGCCTTGTTCTTGCCGAATGCCATCACCCCCTGGCCGGGGCCCATGCGCCGCAGCACGAACGCGTAGATGGCGAAGAGGATCGCGAGCGGCAGCACCCAACTCGTGAATACCTGCACCAGCCAGGGCGGCTCGAACTGGCCCTGGAAGGTGACGCCCGCACCCTCCAGGAGCTTGATGAGCTCGGGGTCGGCTACCTTGGCGGTCTCGAAGAACCGCTGCGCCCCGTTCGCGTCGCGTCTTTTCAAGACGCCTTGTAAGCGATCGCCGCGAATGTCGACGCGCTCCACGTCGCCTTCTTTCAGCATCGCGCGGAACTCGTTGTAGGGGATGCGCTGGTAGCGCGCGCCCTGGAAGAAGAGCGTGTGGATCAGGGACATGATGACGAAGATGAAGAGAAAATAACCGATGGAAAACTGCGTTTTCTTGTTCATCGTCCCCTCCTTGGGGGAGGATAGCGGCTGGTTCGATCATCCGGCGGCGGCGCGGCGCGAGACTCGGGACGCCGCGATCCGAGCATATCAGATTCACAGGCCCGCGTGAATTTGGGAGGGAGTGCGGGTTCATCCGTCGTCTTTCGCCGAGACGATTCGGAGGTGGGGAAGGATTCGGCGGCGTGGGCATGAACGGCCCGCGCGCTTTTCGACCGTTTCTCTATGAAGATTCGAGCCGGGCTCCCCGCTTCTACTTCCTCGAATCGCGCCTGAACCTGACGGCCCTGTAGATGGAGAGGGCGGCGCCGATGAGGATAAGGACGAGCCCCAGGCCGGTCGTGGCGAGGAGGGAAACGTGGATAACGCGGTCCCAGTACGCGAGATTCGCACCCGGGTCATGCGAGATGACGTAGAGCATCACGAGCCCGAAGAACGTGAAGATGAATCCGAAAAGGATCATGGCGCTCTCCCTTCATCAACGGTTCGGCTCATCAGCGGTTCGGCGCAGGAGGGAAAATATCACGTTTTTCCGGTGCCGGAAAACAGCCGCGCCCAATCGAATCCCGCCCCACCCTCTCCCGCCGGGAACCCGAAATTCGGGAATGAGATACAAACTTATCCAAGAGTGAAATACGTCGCCGGGGCGCATCCTTTAAAATGCGATTTGGTGCGAATGCTCTTTGAGATTTTCTATGATCTCTGCCTGGTTCGGGCCTTGTTCTATCATGTGTTCATAGTCCATCGGCCCGTTTTCGGGCGCCTCCGCCCATGCGGTCTCACGATGTGAAATCCTGCTCAGGACCCCGAAGTTGCGGGTTCCATATTTTTTGAGCGCATTCGAAAGGCATTCGATATCCGTCTTTGAGAGCATCTCCATGTTCGGCGCTCTCAGGGGATGCAAGTGCCAAAAACCGCCCCGGACATCGACAGCTTCCCTGAATTTCTTGAGGACGCTTTGCCCTAAATTCTCTTTCTTGATCAGATCATATGTTTTCGAGGGCACGGGGCCGAATTCCATTCGGATATACGTGTCCCCGACTACAGGCCTGCCGTAGCGGTTCAGATGCTCCTTGTCCGCATAATAGAGAACCTTCGAGACGTGAAACGCACCGATCCCCGGCTGTTCATTCGCCAGCCAGGTCAATACCTCGATGGCCTTGTCTTCGTTCATCTCGAAGCGGATTGTCATGCGGATTTCCTTCGGAGGGAGCATCGGATATGCCGCCTATGTGAAACGAAATATACACGAAATTCAGCGAATTTTCCAGGAGATGGGCGCCACGTGGTTGTTCTCTATGCTTGCCCCCTCCCCCTTGCTTATCTCGCCGCGTTCGTCTTTAATGGAGCGACATCTTATCCAACCCATATCTGGAGCGATTATGCGAGTATCGGATGAATTCGACAGGCCGCCGGGTCCGCTGTTCGGGCTTTGGAGCACGTTCTACATCGACAAGGTGGCGTTCGCCAAGCGGATGCTCATGGGCTACCGCAAACAGCGCAAGGAGGCGTTTCGAGACACCCTGAAGCCGGGCGAGCCGATGCCCGACGTCAAGCTCAAGACCACCGACGACGCCGCGTTCGACCTCTCCGACTTCTTCGGCAAGAAGAACATCGTCATCGAGTTCGGGGCCATCACGTGACCCCCCTACCGCCGGCAGGTGGCCGGCGTCGAGGATTTGCAGGAGAAGTACAAGGATGAGGACGTGGTCTTCTTCGTCGTCTACTCCAAGGAACCCCACGCGGGCGAGACGAGCCATTTCAAGAAGTACGCGCAGCACACCACCTATGAGCACAAGAAACAGTATGCGCAGGAACTCGTGAATGAATTCGGCATGAAGGTGCCCGTGCTCATCGACGACCTGGACGAGAGCGTCGTGCACGCCTTCGGCCGTATGCCGAACATGACGTTCATCGTGGATAAGGAAGGCAAGATCGCCTACAAATCCGACTGGATGGAAGCGGAGCGCGTCGAGGAACTTCTGGACGAATTGCTGGCCGAGCAGAAGGCTGCGGCGGCTACCGCCTAGTCGAAGAGCGTAGGGATACGCCTCCCGAGCGGGGGCTTGCAGGGTGATACGAGGATATACGGGCGGCCCATGCGGCGGGCCGCCCTTTTCCGTCCACATGATGTATAAGCACCGACCGCTTGGAATGGTGAAAGAAGAATGAATCAAACCGGAAAAAAGAAGTCGCGGTGGCGGCTTTGGACCAGGGAAGAAGAGATATTGGTGATGGATGCCTATGTTTCCGGAGTAAAAAAACGTAAAGACGACTCACGGTTCATGGAATTGTGTAAACTGCTGGGCAGAACCACCGACGACAGTGTCAGCATGAGGATCGCGAATTTCAAAGGCGTTGACCCCAAGTCTGGCCGCAAAGGTCTTACGGTAACGCGTCAAATTCAAGAAGTATGGGATGAGTTTGTAGATGACCCAGTTCACCTCAAATCCAAAGCCGCGGCAATCCGAAAGCGTATGAAGACCAAGCAAAATCAAAAGTTAAAACGGTCGCAAGAACCAAAGCGAAAAGTTTCTATAACTGTGGCTCCCGAGGGGAAACCTCTTCCCCGGTCTCATACCGTCCGCGAGCGAAACTCCAGACTCGTCCGAGAGAAGAAGGAAAGAGTGCTCCAAGACACTGGTCGGCTGGTTTGCAAGGCGTGCGGGTTCGACTTTGCGAAAAAATATGGAAAAAGAGGCGAGGGCTTCATTGAGTGCCACCATAACAAGCCGCTGCGCGATTTGAAGCCTGGAAGCACAACTCGCTTAAGTGATTTGGTTTTGTTGTGTTCGAACTGCCACAGCATGGTACATAAAAAGGAACCGTGGTTGGAGATAGAAAATCTTAAACGCTTGATAAAGCGGAATACGCGTGGGCGTCGTCCGCGCAGGGCCACTACCAAGCGACGCAAAGGATAGAAAAACCGCATGAGCACCGAATACGCATGGTTTCTGCCGACGGGAAGATACGGCGACGGGCACACCATCAACGCCAAGACGCCCGAGCGTCCCCCGACGGTGGAGTATATCTCGGAAGTCGCGCGCGCGGCGGAAACCGCGGGCTTCGTGAACCTCCTTGTGCCGACGGGCACGCATTGCCTGGACGCCTGGATGATCACCCTGGCCGTCGCCCAGCGTACGGATCGCATCAAGTTCTGCGTGGCCTTTAGGCCCGGACTCGCCAGCCCCGTGCTCACCGCCCAGCAGGCGAACACGTTCGACGCCGTAACGGGCGGACGGCTCACGGTGAACGTGGTGACGGGCTCGACGCCGGTGGACCAGAAACGCTACGGCGATCACCTGGACCACGCGGAGCGCTACGCGCGGACGGAGGAGTTCCTGGACGTCGTGAAGGCGCTCTGGACGAGCGATGCGCCGGTGAGCTACGCAGGCGAGTACTACCGGATCGAGAACGCCACGCTCTACGCCAGGCCCGTCTCGAAGCCGCACCCCACGATATTCCTGGGCGGAAGCTCGGACGCCGGCCGCCGCGTGGGCGCCAAGCACGCCGACGTGCATATGATGTGGGCGGTGGCGCCGGAGCAAGTCGCCGAGGACGCGGCCGACATGCGCCGACGCGCGGCGGAAATCGGGCGCGGCGATCTCCGCTTCGGCTTGCGCCTTCACGTGATGTGCCGCGAGACCAAACGCGAGGCCCGCCGCGCGGCGGAGGCGCTGCTTGAGGAAAGCGCGCTCGAGAACACGCGGATGTGGGCCGACCAGCGAAACCGCTCCGAGAGCGAGGGCCAGCGCCGCATGAACGAGTTGTATGAGGGCGGCTCACCCTGGCTCACCGATACCCTCTGGATGGGCGTGAACAAGGTGCGCTCGGGCGCGGCCGCCATGCTCGTCGGCACGCCGGAGATGCTGGCCGCCGCGCTCAGGGAATACGTGGACCTGGGCGTGCGCAACTTCATCCTCTCGGGCTGGCCGCATCTGGAGGAAGCCGAGATTTTCGGGCGCGAAGTGATGCCGCTCTTAAAAGACACGAACCCCGCGCGGCTCCAATACGCAGACAGCGACCCCGCGCCCTCCCCCGTTACGAGGTAAGGACAAATCATGAACTACCGCGTCTTCGATGCCCGCGAGATAGACCACTCCCAGATTTACCGCCTGCTCATCGGCTCGGTCGTTCCCCGGCCCATCGCCTGGGTGAGCACGATGAGCGCGGACGGCGTGGCGAATCTCGCCCCCTTCAGCTTCTTCACCATGGTGTCGCACCAGCCGCCGATGGCGTCGATTTCCGTCGGCGAGCGCGAGAACAAGCCCAAGGACACCGCGCGCAACATCCTGGACACCAGGGGCTACGTCATCCACACGGTGGTGAACGGCTGGGAGGAGGCGATGAATGTCTGCGCGGGCAACTACGCGCCGGACGAGAGCGAGTTCGAGGCGGCGGGCCTCGAGATGGCTCCTTCGGACCTCGTGGACGCGCCGCGCATCAAGGACGCCCCGGTGGCGATGGAGTGCCGCTTCGAGCGCATGATTCCCTTCGGCAAGGAGTGGGTGACGCACCTCGTCATCGGGGAGGTGCTGCGCTGGCACGTGCGCGAGGATCTGATACTCACCGATGAGGAGAAGGTATACATCGACCCGGCGAAGCTCCAGCCCGTGGGCAGGCTGGGCGGCCCCCGGTACTGCCGCACGCAGGACATCTTCGAGATGCAGGCCCCCTACATCATGCCCGACAGGGTGCACCCCAACGACCCCGCGCAGAACGACGTCCAGGCGCTGAAAAAGGGTTCCTGAGCGCGGAGCGGTGCGGAGTCGCCCCCTTGCGTGCTTGTTGAAAAACCCCTCGTCGGGGAGACATCGTTTCTACCCCCCTGATGAGGGGATAAAGGCGATACCC
>CAYTSP010000332.1:0-3404 GCA_964440505.1 uncultured Nitrospinaceae bacterium
ACCGGCTATGCGCTGCCGAAAAGTTTCGAGTGCGTCGCCGTGGCGCCCTCGGGCCTTCGAAAATCCGTGCTGGCGATGATTGACGAGGAGATCGCCAACGCCGAGGCGGGCCGGCCGGCCGGAGTCTGGGCGAAGATGAACTCGCTGGTCGATGGAACGGTGATCGACAAGCTCTACCAGGCAAGCGCCGCAGGCGTTCAGATCGATCTCGTTGTTCGCGGCATCTGCTGCCTGCGCCCGGGCGTGCCGGGCCTCTCCGAGAACATCCGGGTCAAGAGCATCATCGGGCGTTTTCTCGAACACTCCCGCATCGTGTGTTTCGCCAACGGCCACCCGCTGCCTTCGCCTCATGCGAAGGTGTTCATGACCTCGGCCGACTGGATGCCGCGCAACTTCGATCGCCGCTGCGAGGTGCTGGTGCCGATAGAGAACGAAACCGTGCATCAACAAGTGCTCGAGCAGATCATGGTGGCCAATTTCAAGGACGACGCCCAGAGCTGGAACATGTCCGGCGACGGCGGCTACGAGCGCGCGCCGCTCGGGGAAGAAGATTTCACGGCGCACACCTATTTCATGACGAATCCGAGTCTGTCCGGTCGCGGAAGCGCGCTCAGGCGGGCCGGCGGCCCGGCGAGGTTGCGTATTGCGGAAGACGGCTGAACGACCGAGCCTCGTCGAAGAGGCGACCGACTCTCACGAACGCTATGGCGTAATTGACATTGGTTCCAACTCGATCCGTCTGGTCGTGTTCGAAGGGTTGTTGCGCGCCCCCCTGCCCCTGTTCAACGAAAGAATCCTGTGCGGCCTCGGCCGCAATCTACACGACACCGGCCGGCTGGATCCGGAGGGCATCGATCAGGCGCTCTTGAACATCGAGCGCTTCGGGGTGTTGCTGCGCGCGATGGGTGTGGCGCGCTTCGACGCCATTGCCACCGCGGCGGTGCGCGACGCGGAGGATGGGGCCAGGTTCGTCGCCGAGGTGGAGCGGCGGTGCGGTATTCGCGTACGCGTGCTTTCCGGCGCCGAAGAGGCGGAGCTGGCGGCGCTCGGCGTATTGAGCGGCATACCGGGGGCAGACGGCGTCGTGGGTGATCTGGGCGGCGGCAGTCTCGAGTTGGTCCATCTGGTCGAAGGGGTCATCGCCGAACAGGCGACGCTGCCTCTCGGCCCGCTCAACCTCTTCGCCGCCTCGGGGGGCCAGCGCAAGCGCGCGCGGAAGATTATCGACGAGGCCCTGGCCGAGTTGCCATGGCTCGCGAAAATGCGCAGGCGCGCTTTCTACGCCGTCGGCGGCAACTGGCGGGCCCTGGCGCACGCCCACATGGCGCATTCGGGCTATCCGCTCAACATCATTCACCATTACCGGCTTGGGCGCGGCGACCTCGCGAAAATCACCGACCTGGTCTCCCGCCAGAGCCGCGAATCGTTGTCGGGCATACGCGGCGTTTCGAACAGGCGGCTCGATTTACTGCCGCTCGCGGCGCTGGTGATGGACCGTTTGCTGGCGGACGCCGCGCCGCGCGACGTAGTATTCTCCGCGCACGGTTTGCGCGAGGGGCTCGCCTTCGCGTGCCTGGGCGAGCGAAGCAGGAACGAGGATCCGCTGCTCAGCGCGGTGGGCGACATCTACGCCCGCACCGCGCGGTTTCCCGATCACGCCCCCGAACTGCTCGAGTGGACGGAAAACCTTTTTCCCGAAGAAAGCGGGTCCGAGCGCCGCCTGCGCCACGCCGTCTGCCTGCTCAGCGACGTCGGCTGGCGGGTGCACCCCGACTACCGGGCCGCCCAGGCCAGCGCAGAGGTGCTGCACGCGCGCTCCTTGCACGTCAATCACCAGGAGCGGGTGTTTCTCGCCCTGGCCGTCTTCGGCCGCTATACGAGCCGTGAGACCCAAGGGGAGTTGCGCACCGTCGAGAGGCTGCTGGATGGGGAAACAGCCAGTCGCGCGCGAATCATCGGTTCCGCCGTGCGTCTGGGTGAGACCTTGTGCGGCGGGGTGCCCGGTGTGCTGGAATGTTTTTCGCTCAAGCCGTCGGCGCGCCGGGGTTCGCTCAAGCTGAGGTGCCGCCGCGATGACCGCAACATGCTGGGCGAAGTCGTCATGCGCCGCTTCGGGGCTCTGGCCGCTCTGATGGGACTGGCGCCCGAGTTGCGCTTGCTGGAGGAGGGCGCGGAGTGACGAGGCTCCGGATCGTCCCTCTTGATGGCAGATGAGGCTTTATCGGGAACAGATTAAGGTTTCTTCGAATCAGAATAGCGCCTCAGTTCTTCGGCGACTTCCGGGTAGGTGAACCACTCGGGGATTTCCTCCCCGCTCGCCATCATTTCACGAAGCCGCGTGCCGGATATCTGGAGGATACGGCTTTTATCCGGAACCTCATCGATGGGCAGGTAGCCTTCTTCATCTAGTGAGTAGACCATCTCCCGGAACGGGACCATCTCGATTCCGCACTCGGCCTGGCGGGTTTTCAGCAGATCCTGGGCGGCGTACGGGTCGTAGAATGGCGCGCCCCGGCCGTCGACGCCGGGGCCGGCATGGTCCCTGCCCACGATGAAGTGGGTGCAGCCGTAGTTCTTTCTTATAAGCGCGTGCCAGAGAGCCTCTCTGGGGCCGGCCATCCGCATCGCCAAAGGCAACAGCGCCAGGGTGACGGAACCGGGCGCGTAATGCCTGAGGACGTGTTCGTAGCAGCGCACCCGGCAGATATGGTCGACGTCTCCCGGCTTCGTCATTCCCGCCACCGGATGGAGGAGTATTTTTGCGCCATTCTCCGAAGCGGCGCGCGCCGTCAGTTCCACGTGCGCCCGGTGCAGCGGGTTGCGCGTCTGAAAGGCGACAATCCTCGTCCATCCCATCGCCCGGAATTTCTCGCGCAACTCTCCGGGGGTACGGCGATATTCGGGAAAGTCGGCGTGCCGGGGCAGGCGGATTCCGCGCAAACGGCCGCCGAGGTATACAGGATGCGTTTCCTCGAACAGGTATCGAACCCCCGGATGCGCCCGATCGAGCGTGCCGAAGACGCTCTGCGCTTCACGTTCAAAATCTGCCCGCCAGACGTCTTCCACGTCCAAAACGGCGAGCGGCTCTCCACCGTCGTCGAGCAGGGCGAGCCGGGTGCGCTTCTCGATGCCGTTCGCCTCTTTCTCTGATACGTCGAGGACGACGGGGATGGGCCACAAGGCTCCGTTTTCGAGGCGCATGGATTCGAGAACGCAGTCGTAATCCTTCCGGTTTGAATACCCGCTCAGGGGCGCGAAACCGCCGTTCAAGAGCAGTTCGAGGTCGCACAGCTGGCGGGCATTGAGGGAAAGATGAGGCAGGTCGGCGGCCTCGCGTTCCAAAGCCGCTCTTTCCTCCTCGGGGACGAGGAGATGGGGATGCTCCTGCGGGTCGTTCTGTGGAG
>CAYTSP010000333.1:0-5516 GCA_964440505.1 uncultured Nitrospinaceae bacterium
GAGCGGATCGTTTCGAGCGAGATCACCTATGCGGATTTCTACACCTCCATCGCCACGCCGGAAGAGGGTAAGGAACGCATGCTCAAGTACGACCCCGAGAACGAGGCGCTGCTCGAAGGCTTCGAGTTAAGACCCCCCGAGATTACCTACAAGGAGCGGATGACGATTCGCCTGGGCGGCAAGACGTTCATCCTCATCGAATCCCCCGGCCACACCCGCGGGCAGACGGTCGTCCACGCGGTGGAGGACCGCGTCGCCTTCACGGCGGACAACCTCACGCCCGCCTTCAACGTGGCCTGTCATTCCGCCGACGTGTGGGGCTGGTTCCAGTCTTTGGGCGTGCTCGAAGCCCTGGACGTGGACTGGTACGTGCCCGGGCACGGCAGACCGTGCCGAAAGGACGAGATTCCCCGCCAGCGCGAAAAGCTCCATGAACTGATCGACAAGGTAAGGGCCTTGAAGAACGGGGGACTCAGCCGCGAGGAGGTGCAGGATAAGGTGTTCGAGGTCTATGAGACCGATCTGAACAGCATGGACCACCTGGGCGAGCGCCTCGTCATGCTGAGAAAGGGAGGACTCGGCAATATCTACGATTATCTCGAAGAACACCCCTCGGGTCCTTTGAACAACCGAACCGACCCGGTGTGGCCGCATATGTGAGGCGAAACGCCGCGCTCCTCCGTCCTTTTCCCATGAAATGAGAGAGATTTAGCGATGAAACCGATGAATTTGCTCGTCATCATGGCGGATGAGTTGAGCGTCAAAACGCTCGGCTGCCACGGCCACCCGGTGGTGAAGACGCCGCACATCGACCGTCTGGCGGCCTCGGGCGCGCGGTTTACGGGCGCCTATACGAATTCTCCGATATGCACGGCCGCGCGGGCGAGTTTCGCCACGGGCCGCTACGTGCACGAGATCGGCTGTTGGGACAACGCGAGTCCCTATACGGGTGAACCGACGGGCTGGGGGCATCGTCTGCAGGCCGAAGGCCGCCGCGTCACCTCCATCGGCAAGCTCCACTACAGGAACATCACGGACCCCACCGGATTCGATGAGCAAATCGTGCCCATGCACGCGCGCGACGGCGGCGTGGGCAGCGTGCTGGGCTCGATTCGTGATGAGTTGATCGTCCAGAAGGCGGACAAGCTCGCGCGCGAGATAGGCCCCGGCGAGACGAGTTACACGCACTACGACCTGGACATCGCCGAGAAGGCCTGCGCCTGGCTCGAAAACGAGGCGCAAAAATATAGCCGGAAACCCTGGATGACCTTCGTTTCTTTTGTATCGCCCCATTTTCCCCTGATGGCGCCGCAAGCGTATTTCGACATGTATCCGACCGACGCCGTGCCCATGCCCAAAGCCCATGCGCTCGACGGCCGCCCCCGGCATCCGTGGATAGAGGCGTACCGGAAATACGTGCCGTCCGACAGCTTTTTCGACGATGAGCGAAGGCGCGTCGCCATCGCCTCGTATTTCGGACTTTGCACGTTTCTGGACGATCTTGTGGGCCGCGTGCTGGAAAGCCTTGAGCGCTCGGGTCTTGCGGATTCCACCCGCGTCTTCTTCGCCAGTGATCACGGCGAGAACCTGGGCGCGCGGGGAACCTGGGGCAAGGGCACGATGTATGAGGAATCGGCCGCCGTGCCGCTCATGATGGCCGGGCCGGATATAGAAGCCGGCGCTGTGGTCGAGACGCCTGTTTCGCTCCTTGATTTTTATCCCACGATTTTAGAATCCGTGGGTATTGCTCCTGAAGATGAGGATGCGAAACGCGCGGGCCGTTCGCTCTACGAAATCGCGCGCGCGCCCTGTGACGCGGAGAGGGTCGTCTTCAGCGAATACCACGCCTCGGGCGCGGAGACGGCGGCCTACCTCATCCGGAAAGGACGGATGAAATACATCCACTACGCGGGCTATCCGCCCGAGTTGTACGACCTGGAAACGGACCCTGAGGAGCAGGACGACCTCGCCGGAAAGCCGGAGAGTGCGGCAATAGTCCGTGAACTCGAAGGCGCCCTGCACGGGATTCTCGACCCCGAAGAGGTGGACAGGCGCGCCAAGCGGGATCAGGCGGCGCTTATCGAACGCCTCGGCGGACGCGATTACGTCATCGAAACTGCAAAAACCGGAGCCACGCCAACACCTGGTGATTACGGAGAAGATGGATATTAGAATGGTGGGGTGATAGGATGATGGAGTGATCACATTTTTTTATTGACTTCAAAGCCGCTAAACTGTAATGTATTTGACATCACATTGAGGTGGGCGCATCATGACTCAGATTACCGCACGTTTGCCGAATGAGGTGGTCGACGCGCTGGATGAGGCGGCGAACCGGCTCAAACGGAGCCGGGCAGAAATCATCCGTCAGGCGATCGAGCGTTATCTAGAAGAATTCGATGATCTTTCGGTAGCCGTGGAGCGGCTGCGCGACCCGAACGATCCGGTGCTCGACTGGGATCAGGTAAGGCGTGAATTTCTCGATACAGATTAAACGAAGCGCCGCCAGGGAGTTGGAACGCCTCGATATTGCGGATCGCAAGCGAATTGCAGAGGCCATCGACCGACTGGCGGAGCAACCGTTGCTGGGCCACGCGCTCAAGGGAGAGGAGCGGGGACTCAGGCGGCTCATCGTCGGCGAATTCCGCGTGATTTATGAAGTGCAGGACGACGCCCTCGTCGTTCTGGTCATCCACATCACCCGCTGGCGCAGCGGGCGTAGTGGCGATGGACGCAGACGCGGCGCGCGGAATAATGGGGGTTGAGCCCCCCAAAGGCCTCTTAAGCCCCGAATCCTGACACCATCCCTGAGTATCCATAGAAAACTCTTGGTGTAAATTCGACGGCCTGCGGGCAAAACTCGCCTGCTTGCGGATTGACTCCCCCGATTCGCTGCTAATCTTTCTGCACCACTCCTCTAGTGCAACTCTATTCCCATATTCCGAATGATGAGACGCAACATTCCAAGTAGAGACTGGTGCGCGTATGGAGGGTCGTGCGGAGCGGTGGCAGGTGATGAGGAAAAAAGATATTTACTTGACTTGCTAATTGAATTAGAATTGATGTAATGTAATGTAAATTATATTGAATATTGCTGGTGATTCTGTTTGTAAGCCCATGAATTCGTAAACGGGATCATGGCAACCAGATAGGCAGAGCCAAACGGATTCGGGAAAAGCTCAGAGAGAAAACACCATGCGCGACGATGGACAGGAAGACCAGGAACAGGAAGGCCAAAAACCAGAAGAGACCAATGCTCCTGAAATCTTGGGAATCTTGCACGCTATCAAGGAACAAGTCCCTGTCATCTGGGGATTCATCAAAAAATTCTCGAAACAATCAACAGGAACATTTCGCGGAAAATCAATAACCTTTATCGTCATCTACGCCTACGCTTCCTTGGTCGGATTTTTGTACGAGCAAGAATTGGGTCGACTGTTCGATAGAGACTTTAATTTGTCTCATTACCTAACCTTTGATGATTTTCCATTTCTGGCCGTGAAAAATTTGTTGGGCTTATTTTGTTTGGTTTTTGGGCCGCTGATTTTCTGTATCGTATTAGGGGTGATCATAATTGCTGTTTCGATAGTTCTTGGTTGTTTTCACCTTTTTGTTTTCAAAACCCACCGATATCTCAAGCATATTGCCAATATGAAATGGCATGGTGTGAAATACCTGAATTATCGGGACAAGATACCGGACAATGTCATCATTTCATCTAAACTAAAACGTTATTTTTTCTTCGCACCTCTGATAATGGCCACCATTATCAAAAACCTCTTCATCTTGATAATTCGAGAATTTATCCCGTGGTTGTTACACAGGGTAACATCGCAGTTGGCTTGGATTGCTGCATATATTGCCGGCGTTTGGGACAAGGTCTTTTCCTTATTGCAGTATGTAAATAAGGGCATGCTGATTATTCTCTCAATCGCTGCGTTGGCATCACCGATTTTTCTTGCACAATCACCCTCGTTAGTTGGGTATTTGCCAAATGGCAAGACTTTCCAGAGCCAGTGGAGGGTCGCACTGAGAGGATTGTATCAATTCAACAGTGGACAGTTGCGTACTGCCCGACCGGAAAGATGCATTGATGATGCGAAACACATCAGCTCAACAGAAAAGTATGCGATCTTCAGTTTACCCGAGATAAGGGAAAACGGGGCCGGGAAACTACTTGTCGTTCCCACAAGTAATCTAGCTTCATACCAGGTGGGTGAAGTCAAGCCCTGTAAAGACGAAAAGCCTAAAGTCACCTTAGAAAATATCAATATGAAGCTGGAGGCTCACGCCGAAGCTGCGAGCACAAGAGACGCAAAGATTGAGGTGATCAATAAATCGGTGGCCGAGATCAACAAAAAGATAGATATGAACGTCAATGGAGTTACCACAAGGGACTGGGAGAGTATCAAGGTAATCAAGGATACGGTGCTGGCGACCCATGAGGGTGTGAAGAAGAGCGCCGAGAATTCACTCGCGAGAGACGGTGAGATCAAGAAGGTGGTGGATGCGACTCATGAGGATGTAAAGAAAGGCGTCGCCATTGCGGGTGATGTCAAGACGGCTGCGGACGAGTTCGGGACAGTGGTGAAGTCGACCCATGAGGCGGTGATAGAGAGCGCGAAGGTCGTTGTCGCGGCGGTGAATATGACCCATCGGGATGTGAAGAAGGGCGTCGATGTAGCTGGTGAGATCATGAAGGCGGTGGATGCAACCCATGAGGGTGTGGAGAAGAGCGCCGAGGACTCACTTGCGAGAGACGGCGAGATCAAGGAGGCAGTGAAAGCGACCCATGCGGATGTGAAGAAGGGCGTAGGTGTAGCAGGTGAGATCAAGAAGGTGGTGGATGCGACCCAGGCGGATGTGAAGAAGAGCGCCGAGGATTCACTCGCGAGAGACGGTGAGATCAAGGAGGTAGTGAAAGCGACCCACGAGACCGTGAAGATAAGTGCAGAAGTTGCCGACGAGAAACACGGCGAGATCAAGAAGGTGGTGGATGCGACCCATGCGGATGTGAAGAAGGGCGTTGCCATTGCGGGTAATGTCAAGACGGCTGCGGACGAGATCGGGACAGCGGTGATAACGGTCCATGAGGAAGTGGAGAAGAACGCGAAGGCCGCCGCCACTAGAGATGGCGAGATCAACAAAAAAGTAGATGCGACCTATGTGGTGGCAAATGAGATTGCTGCGGCTGCCGGAACGAGAGACGGCGAGATCGAAGCGATCAGGGAGACAGTGGAGGCGACTCTGGTGGATGTGAAGAAGGGAGTAGTTGATGCTGCTACGAGAGACGCCCAGATCAATATGGCGGTGGATGCAGCCCACGAGTTGGTGAAGGAGAGCGCCGAGGCTACCGACGAGAGACACAGTGATATCAAGATGGCGGTGCAGTTGACCCATGAGGCGGTGATAAAGAGCGCGAAGGTCGTTGTTGCGGCTGTGGATGCGACCCAGGCGGATGTGAAGAAGAGCGCCGAGGATTCACTCGCGAGAGACGGTGAGATCAAGGAGGTAGT
>CAYTSP010000334.1:0-37197 GCA_964440505.1 uncultured Nitrospinaceae bacterium
AGAGGTGCTTCGTGATCGCCGCCGTCAGCGTCGTCTTCCCATGGTCCACGTGTCCTATCGTCCCTACGTTCACGTGCGGCTTCGTGCGCTCAAACTTCGCCTTCGCCATGGCTTCCCTTCTCCTTCTATTGAAAATTCAAAAATAATATCTTCCGGGGGAGAGGAACCATTTCCCCTCTTTCTCGCCATTCCCGAAAAACGCGCCTTTATACCCGCTCGGGCGAAACCTTGTCCATCGCCAAAGCGAATCTTCGCGAACCCGAGGGATTCCAAGGCGTTTCATGCGAATCGCAGGATAATGCACGAACCTCGAAATTTCAATGAATTCCGCCTGCCCTGGAGCCCACGACCGGACTTGAACCGGTGACCTCTTCCTTACCAAGGAAGTGCTCTGCCGGCTGAGCTACGTGGGCCGGCTACGTCACGGGCGTGCGTATATCCTGTATTTCAGCTGTATTTCAGCCAGAGCAACCTCAGCAAACGATGCGCCCGGCGGTTCGTTCCGGGCGGATAATACAGCTTATTCCGGCCAGAGCAACCCCCGGAGCCGAAATCCGATTCATGAAATACATATCAAGAAAAGGCGATAGCCTCGAATCGTCCTGGAGCGGGAAACGGGGCTCGAACCCGCGACCCTCAGCTTGGAAGGCTGATGCTCTACCATCTGAGCTATTCCCGCCTCTGAATCCAAAGCGCGCGTCCTAGTCGTTTCAACGATTCATCTGCTGGTGGGGAGGGGAGGATTCGAACCTCCGAAGGCTGAGCCGTCAGATTTACAGTCTGATCCCTTTGGCCACTCGGGAACCTCCCCTGAAAACCGCCGTCCATCAAAAACAACCATAAAGGCTATCAAAAAAACCTCGCGGAAACCATCGATTCCCCGAAGCCGCCACATCCACTGAATCCCGAATAGAAAAACCGCAGACATTCTCCCCCGGATTTTCTCCGGCGAGGTCCGGGAGGCGCGTCCCGCCGTGGAGCTGGCGAGAGGACTCGAACCTCCGACCTGCTGATTACAAATCAGCTGCTCTACCAGCTGAGCTACGCCAGCCAACAAAGGCGGGTTAAATTAGGCCCACCGGCGCGCCTTGTCAACCCCCTTTATCCCCTTTGGGTTAGCGAAAAGCAAGGAACGGGCGCGGACCCGGAGTTCGGTTCACGGGAAATCAAGGCGCTCGCGAGGAAGAGTCCTCCGCCTGAGCCCCGTCCTCACCCGTCTTGCGAGTCCCGCGCAGGCCGTGGAGCAGGATCGCCGCGGCGACAGAGGCGTTCAGGGAAGACACCACGCCCTCCTCGATGGGTATCCTCACGCGCGCGTCGCAGTTCCTGAGCACGAGCGGCCGCACGCCCCTGCCCTCCGCCCCGATTACCAGACAACAGGGCCGGGGCAGCTCATCGACGCCCAGGGCCTTATCCCCATGAGCGTCCGCCGCCAGCGCCCAGTAGCCCGCTTCCTTGAGCGTCGAGACGGCCCGGGCCAGGTTCGTCACGCGCGCGAGCGGCACGACCTCCAGCGCGCCCGCGGCCGCCTTCGCCGCGACGGGCGTGAGACCTACGGCGTTATCCTTCGGCCAGACGACGCCGCCCGCCCCCAGGGCGGCCGCACTTCTTAAGATGGCGCCGAAATTCCTCGGGTCCTGCACACCGTCGAGCAGCAAAATGGGCGGCGACTCCGCGGTCTGGGCTTCGATGAGGTCATCGAGCGGGAGCAGCGGCGTGGGGGAAACCTCCGCGAGGAGGTTTTGATGCTGCGCGGTGGCGGCCTTTTTCGTGAGCCCTCCGGGATCGAGCGTCTCGACGGAGACGCCGCGCGATTCTGCGAGCCGCACCGCCTCGACCACCCTGCGGTTCCGGCGTCCATCGGCGATGAGGAGCCGCCTCACCCGCTCCGGCCCGCGCTCCAGAGCCGCCAGCACGCTGTGCGCGCCGCAGACGTATTCGGGTCTGCGCTTCAAGCGTTACGCTCTTCGGTAAAAGGATAAGATTTGGCGCTCGCATGATGAAGCTTCGCCTACACTGAACATCACGGCGCTCTTCGCTTCCAGAGGGTGCCGCCGGGGCCGTCTTCCAGGACGATGCCGGCCTCCGCGAGTTCTTCCCGGATCCGGTCGGCCTCCGGGAAATCCCTGCCGGCCCGGGCCTGCGCGCGTCGTTCGAGCAACGCTTCTATTTCATCATCGCGCAAGGCGCCGTTTTGGCCCTCGTCCCCTTCTGTGTGCGCAGCGCTCGCGGCGCTTCGGAACCACTCCTCGGGCGCGTGGGCGAACAGGCCCAGAACCTCGCCCACTTCTTCGAAGACATCCCGCGCGAGCACTGCCGCGGATTCGGGCAGCGCGCCCGCCTCGTTGATGAAGCCGTTGATGCGCCTCGCGAAGTCGAAGAGATACCCCAGGGCGCGCGCGGTGTTGAAGTCATCGTCCATGGCTTCCGTGAACTGCGCGCGGAAGGCGGCGACCGCCTCCTCCACCCGCTCTCGCCAGCCGCCCGAATCCCCGCCGCCGCTTCGGGCGAGCCTGAGCCGAACGTTGTAGAGCCTGTCCAGCCCCTTTCGCGCCTCACCCACCACCTGATCCGAATAATCCACCGGATGCCTGTAGTGCGTTCCCAGCAGGAAATAGCGGATCACCTCGGCGGGGTGGTCCTCGAGAATCGCCTTGATGGTGAAGAAGTTACCCTTCGATTTGCTCATCTTCTCGTGGTTGATCTGCACGAAGCCGTTGTGCACCCAGTAGCGCACCCAGTTGTGCCCGAAGCAGCCCTCGCTCTGCGCTATCTCGTTCTCATGGTGGGGAAACACCAGATCCTCGCCCCCGCCGTGGATGTCGAAGCGCTCGCCCAGGTAGCGGCTCGACATGACGGAGCACTCGATGTGCCAGCCGGGACGGCCAGGCCCCCAGGGGCTTTCCCATTCGGGCTCGCCGGGCTTCGCCGCCTTCCACAAGGCGAAATCGAGCGGGTTGCGCTTGCCCTCGCCCGGCTCGATACGGTAGCCGGCTTCCAGTTCCTCGGTGTTGCGACCCGAAAGCTTGCCGTAGCCGGGGAATTTGTCGATGTCGAAGTAGACGTTGCCCGCGAACTCGTAGGCGGTCCCCTTCTCGATGAGCTTCTCGATCATCTCGATCATGCCCTCGATGTTCTCCGTGGCGCGCGGGGCGGCGTCCGCCCGCCGGACGCCGAGCGCGTCCATGTCGACGTAGTATTCGCCAATAAACTTTTCGGTCAGCTCGCCGATGGGAACCTTGAGACGCCGGGCTCGGGCGATGATCTTGTCGTCCACGTCGGTGAAGTTGCACACGAAGAGAACATCGTAGCCGCGGTATTCGAAATAGCGGTGAATCACGTCGAAGACGATGGCGGCGCGCGCGTGCCCGAGATGGCAGTGGTCATACACCGTCACCCCGCACACGTACATCTTCACGCGCCCCTCTTCCAGGGGCTCGAAGGGTTCTTTTTTTCTCGTCAACGTGTTGTATAGCTGAACACCCAAATGACTCTCTCCAGAACCCGCATGACCGAGGGGGTGAAATGTGTTCCGGGCCGCGTCCGGGCAGAAATTTGTCATGCCCCGCCGATGGGCGTCAAGGAGACTCCACGCTTATCGTGCAAACCGCATGCGCCGCGACGCCCTCCTCGCGTCCCACGAAGCCGAGTCCCTCGCCCGTCGTCGCCTTGATCCCCACCCGATCGGGCGGAATCCCCAGTATGGAGGAGACGACCTCTCTCATCCCGGGGATATGGGGAGCGAGTTTCGGCCTTTGCGCCACGACCACGGTGTCCACGTTGTTCGGCTTCATGCCCTGCTCGGCGAGAAGCGCCACCACGCGCGCGAGGAGCTCCCGGCTGTCCGCGCCGCGATAGGCCTCGTCCGTATCGGGGAAATGCCCGCCGATGTCGCCGAGGGCCGCCGCGCCCAGAAGCGCGTCGATGACCGCGTGGATGAGCGCATCGGCGTCGGAGTGTCCGGCGAGGCCTTGCTCAAAGGGAATCTCCACGCCGCCGAGCATGAGCTTGCGACCCGCCTCGAAGCGGTGGACATCGTAGCCTACCCCGACTCGAATCATGTAGACGCCTCCGCTTCGGCATGTCGTTCGAGTTCCATCAGGCGCGCCGCGCGCTCCATGTCGCCGGGCGTCGTTACCTTGATGTTCTCGGCGCTTCCTTCCACGAGCTTCACCCGAACGCCGGCCGCCTCGAGCAGGGCCGCCTCGTCGGTTCCCTCGACATCATTCGCGTCCGCCCACGCCATCGCGCGCGTGAGCAGTTCGCGCCGCGCCACCTGGGGCGTCTGGGCGAGCCAGAGGCCCTCGCGCGGGCGCGTCGCCTCGATGAATCCCTCAGCGTCGCCCATCTTCACCGTATCCACCACGCGCAGGGCCGCGATGGCGGCACCCGTCTCCGCCGCGCCGAGCAGGCACCTCTTTATTAGTTCGCGCGTCACCAGGGGCCGCGCCCCGTCGTGCACAACGACCCAGGAGACACCCTCCCCGAGAGCGGCGAGCCCGTTTCGCACCGAATCCTGACGGCGCGCGCCGCCTTCGACGACGCAGACCTCCACTTCCATTCCATCTGGAAGCTCGGGCGGGCTGGAGCCTGCGGGAACCGCCACGACGATCCGGCCCAAGAGGCCCGTGCGCGCGATTCGCAAAAGGCAGTGATGGAAAAGGGGCTTCCCCTCAAGATTTCTGAACTGTTTGGCCACCACGCCGGGAAGGCGCAGGCCCTTGCCTGCGGCGGGAACGATGGCCGCCGTCTCATTAGGGTTCGGCAATGCGGGAGAAGAGCGCGGGCGCTCAGGCGCCGGTTTGCGATAATTCGGCTTCATCTCGTATTTTCGTAAAAATCATCCGCCCGGCGGTGGTCTGCAGGACGCTCGTCACGGAAACGGGAATTTGCTCGCCGATGCGATGCTTCGCATGGTCCACCACCACCATGGTGCCATCGTCGAGATAGCCGACGCCCTGGTTGTGCTCCTTGCCCTCCTTGATGACGAAGACGCTCATGTCCTCGCCGGGCAGAACGACCGGCTTGACCGAATTCGCCAGTTCGTTGATGTTGAGAACCCGCACGCCCTGGAGCTCGGCCACCTTGTTGAGGTTGAAGTCGTTGGTCATCACCTTGCCGCATATCTCCTTGCCCAGGAGAACGAGCTTGGTGTCCACCTCCTTCACGCGGGGGAAATCCGTCTCGATGATGTTGATGTCGAGGTCCTGGTTCTGCTGAATCCGCTGGAGCACGTCGAGGCCGCGGCGCCCCCGGTTACGTTTCAGGGAATCCGAAGAATCGGCGATCTGCTGCAATTCCTTGAGCACGAACTGGGGCACCACCATGGGCCCTTCGACGAAGCCCGCCTCGCAGATGTCGGCGATGCGCCCGTCGATGATGACGCTGGTGTCGAGAATCTTGGCGTGATGGTACTTCTTGGCGCCTGGCTCTTTCCCTTTCGCAGCAGGAGGAGATGAATACCGGCTCCCCGCCACGGAGCCCAGAAAAACGCCCAGAGCGCTGAGCAGCAAGCCCGTAGAGGCGGCAAAGAGGGGACGGACGTTTTGCGGAAACGCCTCGCCGATGAGAGCGCAAAGCAGCAAGGAGGCCAGAAGGCCGAAGAGCAGGCCGGCGGCCCCGCCGGCCAGGGTGCCGATTTTCAGCTTGCCCAGTTCTCTCGCGAGCACCAGCAACAGAACGCCCGCCAGAGCGCCTCCGGCCGGGCCGGCCATTCGGTTCGGCGCAAGCAAGGCTTCGGCGAGCGCCGCGCCCAGTACGCCGCAAAGAATGATAAAGAGCGCGCCCAGAATCAGGCCCAGGCGGCTCGGTCCCTCCTTTTTCTCCGCCGGCACCGTCTGCACCGGCATCTTGCTAGTGGATTCTTTCATATACATTTCTCCCGCGGTGTCTCATCGAAATAAACGGTACAAAACAACAATCGCATATGAAAAACCTGGTTTCGTCATGATTTCAGTCGGAACCCGTATCGCCTTCAAAGGTAAAATGCCCGGTTCAGGGCATTTTATCTCCAGCGTCGGGCAAAGGGCGGAAGCGGGTCAGGCGCATCGTCCTCGTAAATAAAGAGACCAAGAATTGCTACTCCCCGTCCAGAATGAAATCCCCACTCTTTCCGCCAGACTTCCTCACCAGCCGGATTCCAGAAAGAACCATCCTCTTGTCCACCGCCTTGCACATATCGTAGACGGTCAAGCCCGCCACGCTCACTGCGGTCAGGGCCTCCATCTCCACGCCCGTTCTATCCTGCGCGCGTACGGCAGCCTCGATGCGCAGCAGGCCGAGCGGCTCATCGGCCGAGAAATCGATCTCCACACTCGACAGGCGCAGCGGATGACACATCGGGATGAGGCTCGCGCACTGCTTGGCCGCCATGACGCCTGCGATGCGCGCCGTGCCCAGCACGTCGCCCTTGGGCAGGCCACCATCGAGGATGAGGCTCAGGGTTTCGGGCGCCATCTCGAGGCGGCCGCGCGCCACGGCCTCGCGGCGGGTGACCTCTTTGCCCCCGACGTCCACCATGCGGGCGCGGCCCTGCTCGTCGATGTGAGAGAGTTCCTGGGGCACCGATAACGCCTCCCGACTGACTCAGTGGAGCGGACGGTTCCACTTATTGGGACAAATTACATGGGATCATCATACATCAGGAGCGCGAAACATCAAAGCGAAAAGAAAAACAAGGGGTTTTGAGGGGAGGAGCAGGGACAGGTCGCGACCCGTCCCTACAAAGGCAACATGGTCTACAGCTTCGCCAGGGTGAGGCCCTGTTGTTTCTGGTATTTGCCCTTCTTGTCGGCGTAGGAGGTCTCGCACTCCTCATCGCTCTCGAAGAACAGCACCTGCGCGATGCCCTCGTTCGCGTAAATCTTGGCGGGCAGGGGCGTGGTGTTCGACACCTCGAGGGTGACGAAGCCCTCCCACTCGGGTTCAAAGGGCGTGACGTTGACGATGATGCCGCAGCGCGCGTAGGTGCTCTTGCCGACGCAGACGGTGAGCACGCTTCTGGGGATGCGGAAATACTCCACCGTCTTGGCGAGGGCGAAGGAATTGGGCGGGATGATGCAGGTGTCGTCCTTGACGTGGACGAGCGAGCGCTCGTCGAAATTCTTGGGATCCACGATGGTCGAGTTCACGTTCGTGAAGATCATGAACTCATCGGCGATGCGGATGTCGTATCCATAGGAGGAGACGCCGTAGGAGATGGCGCCCTCGCGCACCTGCCTGTCCTCGAAAGGCTCGATCATCCCGTGCTCGCGCGCCATTTTCGATATCCACTTGTCCGATTTGATCGACATCCCGTGCACTCCGCCTGCCCGGACGCATGTTGAAACCCCGGATTGCATCCGAAACCGAAAACCCGAAAACGACCGATGCGCGATTTTTCGGGGGTGAAATTCCCGGGCATATAGTATCTGGGGGCGAGAGGAGACCAACTCCCCCCACCCCCAGACGACCGCCCCTGTCCGCCCGAAACGGGGGCGATCCGACAAGCGCTTCTCCTGAGTCGAAACACGGGAGAAACGCCTGGGATTCGCTTGAAAACCATGTTCCGAGAAGAATCATATAAACACAACATATAGTGCCGGGTCAATGCTTTTTTTGCGCTAAACCACAATTTGTTGTGGATAGACCGTGGAAGTCCTGGGGATATCCGGGGGAGAAACTGTGGAAAAAATGTGGATAGCGCGCGACCCTATTTGAACCGCTCCGCATGAACCTTGACTTTCGCTCCCTCGCGCAAGCGCCTGAGCAGCGCCTCGTACCTCTCTCTTCTCTTGAGTTCCGAATAAACGAGATTTACGTCGTCCTTGACGTCATCGAATTTCGCATCCTCAGCCCCCACGCGCTCGAGCACCCGTATCACCTGCCAGCCGACGGAGGTTCGAATCGGATTGCTCGGCTGGCCGATGGGCACTTTGAACGCCACGTCTTCGAGCGCCTTTTCCAACGCGCCCCGCTCGGCCGTGCCCATCATGCCGCCCGAATCGCGCGTGCCCTCGAAGATGGAGCGCGCTCTCGCCACCTGCGCGAAAGGCGTCCCTTTTCTGAGTTCGGCGACGGCGTCCCACGCCTCCTGTTCGGTTTTGAGCACGATGTGGGCGAGGGTGACCGCCTCCCTGCGGCGGAACCGCTCCTTGTTGGCGAGAAAGAAATCGCGCAACTGCTGTTCTGACGCGCCCGCCGCCTCCGCATCCTGTTTCAGAAACTCCTCGATGACGAGCCTCCGCTTCAAGCCCTCGATTCTCTTCCGTATCCGGGGAGATTCGTCTATTTTCCGGCGAACCGCTTCCTGATACAGGAGTTCCCCCTGAACCAGGCTATCGAGGAAGCGTCCCTTGTTCTTGCGGATGCGGATTCGCACGGCGGGAGCCAACTGCTTCAACCTCTGCTCGATCTCTCCCAGGGTGATTTTCTTCTCGTTCACCTCGATGACGACCTGGCCCATATCTTTCGTGGAAGGGCCGGTTTTCTTGCTCGCCCCTTCAGCCTCAAGGCCGCCGAACAACAGAATCGCCGCGATCAGCGCACCTGTTTTTTTCATGCTCACCACTTTCCCCTTGCCTGTGAACCTCGAAAACAATCCAGAAAATCGACCCTTAATATACCATACCGGCAAACGGCGCTGAGCGAAAATTGTTTCCGCGCGGCAGGACGTCCTCAAACGAAGTAGACGAACATGAGCGCCAGATAGCACACGTATCCCGTAAGAAACATGAGTCCCGCCCTGCGTCCCATGCCACGCTTCCATAAGGCGAGAAGCAAAAACATCAGCATGAGCAAGAGCATGAACGGGAAATCCAGAACGAACGATTGCCGCTCGATCCCGAGGGGCGTAATGAGCGACGCCCCGCCGAGAACCCACGTGATGTTCAGGACGTTCGCGCCCAGCACGTTACCGACAGCCATGTCTCCATGACCCTGCCAGGATGCGGAAACCGCCGTGATCAATTCAGGAAGAGACGTGCCGATAGCCACCAGCGTAAGGGCGATGACCAGTTCGGGAACGCCCATGGCTCGGGCCAGATGCACCGCGTTCTGCACGAGCAGCACGCTGCCGAAAACAACCAGGACCGAGCCGGCGATGAACCGCAGCCCGACATGATGTATTTCCCGGTCGGTCATCGTAGCCCCGAAATCGAAATCCGACCATGTTCCCCGCTTCATGCCGAACCAGAGAAAAACGGGCACCAGGGCGAACAAAACCAGACCTTCGATCCTGGTGATTCGCTCATCCCAGCCCAGGAGAATCAGCAACACGCCCATCACCATCATGAACAGGCCCTTGCGCATAACGTCTTCCCTGGAGAGGGATACGGGCTCGAGCAGGAACGCCACCGCCAGAATGAGCCCGATGTTGCAGATGGTGGAGCCGACCGCATTGCCCACGGACGTGGCCGGATGGTCCAGCCAGGCCGCAATGACCGAAACGCTGAACTCAGGCGCCGTCGTCGCCAGGCTCACCAGCGTGGCGCCGACGACGACCTTGGGAACCCCCGTGGTTTCGGCGATTCCGACCGCGCCGTCGGTGAACCAGTCGGCACCTTTCGTGATGATGAGGAGACCCGCAGCGAAGAAAATGAAATTCATCCAGACGGGAAAACTCGCGAAATATGCTTCCATGCCCAAGAAGCGTCCTTTATATGGCGGAGGCTCCGAATCGCCGGAACTCGTTCACTTGCCCTGGAATTTGGGTTTTCGCTTCTCCAGAAAGGCGGTGATCCCCTCCTGAAAATCCGAACTCGCGACCGTCTCGGCCTGCGCGCCCGCTTCCGCGCGAAGCGCCGTCGCCACGTCCAGGCCGCCCGAGGCGCGAATCAGCTTCTTCGCCGCCCGAAGCGCAATCGAGGGGCCTCCGGCGAGCCTTCGTCCCAGGGCGGTCGCTTCCTCGATGAGCGCGTCATCGGGATGAACCGAGCGGACGAGACCGATGGCGAGCGCCGCCTCCGCGTCGATGACGTCGCCCGTCAAAATCAACTCCAGGGCTTTCGCGCTGCCCACGACGCGGGGCAGGAAAAACGTTCCCCCGCAATCGGGGACGAGTCCGATCCTGGAGTACACCTGCCCGAACGAAGCGCCTGCGCCCGCGAGGCGGATGTCGCAGGCCAATGCGATATCACACCCTGCGCCCACGGCGAAACCGTGGACGGCCGCTATCGTCGGGCAGCGCACCTCGTGGAGCTTCGCCAGCGATTTCTGGTAGTCCGGCCAAAGGAACTCCTCCATCCGCTCGCCCGCCCGGATGCGCGCCTCGATCTCCTTCAAGTCCCCGCCGGCGGAGAAAGCGCGCCCCGCCCCGCTCAGTACCATCGCGCGGACGTCGGGCTCATCGCATCTTTCGCAAACCTCGTAGAGGTCTTTCGCCATCTGGCGGTCGAGCGCGTTGAGCGCCCCGGGGCGATTGAGCCGAACGAGGGCCAAACCGCCTTCTTCCTCGAGATCGAAATCGATGGTCTCCCACGTCATGATCATATTCTCCCGTATTCATCATTGCCGATTGATGTGGAAAAAATTTTTATTTTTTCTTACAATATGGCATATCTTCCGAAGTTGGAAGAAAGCAAATCGCTCCAATCCGGGAAGTATGCCGGATGTTGTTGCGCTTTGTACGGCTTTCGCCCACCGGATTCCGTGCAATTACGAGCGCGGGAACTTGATTGAGGAATGCAAAGTGGAATCACCGGACGCCGTCATCAAGATATATGATCGCTGGGGGAAATTCTACGACCTGGTCTTCAAGCACGTGTTCAGTGAAGGCAGAAACGTCGGCGTCGACCTGCTCGACCTGAAGCCGGGCGAAAAACTGCTCGAGGTAGGCGTGGGCACCGGGCTCTCCCTGCCGCTCTACCCGCCGACCTCGGAGATTATCGCCATCGACATTTCCTCTAAAATGCTCGAGAAGGCGAAAGAGAAAATCGAGAAGATGGGCCTCAATAACGTCGAGCTCGCCGTGATGGACGCGCAGAACATGGCGTATGAGGACAACACCTTCGACTGCGTCACCGCCTGCTACGTCGTGAGCGCGGCCCCCGACCCGCACAAGGTCGTCTCGGAGATCTGCCGCGTATGCAAGCCGGGCGGACGCGTCGTCTTCATCAATCATTTCAAGAGCCAGAAACTTCTTCTGGCCAAGTTCGAAGAACTCATCAACGGCGTTTGCAAGAAATTCGGATGGGAGACCACCCTGGACCTGGAGCCCCTGCTCGAGACGAACAACCTGACCCTCGAACGTCAGGAGCGCGTGAACATCTTCGACTACTGGCGCGCGGTGCTCTGCATCAATTCCGACAAATAACCTCATTGACCATCTCCCGAACGTCCCGGCGCGCGGCGCATCCGCCCGCGCGGCTTCGCTGAGATGAGCCTGGAATCGAACGCCTACGGCGTATTGCTCGCTTCAATTGCCTCGACCTCCTGGGCGGTGTTCGTCTATTTCATCAAGCGCGCGCTCATGAACGCGCCCGTCCTCAAGGTCACCGCTGCCGTCACGACCACAAACGCCGCTATGGTGACGCTCGTCGCCGTTTTCTTCATCTCGGTCGAGGATTTTCTGAGCGCAACCGCGACCACCCTGGCCTTCGCCTTCCTGGCGGGCTTTTTCCACATCGGCATATCGCGCTCGTTCTACTACCGCGCCATCCACCGCATCGGGCCGAACCGCTCCATCCCCATCGCGCTAACCTATCCCGTCATCACGGCGATCGGGGCGTCGTTCATGCTGGGCGAGACGCCGACGCTCTCCATCTTCACCGGTCTCGCGATTCTTCTCATCGGCATCACGCTCATCGTTCAGGCCGAACCATCCCGGGAGCCCGAAGCCGAAGCCCGCGGCGCGAGGTGGAAGCTCTTCGGCTGGATCTCCGCCGGCGTCACCTCGCTGCTCTGGGGCGTGGCCGCGATCTTCTTCAAAAAAGCGTCCCTGAACCTCCATCCGCTCGCCACCGCCGCGTTCGCGCTCTGGGTGGGAGCCGCCACGGCGTCGCTGCTCATGGCGCTCGACAGGGGCGGCGAGGAATCGCGCGGCCCCATCCCCGCATCGGCCTGGAGATGGATTTTCGCAGCGGCCGTCTGCCATTCGATCGCCGTGCCGTTCTACAACTTCGCGTTCGTCCACACCCTGGCCGTGCGCGTGACGGCCCTCGTCTCCGCACAGCCCCTCATCGTGCTGGTGCTCGGCTGGCTCTTCCTGCGCGAGATGGAAAACATCACGCCCCGGCTCGTGCTGGGCGCGCTCCTGACCGTTGCGGGCACCATCGTCGTTATTATATAAGGCCCGGTTTCCCTCGTCCCGGCGGGGTGCTACCCTTGAATTGCGATTATCATTCAAGCAATTTTCAAAATCTCATCACGAGAAGGAGAGCAACATGGGAGAAGTCATTCACGTCACCAAGGCCCGCATCGTCAAGGAACCCGGCAGGGGGATGAAGACGGGCTATCTCGACGCCTTCCCCGACGAGCCGATTCCCTACGGCATCCACGGGGGCATCAAGAACTTCTACAAGGCCGAACCCGAGGAGGAGCGTCCGGCGACGCTGGATCATCTCGCCGCCGCCGTCGCCGGCTGACTGACGGGCAACATGGGAGGCGCGCTGGATGCGCGCGGGATAAAGAGCAGCCCCGACAACCTGGTGGCGGAGGTGGAAGGCATCATCGAGAACGTGGACGGCATGGCCCTGGTCACGAAAATCAAGGTCAAGTACAAATGCCGCATCCCCAAGGGAAAGCGCGAAGACGCCGAGCGCGCCCTCGCCGTGCACGAGAAGGGCTGCCCGGCCAGCCAGAGCGTGCAGCGCGGCATCGAGGTCGAATACTCGGCCGAGTTCGAGGAGGCGGACGAGTAGAGGATTCGTCAGGCAAGGGTTTTGTAGGGGCCGTTCGCGAACGGCCCCTACGCTTTTTCCAACCCATCGTCATTCCCAACCAACAGTGAGGAAACAGACTGTAGGGACAGGTCGCGACCTGTCCCTGCCATTTTTTGCGCTTTCATTTCCTCGCAGGGAAGCGCGGACATCCTCCCTCGAGACAGGGTATTTCTCGAAGATTTTGAAAGAAGACGGCGGTTACAGCGGAATGAACCCGCTAGTCTGCAGACTTGCGCTGCGACGTCATGAAACCCTCGAAGGTTCCCTCCAGTTTCGCCATGCGTTCCCGGAGTTCGGCGATGTCCCTGTGAAGCCAGGTGTGGGAGCCGACGATCGTGATGACGACCACGATGAATCCTATCCAGATGTTGCCTTCCATTGTTTCATCCCCCTGTTCCGAAGCAGGGATTTTCTCTTCCGCCGCCCGAAAGATGTCGCGGCCTATCCGTTCGGGGGCCACCGGAACCGGACGAACCACATTTCGGCCAGCCGTCCCGGTGACATTGCGGTCGTGATCACTTCCCCCACCTGCCGATGACCATGACGCATAGACGGCATCACACAACCATTTTATCCATATCCCGGTGATGGGTTCAAACGGGAATTCGTCGAGCCATGCGTATGACAAGCCCGTAAGAGCAATCCTCGTCGGTTCTGGATTCCGGCATACGCCGGAATGACGGGTGAACCTCCCCAGGCAGGGACAGGCCCCCGTGCCTGTCCTTGTCGTAAACATCATAAAGAAGGACAACCACAGGGGGTTGTCCCTACGGCAGGCACAATCTTTCCTCAGAGACAAACGCCCCTACACGAACAAAATGCCGTACTTGTATCTTCGGTCGATTCCCCACGCCATGCACAGGGCGAACCCCGCCAGGAGCGCGAGCCCGCCCGCCTGCGTCCAGGTGCCGACGAGCAGCGCGCCGACCAGGAACATCAACGCGAAAACGAAGACGCTTAAAGCCAGCCAAAGGCCGGCGAGGGCGAATATGGGGGCTGCGCGCCTGTCCTCCCCGCGCACCCGGCCCCATGCGCCCGGCGGGCGCACCCTCGTCCAGAAATTCTTGAGTACGTCCGCGCGCGCGGGCCTCGTGATGAAGGTAACGATCAGCATCGCCAGAAAACCGACGCCCACCTCCGCGGCCAGCAATACGGGAAAAGCGGGCGGCTCCCCCTCCCAGTGGAGATAGAGGGCGGTTGCGCCAGCGGCCAGCATCCCTGAAATTTCCGTCCAGGCGTTCGCGCGCCACCACAGCCAGCGCAGGATCACCGGAAGGCCCAGGCCCGCTCCGAGCGAGATATGGAACTTCCACGCGACCTCTATGCTTTTGATTTGCCCCGCCACGGCGAATGCGCCGAGCGCCATGATCAGGACGCCCAGACGGCTCACGAAGACGACCTCCCGCGCGCCCGCTTTTTTCCGGATGAAGCGCGCATACACGTCGTTCACCAGATAGCTCATCCCCCAGTTCAGGTGCGTGTCCACAGTGCTCATGAACGCGCCCAGGAGACCCACCATCACCAGCCCCAAAACCCCCGCGGGCAGAAGCTTCTCCATCAAGAGGGGATAGGCCGCCTCGCGGTCGGCGAGAATCTTCGCCTCCATCGTGCCGGGGAGCGCGTCCATGCCCTTGGGCACGAGGACCAGGCTCACGAGGCCGATGAGTATCCACGGCCAGGGCCTCAGGACGTAGTTTCCCACCGTGAAGAGGAAAGCGCCCGCCTGGGCGTCCCTCGGAGTGCGCGCCGAACACAGCCTCTGGCCGATGTATCCCCCGCCGTCGGCGTTGTTGTGCGCCCACCAGACCACGAACAGGTAGATGAGAATCACCTGCGCTCCCGCCCATCCCGCGCCCTCGGGCGGGAGGAAGGAGAGTATGTTTGCCGCGCCCTCAGCACCGTAAATCTCGCCCAGCTTGGCGCTCAGGCCCGATAGTCCGCCCACGGCCTTCACGGCGTACCAGGCGAACAGACAACTGCCGGCCATCGCGATGACGAACTGGAACAGATCGGTGAGCATGACGCCCCGGATTCCGCCCGCGCTTGCGTAAAGCGCAATCATCAGGACGAGCAGGGCGACCGTTACGCTCTCGTTCACGCTTCCCATCGTGAGAACGGCGGGCCAGTTCGCCTCGATGGCCGTCCACAAGTTTTGGGGAAGAATCTCCTCCCACCGGAGGAAGGGCTCGGCTATCTTCGCCATGGCGCGGAACACCCAGCCCAGGACGATGATATTCACGATGAGGGAGGAATAGACGGCCTTGAAGCCTCTTAAGAAAGCGCCGGGGCCGCTCCCGTAGCGCAGTTCGATGAGTTCGGCGTCGGTCACCACGCTCGCGCGCCGCCACAGGGGGGCGAAGAATACCGCGACGCCCACGTTGCCGATGACCCACGCCCACCAGAACCAGTTTCCCGAAATGCCGCGCTTGGCGACGATGCCGGCCACGACGAGGGGGGTGTCGGAGGCGAAGGTGGTCGCCACCATGGAGGTGCCTATCCACCACCAGGGCAGGCTGCGCCCGGCCACGAAGTACGAGGCCAGGCTCCTCGACGCCGACCGCGAAGTCAACACGCCGACGAGCAGCGCGAACGCGATATAGGCGAGGATGAGCGACCAGTCCAGAGTCGAGAGCATGGCGCTTGTCTCTACGATTGGGCGGGCTTCAGGCGCATCCTACACGGATATGAATATGCGATACACCCGCCCACACGCCTTAAGACGCAAAAACGCCCCGCAGGAGTGCGGGGTGTTCTCTCTTCATGCGCGTTGTCCAAGCCTGCTCTCCGTTGGTTCGCAGGCGACCGGGCGCTCCATGAGGGGTTGGCGAAGAAGCCCTAATTTTGTGATTCGGCGTAAGTAAGCATCCGAGCAGAAAGAAGAAACACTCCCCCCTTGAGGGGGAGTCAGCAAGGCGAGGGCGCAAGCCCGAAGCCGCGCTGGTGGGGGGAGCTTTTTCTGTGGCATGTCCCCCCACCGAATCGGCCTTCGCACAAACCACTCGGCCTCTTCGACTCCCCCTCAAGGGGGGAGTGATTCTCAAGCGCAATGGTTTCGAGGGCCGAGCCGGCTCCGAGCTATTGGGCGACGAAGTTCCGGTGCACCCAGCGGTCGTTCCCGCGCCGGACTTCCATGTAGAACGACCCGCTCGCCTTGCGCGTCACCAGGCTCATGCCGCCCGGCATCGCCCTCGAAGCGGGCTTCGCGGCGCGCGCGGAATCGATGAACGCGGCGACCTCGGCGAGCGTCGGCTGACTGCGCTCCGGCGCGCCTTTTTCGGCGATGGCCTCCGTCGCCGCCGCCTTCAACTGCCGCAGCCACAGCTTCCGGAACAGCCCGGCGTTTCCGAACTCATCGCCGCTGTTGATCCTGCCGCCTACCGCGAAGACATAGCCAACGGCGTCGGGGTGTTTTTCAAGCAGCCCTCTCAAGGCCTTTTCATAGCCCGTCAGGGCCGAGGCGAGGCGCTTGTTCTCGAGCGATAGCTGGAGGCTCGTGCGCGAGCGCCGGTCGGCGACTTGCGCCCGCACGGCACGGCCCAAAGCGTCCTGCATCATCGCGACCGAGCGCCATACTTCGCCCTGAAGGTATGGGCCGGCCGGCCGCCGCCGCGCTCCGGGCCTGATTCTCAATCCAGGCCATCTCTCCTCCAAGCTGCCGATTCGACCGGCCTCGGGAGCGGTCTCGCGCCGCATGCTTTTCATGATCGCGATCTTGCCGGCCTTCGAAGGCATGCGGTATGCGGAGGTCGAAAACTCCCCCACCCTCTCCATGCCGCGACTGGCCCATCGCCCCGCCTCGACGCAAAAGGCACCGATGGGAAGGTAGCCCGAGTTCGGGGGGACGATCAGGCTGGTGAGCAGGACGCGGTCCTGCTTGCCGCCCTTGACGATATCGCCCGCCTGGATGAAGACCTCGCGATCGCCCAGGTTGCGGACCATGAGGCGGCTGACGCTGCCGGTTTCGACGACCTTGACGAGGCCCTGCCTCATCGCCTCGTCCAGGGTGATCGGTACGGGGCCGGCGCTTCGGTTCTCGCGGTGGATCAGATAGATGGCGAGATTGTTTTGCGTGTAGGGGCCACTCAGGCGATAGCCATTCTCCGCCGCAGCAGCGGACGCCTGCGGCCACCCGATAGCGACGGCGCAGGCGAACAGAACGGCAATGCCGTACGACCTGAACAATTTTGATCCCGCCCATGCCCGGGGAACCGGGCCCTCGTTCGACAGTTTGGTGTACATAGCGCATTCCTCCCTGATCGCTCACGTCCAGGCGGCGCCAATCTCCTCCGTATCGCTCGACAAGCGGCGTTGCCGTTCATTCTCATCCGGCAGCCGCTTCGCATGTTCATTCATTTCACCCTATCTGGAATTACGACGGGGCCGGGTTCCATCCGTTCCGGAATCCGGGCCGCACTGCGCCTTGAAAGCGCGGCGTTTATTGAGGGCTTGAATCCACTCCCCCCTTGAGGGGGGTAAAAAGTCTAGATGCGCGGGGGTTCGACGCGACCAAAGTGAGAAGAAAATTACTCCCCCCTTGAGGGGGAGTCGAAGAGGCCGAGCCCTTGGGCGAAGGCCGATTCGGTGGGGGGACGATTCTAAAATAACAGCTCCCCCCACCGGCGCGACTTCGGGCTTCGCCCTCGTCTTGCCGACTCCCCCTCAAGGGGGGAGTAATTCCCGTCTGTAGTCCGTTGGCAACACTCCTCATGGGAGGAGTGTTTTTTCTCATTCAACGGTCGATGCAAAAACGCCCCGCAGCGCGTGCGGGGCGTTTCAGGAGAGAAGAATCTCTATCCGCTATGTTCCGTCTAGCTCTGGCTTCCGTTCGTCTTGAGCCGTCCCAGCACCTCCATGACGTGGTCCGGCGTGATGGGGATGCGCGTGATGCGCGCGCCTATCGCCTGGCCCGCCGCGCAGGCCACCGCCGCGGCCCCGGCCGTGCAGGGCGGCTCGCCGATGCCCTTCGCCCCGTAGGGGCCCAGGCCTTCGCCGGATTCGAGGATCACGTTGTCCCACTCGGGCGTGTCCACCGAGGTGGGGATGAGGTAGCCGTGGAACTCGTTGTTCAGGAGCGCGCCCTTTTGCGTGAGGACCTCCTCGGTCAGGGCGTGGCCGACGCCCATCATCGTGCCGCCCTCGAACTGGCCTTCCACGTGCTGCAAGTTGATGGACTGCCCCACGTCGTGTCCCGACCAGTAGTTGAGCACGCGGAGCTCGCCCGTATCGACGTTCACCTCGACTTCCGCCGCGTGGATGCCGAAGACGTAATCCATCCAGCCGCCGGCGTCGCCGTATTGCTCGTGGCCCTCAAATTCGTGGACGCCGATTTTCGTCTTGCCCACGGTGTGGAGGTCGACGCCCATCTTCTTGCACTGGGCCACCGCTTCTACGAATGCGACCCCGCGCTCCTGCGTGGCCTTCACGAAAACGCGGCCCTCTCGAATATCGAGATCCTCAGGGTCCGCTTCGAGCAACTCCGCAGCGCCTTTCAGGATTCTGTCTTTCAGCTCCGCCGAGGCGCGGTAGCACGAACCGCCCGAGATCATCGTCTGTCGGCTGCCCGCGGTGACCCCCACGAGCGGGGTGACGTGGGAATCCGACATCGTGACCGTCACGTCTTCCAGGGCGACGCCCAAGGCTTCCGCAGCTATCTGGCGGTTCGTCTGGGTCTGGCCGGCGCCGACATCCGAAGCGCCGGTGCGCACGTTCACGCTGCCGTCGAGATCGATCGACACGTAGACCTCGCCCTCGTTCCTGGGCCTCCCGTAACCGCCGATGTTCGCGACGTACCCGACCCCCACGCGCCAGGGGCCGTGGTCCTTCTCGGGTACGCGGCCCGCCGAGCGGCCGATGAGCTTTTTCGTCTCCTCGACCAGTTCGGGCAGCATCACGCGGGAGGGCACCGGCTGGTTCTGCATGAGGGTCTCGCCCCTGGTTATGAAGTTTTTCTCGCGGAACTCCAGGGGGTCCATCCCCAGCCGCGCCGCGAGCTCGTCCATCTGCGCCTCATAGGCGAAGCACACCTGGTTCGCGCCCACGCCGCGCATCGCCTCGGTGAAGGGGTTGTTCGTCCTGACGGCGCGCGCGCGGCCCCGGGCGTTGGGAATCTCATAGGGGCCTCCGCTCACAACGAGCGCGCCCAGGAGCAGGCCCTTGCTGTTGGCCGTATAGCCGCCCGCATCGCCGATGATGTCGACTTCTATGGCGGTGAGCTTCCCGTCCTTCGTGGCGCCCGTCCTGTACTTCATGAGGAAGGGATGCTTCTTGCTGCCGGTGTTCATGGTCTCCTCGCGCGAGTAGGCCATGCGCACGGGGCGTCCCGTCCGGATCGACAAGAGCGCCATGAACGCGCCGAGCAGCGGGTGCTCCTTGCCGCCGAAGGCCCCGCCCAGCATCGGGCAGTCATACCGCACGCGGCTCAAGGGCAAGTCCAGCGTACGCGCCACGTTCTGGTAGTTCTCTATCATCTGGGTGGGCACGCGGATGTTCACCACCCCGCGCTCGTCCACCCAGGCCACGCCGCCTTCGGGCTCGATGAAGGCGTGATCCAGACAGGCGGAGAAATAGGTGTTCTCCACGATCACATCCGCCTCGGCGAAGCCCGCCGCCACGTCTCCCTTGTCCGTCTTCCAGTCGCAGACGACCTCGCCCTCTTGCAAGCCGGCGAAATCGTATGCGCCCGGCAGCGGCTCGTAGGCGACGCGCACGAGCGAGGCCGCTTCTTCCGCCAGATCCCGGGTGTCGGCGGCAACGAGAGCGACCGCATCTCCGATGTCGAGAACGACGTCTTCGGCCAGCACCGGGAAATCGGGGTAGCGGCCCGCGTTCTGTCCGGGAATGTCCTTCGCCGTCAGGACGCAGTGCACCCCCGGCAGGGCGAGCGCTTCCGTCGCATCAATTTCTTTGATCCTCGCCGGCGTCATCGAGGCGCGGACGGCTTTCCCGTAAATCTCGCCCGGTATGTGGAAATCATCGCCGAAGACCGTATCGCCGACAGCTTTCGCCAGAGCATCGTCTTTTGTCGGCGACGTGCCGACATGCGTCATCTGAGCCATCGTTTCCTCCAAATTAATGCCAAAAACTAGCCGCGAAGGGCCGCCACGTCCACCACCTGACCCGTCGTCGCGCTCTGCACCACAGCCTCGAGCACGGCGACGACCTCGAGCCCCTCGGGCCCGCCGGTTTCGGGAGTCGCCTCGCCCCGGATGCATTTGCAGAACTCATCCATCTCATCCGCCAGGGCGTCTCCGCCCGCGACCTCGACTTCGGTACGGGCCTCCTCGCCCACCTTGGCCACGTAGAGCTTTCCGCCCTCCTCTTCGCTGTAGGCCCTCATCTTCGTGCCGAAGGCCGCCGTGTCGCAGATCTTGGGAACCACGAAAGAGCTCCCGATGAGGCCGAGCGGACCGCTCTCATATTCGATGATGATGCTCGTCGCATCGTCGAGGTTCGTCTTGCCGAGCAGTTTCTTGCTGAAAGCGGCCACTCTTTTCGCGGGTCCGGCCAGGTACTGCAGGTTGTCGATCATGTGGACGCCCAGGCCCGTCATCGAGCCGGCAGGGCACTCCGCCGGGTCGTTGCGCCAGCCCGGCCTGGATTCGAAGCCCATGGGGAGCGAGAGGTTCGCCTCCACCTGGTGCACCACGCCGAGTTCGCCACCATCGATCATCTCGCGCATCCTGCGGTTCGCGCCTTGGCGGCGGCGATGGTGGCCGACTTGCAAGGTGACGTTCGCTGCGGAGGCCGCCTCGACCGCCTTTCTGGCCTCATCAACCGTCAGGGTGAGCGGCTTTTCGACGAACACGTGCTTTCCGGCCGATGCGGCCCGGGAGATCATGTCCAGATGCGTGGAATGGGGCGTCGCGACGATGACGCCCTCCACCTCGGAATCATTCAGTAATTCGTCCAGGCTGCCCGCCGTCCGGCAACCGTGTTTCTCCGAAAACGCCTTGCGGGCGTCTTCGCTGCGCGCGAAACCCGTAACCACCTCGCCGGAACCGCTGCGGTTCACGGCGTCCACGAGAACGCCGCCCCACCAGCCCAGCCCGATAGAGGCGAGACGCACCTTGTCCGTAGCCATCGTTGACTCCTCACTCGCTGAATGGATGAATTCCCGGCGTCTCATCGAACGGACGCCGTATGATTTCGTACGGGACGCACCATAACCCAACACCGCGCGCTTGAAAACCGGTCGGAGAGAAATCAGGCCAATAAAAAACCTCCTCCCGTCACCGGGAGGAGGCTCTCGCAGGGGGTAGTTGCGAGATGTATGATTGCGTGGCGGAGGAGCGCCGACCCAATCAGCTACTCCTCTCGCCGGCTAACCGAGGCGTGCCGCCTATGAACGCCCCGATCAGCTTGCTCATATAATATGCAAGAGCCGTGCCATTTTCCTGAAAATAGAATATGCCTTATTTATCAACAGGATAGAAATGAATACGATCGGTCAAATTGACATTTTGTCACGACATGACCGACAGAAACGACAAATCGTCATGACGGGGGTTATCCAAATGGCGGAAACGGAGCGTTGAAAAACCTCACAGAGGGAGCGTGCTGCATTTCACTCCCCCCTTGAGGGGGAGTCGAAGAGGCCGAGCGTTTTGTGCGAAGGCCGATTCGGTGGGGGGACCTTTTTCTGTGGCATGTCCCCCCACCAACTCGCCTGCGGGCTTCGCCCTTGCCTCGTTGACTCCCCCTCAAGGGGGGAGTGAAATTCGGCGTGTTCCTTCTGTGGGCTTTTTCAACAGCCCCGATGTGGGAGGTCGAATCTGATTGATGAATGAGGGTTCGACCGGGCGATGAGGGGTTTTCAGCAGGGGAGGTTCGCGAACCGCCCCTACAACTGAGCGCGAGGTGAGGAAAGCCGTGAAGACGAGGCCGATGAGAGTCGAAGACGTCGATCAGGTGCACGCCATCGAGCGCCTGTCCTTTCCGCTTCCGTGGTCCAGGGAGAGTTTTATCCGCGAGATTTGCGAGCTCGACAATTCCCACCTCCTGGTCGTGTCGGAGGATGAGGACCGCGCAGGCTCCCCCGAAGGCTCAAGGGCCGAAGTGATGGGCTACGCCTGCTGGTGGGAGGTCGTGGATGAGTGCCACATCACGAACTTCGCCGTCGCGCCTGAGCATCGGCGCAAGGGGGTGGCCGATTTTCTGCTCGAAAGGATTCTGGAGGACGCCAGGGGCAGGGGACTCCTCCGCGCGACGCTCGAGGTGCGCCTGGGCAACGCCGCCGCCATCGCCTTGTACGAGAAATGGGGTTTCACGGCGGCGGCCATGCGCCCGCGCTATTATCCCGACAATCGCGAGGACGCCCTCGTGATGTGGAAAGAAAAAATCTGAACCGGCGCTTAAATATCTAGTGACAAACGCATTGTTATTTGGTAGATTATGCGCGCTCTATCACGATGCCGTACAGTTTCCGTCCGTAGAGATATCATATTTATATGATTTCATTCACGTTTCCCGATGTCGTCATTGCCGTCTTCGTCGGCGGGTTCCTCATTCGCGGCTGCGTGCGCGGTTTTTTCCGCGAAACTTTCTCCGTGGTCGCGCTCGGAATCGCGATTCTCGTCACCATGCAGTTCAGCGGCCTCGCACGGACTTACGCCTCCTACTTCCTGGGCGAGACGGGCCGGTTCGATTCGCTCGTCAAGCCGCTTCTCTTCCTGGGCACATGGGTGCTCGCCGCCTGGTTCTTCCGCATGATGTTCGGTGTCTTGTCGATCGCCACGCCCGGGCTGTTCTCAAGGTTCGGCGGCGCTCTCATCGGGTGCGCCAAGGGCGCCTTCTTCGTCGGCCTGATTCTGGTGGCTCTCGATGCCCATGCCCCCGGCTTTTCGCCCGGCAGCGGCGGCGGGCATACGCTCGTCCCCTACATGCGCCAGGTGAGCGCCTATGTCGAAAGACTCAAAATGGTGGACATCGGGGAGAAGCTCAACGCCGCCAGGGAGAAACTCGGCGACAAGCTCGACGCGGGCAAAGAAGGCGTCGGCGCGGTGAAGGAAAAGCTGGGCGGCATGACGGGTGGTAAGGACGAGGAGGGGGAGGTGAGGGAGCTCAAGAGGTAGGGGGGAAGTAAGGCTTATCCTTATCTGCGCATATTTCCTGCCATCGGTCGATGTAATCTTGCATTGATATATGTAAGTTTATACTGAATTTAGCCGGTTTATATATCCCGCATAATTCAACGAAGATACGCATAATCCCTTCTCGCTTGACGAGGGAAACACAATTCCCGTATCTTTTATGATGATAATAACCAACATATAACTGTTATATGACGGATAATTTAGACATGAATAACAGAAGCAGGGTTACTAGGACGCCGCCGGCCGCCGTTGCGGACGCCATCAGGCGTCTGGGCCGGAACATCCGAACGGCGCGTCTGCGCCGGAGGCTTCGCATCGAGGATGTGGCGAATCGCATCGGCGCTTCGCGTTTCACCGTCGCGGACGTTGAAAAGGGGAAGCCCGGCGCGTCGATGGCCGCCTACGCGGGCGCGCTGTGGGCGCTCGGCCTGCTGGAGGGGATGAACGAGGTGGCCGATCCCGACGGGGATGAGGAGGGAAAGACGCTGGAGAGCGCCAGAAGCCCCCGGCAGGCGCCGCGTCGCAGAAGGCTAGATAATGACTTCTGAGGGCGAGTGCTTCGTCTACGTCGTCCTCCCCGGAGAGTGCGAGTTCGTGACGGCGGGCCGCTTCCGCGTGGAGCGGACGCGAGACGGCGCGCCCCTCGGGCGATTCGTCTACGGACGCAGTTACCTCGAACGTGATGACGCCGTGGAACTCGACCCGGTCGAGTTGCGCCTCGCCGAGCGTGAATATGAGACGGCGCGCATGAGCGGATTTTTTGGGACCATACGCGATGCCATGCCGGATTATTGGGGACGCCTCGTCATCGAAAGAAACTGTGGCCAAACCGAACTCGGGGAGTTCGATTATCTGATGCAAGGCCTCGATGACCGCGCGGGCGCGCTCGGCTTCGGGTTCGAAGTCGAGCCGTCGCCGCCGCGCCGCCGTTTCAATCGCACGCTCGAACTCGGCCGTCTCCAGGCCGCAGCGGATGCCATCGTCGCCGACGAACCCGAATGCGCAGGCTCGGCCCTCGCGCAAACCGAAGAGTTGCTGCTGGTGGGAACGTCGATGGGCGGCGCGCGTCCCAAGGTCGTGGTGGAGGACGAAGGCGCGCTGTGGGTGGCCAAGTTCGGTCGGCTGGACGACCGCTGGAACCACCCGCGCGTCGAACATGCGTTGCTGCTTCTGGCGAAAGCATGCGGTATTGACGCCGCCGAGAGCCGTGTGGAGAGCGTCGGCGGGCGCGACGTGCTGCTCGTGCGTCGTTTCGACCGGGAACGGAGCGGGGAAGGCTACCTGCGCCACCGGATGGTCAGCGCTCTCACCCTGCTTCAATCGGAAGACAGTCCCGTCGCGCGGGGCCGATGGTCTTATCTGTTGCTTGCCGATGAGGTCCGGCGCGCGAGCGCGCGGCCTCAAGGAGATCTGCGCGAGTTGTTCGCGCGTATGTGCTTCAACGCGGCGGTTTCGAACCTCGACGATCACCCGCGCAACCATGCGATACTCGCCAAAGGAGAGTTGTGGCGGCTCAGTCCCGCCTACGACCTGACGCCGATGCCGGTGGTAGCGCTGGAGCGGCGCGATCTGGCGATGGCGTGCGGCCCGGCGGGACGTCTGGCCAACAAGACGAACCTCATCGGCGCGACGGGTCGCTTTTTGCTTCGCGATGAGGAGGCGGAGTCCATCTTCTCGCGCATTGTCGATACCGTCCGCGCTGCATGGCGAGAGACGATGCGCCGCGCCGGCGTGAGTGAGCGTGACTGCGAGGCTATCCGCAGCGCATTCCTTTATGACGGCCTGTTTTTCGAGGTCGAGGATATGTAAGAGCGGCGTGAGCGGGGAGTGAGAAGTTCGTGGGTCTGGAAGGCAGGATTATCTCTATGTGGAGAGGTTCATGGCGGATGCGTTAGAGAAACTTGAAATTATCAAGAAAACCGGCAATGAGCGTTTTCGTGCAGGTGATTCTGCCCTCGATTTCAGCGTGCTCGATTACTGGCGATGGTCGGCCTCCGATTTAGTCGGCAACACTGCCCGGGGCATTCTGGCGGAATACATCATTGCCAACGCCCTCCGAATACCGACGGATGAAGAAGTTCGCGACGCGTGGGCGCCGTTCGACCTCGAAATGCCGGACGAGATAAAGGGGATAAAGATAGAAGTGAAATCCGCGGCGTATGTCCAGAGTTGGGAGCAGCCCCGCCTCTCGCGGATCAGTTTTGGAACGCCCAAGACGCGCGCATGGGACCCAGAAAGCGGCCGCTTACTCTCTCAGCCTAGACACCACGCCGATGTATACGTGTTCGCGCTCTTCGCGCAACGGGAAGCGCCGATAGATCCGCTCGACTTGGATCAGTGGGAGTTCTACGCGCTTTCCACCTTGAAGCTCGATGAGCGCAAGTCGATATCGTTGTCAGCATTGAAAAAACTCGCTTCGCCCGTACCTTGGCGTGAACTTGCCGACGCCGTGAGAAAGGCTGCTGGGCGAGATTGATGCTCACCTGAGCCTTCGTGTTTGCGATCACCACCTTTCCGAAGATTGGTTTTCGCGCTTCGTAACAATCGGTTCTGATGTATCAAACGGAAGGGGGCTTACGCCGTTGCCTTGAAGCGCTCGAAACGCAGCGCAAGGCGGTCTCGATCCGGTTGGTCCTTCATGCGGCGGGGGAGATGAATGGTTCCGCCATTGAGTCGCTTCAGGGCTTCGAGCATGGGGCCATCGTGCTTGCCAAGCAGTTGGTCAGAGACATGCACACGATAGTCCGGGTCGATCCCGATCAGATGTTTATCGAAGGCGGCATGATGGGTTTTCGACAACGGGATGCCATTGGGGATTACCGGCTGACCGAGCCGCTTATCCTTATCTGAGATAATATGCGCTGCATCCAACAGACGTGGTTCGGGAATTCCTGACAACGCGCAACGGCCATTGTAGGCACTGATGATGGCTTCTCGAAAAGATGTTTGATGTAGCCGATGTTTCACAGAGCGCAGGGCATAACGTCGCTCATCGCTACTCTTGGGTGGTGCAAGTTCCTCTTCCAGCACTTCTTGATGAGGCATGCCAAACGCAACTTGCGCCTTCAATGCTCCGGCGTCCCATCCAGTTATGAAAACCGGCAGGATAGCCTCATATCTCCTGGGGGCGATGCCGAGAAAATAAATCACAGGTGTTTGATTCTCGAACGCTTCGCGCAGCCAGCGATTGTCAGCGGCCTCTGGATTTGTTCCCATAAAAGCGTAATTTACCGTTTCTTCACCCTCATATATCTGGCGGTGAGCTTCGAGTTGATCGTCATACCAGATTCTTCTGCCCGGCGCCGGATAAACAGTCCTGATCGAGAGCAAGAATCGCATTTGCCGGGGCTTGAAAATGCCGCGTTGCGGATTGAGGAGCGGGAAGCGTTTGCCCTCGAAAATAAAACCCGGCCTTAATTCATTTGCAGTCAGGTGATCATGTATTTCCTGTAGTTCCCGGACACGATCGAAAGCCGCCATTCGCATCTGCGTGTCTTGGTCGTTATCAGGAATCAAAGCCACCGTTTATCCTTTGAAGCAATGTTCGTTGTGCCAGGTCAAAGCGACTGGGTTTGGGCGTTCAACAAGCGACTCGGGCGCGTGAATCCGCTTCCCGTGAAGGGCGTAGTAGTGTCTGCCATTTTCATACTCTTCACGAATACGTCGGCTGACTTCGAAGTTGAGATCGGGTGTTACGGTGACATAGCCAGAATCGAACAGGCTGTGAATATCGCGTCGCAAAAGGAGCCCATTTTGTGCATCATGCGAACCACCACAACGATAGGGACGGATATGAGCTGCTTCCAGAGCCGGCAAGGTCCGCTCTTGGGTAACTGCACACCGACGTCCGTAAATGTCAGTCACTAGAACCCGAAAAGCGCCTTGTCCTAGTCGTGGCCGAATGCGTTGTGGCTTGCCATACCGAACGAGTTCTTCTGCCAATTCATTTCCAGGTTGCCTGCTCAGATTGTCATTTACAGCCTCCCAAAGCTGAAGACCCTCGGCGTCATCCGTGCTGTAAGTCTTTAGGGAGACGATATTCGGACTCCAGCTTTTCGGCTGAGGAATCCAATCCGCTTCGTCGAAGAAGAAAGGCTGGGTCAGGATTCGACAGCCGATTTCAAAATCGCTCTGATCGTTTGGCTCTTTCCTTCGATACCTGGCAATTCGGGTGCGCATTTCCCGTGCAGATCGCGCGCCATTGGTCTCACCGAACGCCTCCCAGGCAAGAGAACATGGCAGGGAGTTCGCATAGGCGAAGACGCCCCCGCCTACGATCACATTGTGAGGCGCGTGCAATTTGAACAAGAATAGCTCGCCTGGCTGGAGCGCGCGGAAATTCGTTGGTGAGGGCGCCCAGAAATTAACTTCATCCAGGCCAGGGTGTCGCCTTAGAGTTTCAAACCAGTCCTTATCAGTGAGGGCGATTACAAATTTAATGCTCATCCTCATTCCTCGTAAAAGCCATCAGCGATGAGGCGCATCGGCGTCCTTCGCACCTCATCTCACAAGGAGCGAAGTAGCCCATGCGAAATCCGGCCGCACGTCGAGTTTCTACCCGACGGATTTGGGCGAAGTCGCTTACTCCAATGATGTAATCGTGGATTCGGGTCTTTAAGAATCCTCGTGTTTCTTTTTAGTGTTTAATAATTTCCTGCTTATTGCAAGGAGACGAGGGTGGCTGTTGCACTTGTGCTTGCCTCACTCATTCGCCACGAATCACGACTGCTCTCAGTCTTTCCCCTCAACACCCCATCACCCGCGCATGCCCCTGCCCGCCGTATTCGAGCAAGCGGGCGTCGCGGGTCACCAGCGTGTAGCCGAATTCCCGCGCCGTTGCGAGGAGGATGCGGTCGGCCGGGTCGGCGGGAGGATTTCCGGGAAGTGTGGCGGAGGCGATCAGAACCGAGGGCGGCATTTCTGCAAGCGCGATACTGAGCTGGTCGCAGAAACGCCCGAACCAGTTATCGGGGCTCATGGCGAGCGAGATTTTTCCCTTCGCCGCGAGGTTGGCGATTTCCCACGCGCTGATCGGGGAGACGAAAATATCTCCTTCGCGCGCTTTGGGCAGTTCGCTCGCTGCGGGTTCTCGCAGGCGCGCGCGCTCCGCAATCCAGATCACCGCACAGGTATCGAGGAGAATGGAGGGCACGGCTGCCTATCGCGTGGCGTCCCATTCCACATCGACGGGGGCGGTCAAGTCCGTGTCCTGATGGATCGTCACCGTTCCCTGGAGCGCGCCGTAGATGCGTGAAAAATAGGCGGTGTCGCCTCCGTTCGGGGTTTCTCGCTCGTCGCCGTCTTCAGGCGCCGGTTTGCCTTTTGCATATTTTTGAAAGACGAGTTTGCGACCCACCATGTCCACATTCGCCGTCTTGTAGCCAGCCTCGAGCCAGACGTGGGTGATGACGCTGTTCGTGGGATTGTTCGACCACCACGCGCGGTGCTTATAGGCCGAGGGCGGCAGCTTCACTCCCACGATACGCTCGATTTTATCGAACGAGAGGGAAACGGACGCTTGCCCGGATGCGCTCAGGTGAGTCTTCAGGGGTGCGTATTTGGACATGGGAAACACTCCAAATAGTTAGTGTTGATTTATTTAGTAATAAAACAACATATTTGTCAAGTGAATACATCCGCCGATTCAAATGAAGGATTGCCTTCAGCAAGACTACAGGGATGTTGTCAATGGTTTCGTTGATTTGTTCAGGTATCGGACGTGGACTTTCGCCTCGAGCGCGATCACTCCTCACACGCTCCGTTGGCAACCGCATCGTCCATCTCTTCGAGCGTCACCGGCGGGCCTTCGTATTTGAGGGCTTCGTACAGCCGGGCGAGGGGCCGCACCGGAATGATGCGCACCTCATCGCCCTGAACGAGGTAGCGCACGCGATCGCCCGGTTTCACGCCAAGGGCTTCGCGTACCGGCTTGGGCTGCGTTGTCCGGCCTTTGGATGTAATCCTGGATTCGACCATCTGATACTCTCCCTTTTTTCCTCGCCAGATTCCATTATGCCCGGCCTTTAGAATAGAGGGAAAGAGAGAGGTTGTCCCGCTTTCCCGAAAGCCCGGGGAGACGCCCAGGACGCGCGCATGGGACCCCGAAAGCGGCCGCTTACTCTCTCAGCCTAGATACCAAGCCGACGTCTACATGTTCGCGTTATTTGCTCAACAGGAAATGCCGATCGATCCGCTCGATCTCGATCAGTGGAAGTTCTACGCGCTATCCACCAAAAGGTTCGGTGAGCGCAAGTCGATTTCGTTGCCCGCGCTGGAAGAACTCGCTTCGCCCGTCACTTACCATGAACTTGCCGTCGTCGTGAAAAAGGCTGCCGGGAGAGACTGATGCTCGCTTGAGCCTGCGCGCTTGCGAGCACCATCCCGCCAATCGGCGGCGGTCAGGCTTCGGGCGACTGCTTTCGGGCCACGAACTCTTCTATCGTTCCGCCTTTGGCGGGGCCGTCGAAAAAGATGTTGGGACTTTCGAACGTCGACAGTATCAACGCGCCGTTGGGCGCTGTCGCGACATGGCGGCTGCCGGCCGGCCGCCAGACATACTGGCCCGGCCCGCAGACGCCATCATCGTCCTCGAGCGAACCCTCGAGGACATAGCTCTGTTCCAGTCCGGTATGCTCGTGATCGGGAATCGTGGCGCCCGGCTCCATCTTCGCCAGCATGGTCAGGACGCCACCGTTCTCGTCCTGCAGGAGAATCTTGACCGAGACGCCCTCGAGCGGCGATGGCCGCCATTCCAGGGAGTCGACGTCGACATAGCGCGACGCGAGCTCCTCGATGCCGTCATGGGCATCGGTGTTCGGTGTTTGCATGACCTTTCCTCCCAGATGGTCCCGCCGATATCGAAGATATCGGCAGCGGAACGTGTCAACGAACGCCATGTGCTGGTTGAAGCATTTACGGGCCAGAACCCTTGAAACGACCGGGGGACCCGTCCATTTCTATCCCTTGCACTTTTTCACTTTTGCTGAATCTGCCTTTATCCGTGTTCCGCGTCAAGCAGGTTCATCCTTCCAGGTAAGAATCGCGGGATCATCGGAAAGCGGGCATCCTCTCAAATTCATCTCCTGTAATGAACGCATCCATCAAAAAATCAGGAAGGGACCGTCAAGTGCTGGAATGATTTTTGATGCGAGTTTCTGCAAGCCTCAAGATTTGTTTTGTGAAATGTGGTTTTTCTGATGAAGGCCAGAAATTACCGTTGGCGTAATCATTGACGATTCCGAGGGATTGTTGGGAGACTTGCCCTCAGTCGAGATTCATCACAACAACTCCGCCCCTTCCATCTGCGCCGCTCGCCTGTCGAAGATGTAGAGTGGGGTTGCGCCGCGAGATGAAGCGCATTTCCCGCGAATTGAATTTCCGTAAAATTCGATAAATTCAGATAAATTCACGGGGTTTTTTGATAAATTGCCGGCCATTTATTTTCATTGGAAAGACGCCGCCGGGTCGCAGCGCAGGGGAATGCTGCCATGGCCCGCCAGGCCCGCGATAACGGCAAATGCGGGGAATTGCGCAAGCGGGAATCCCCCGGTATCGAGGCCGCCATGCTACCGCTCTTCATCACCTGCCCGCGAGCATCTCCCATGCGTAGCTGAAGAGGAACAGCGCCGAAGCCGCCACGACGATGCAGGACCCCGCGGGCGCGTTCCATTCGACCGACGCCCACAGGCCGGCTCCTACCGAGACGACCCCCGCCAGGACGGCGAGCGCCGCCATCTGCTCGGGCGTTTTGGAGAACCGCCGCGCCGCCGCAGGAATAATGAGCATCGAGGTGTGAGCCCTGCCGGCAAAATTCTTATCTTTCGATGTCATCCAAATTTCCTTGACGGCAAAAATGTTATGTTATAACATAACATATAAATAGCTTTTTCAATCCCCCTTCACGCCGAAAGGAAAGTATTCATGAAAAGGACCTTATCAATGAAATATATGTTGCTCACTGCGGCTCTGACAATGGCGCTCCTCGCACGTCTGGCCGCCCCCGCATCGGCCGCTCCCAAGGTGGTGGTCTCCATCAAACCGATTCATTCGCTGGTCTCAGGCGTCATGAAGGGGGTCGGCGAACCTCATCTGCTGATAAAAGGCGTCGCCTCGCCGCATACGTTTTCTCTCAAACCCTCCGATGCCGGCGTACTCGAGAGGGCGCGCGTGATTTTCTGGGTGGGCGAGGTGCTCGCCCCGGGCCTCGAGCGGCCCCTCGAAGTTCTGCCGAAACAGGCGAAGGTCGTCGCTTTGGCGGAGATAAAGGGTCTGAAGCTGTTGAAGCTCAGAGAAGGCGGCTTGTGGGAAGCGCATGACGACGACCACGGCGAGAAGGAAAAAGTCGATCACCATGAAGAACATAAGCACGGCAAGGCCAAAGACGATCACCACCACGATGAGCATAACCACGAAAAAGGCAAAGACGACGACCAACATGCGCATAAGGAAGCCAGGGCCAAAGACGATCACCACCACAAGCATGAGCACGAGAAAGCCAAAGATGATCATCACGACGAGAGGGCCGGGGGTCATCACGGGGAGCATCATCACGGCGGCCTCGACGCGCACGCCTGGCTCGACCCCATGTACGCCAAGAAGTGGGTGGACGCCATCGCCCATGAACTCGAAGAGGCGGATCCCCGGAACAAGAAAAAATACGAATCGAACGCACGGAAACTGAAAGCCCGCATCGACGGCCTGCACGAGGAACTCGTGCGTTCACTCGCGCCGGTGAGAGGCGCGCCCTACATCGTCTTTCACGATGCGTATCAATACATGGAGAAACGCTACGGACTGAACGCCATCGGCTCGGTGACCTTCTCGCCCGAGAAAAAGCCGGGCGCGGCGCGCCTCGTGGCGATACGCAAAAAGATCAGGGACACGAAGTCGATCTGCGTGTTCACCGAGCCGCAGTTCCAGCCCAAGCCGGTGAAGATCATCATGGAGGGAACGGGCGCCGGAACCGGCGTACTCGACCCCCTGGGCGCGGATATTCCAGCCGGTGAGGACGCCTGGTTCATACTCATGCGCAACATGGCGAAATCGCTCAAAGGGTGTCTTCTCGGAAATAATTTGGGCGCCGCTTCCACGGGATATGAACCAGCCCGCCCTGTTGCCCCGCACATCCTCGGGAGCCGCCCGTATTTTAGTAGCGGCGAATGGAACCGAAGGGGGGCGATAGTTCTGTAGCCGGACAGGCGCAGGAGCCTGTCCGAGAACCTGTGTGTTCGGTGGCCGGAATGACGAACGAAACCGCATTTACCGTAGGGCCAGGCCCCCGTGCCTGTCCAAGGCGGGAGGGTATGCCGGAATCCATTTTCGCCTTCCCCGGCACCCCACCGACAACTCCTCCCGCTCCGGTCGCGCCCGGTCATGGGCCGTATAATGGTTTCGTAGGGAAGGACCCGCGCGTCCTCTCGACTTTGGATATCCGTCTTACAACCATAACGGAATGATAAAACACGGTGAACGCGAAAGGGCGGATACCCAAGTCTGTGGGACAGCCCCGAGGAGGGGTTGTCACTACGGCGGCGTCCCCTTTGACGAGCTCAGGACAGGTACCTGCGACAGGCCAAGGCTCACCCCCTGCCGGCCAGCATTTCCCATGCGTAGCTGAAGAGGAACAACACCGCCGCCGCCACGACGATGCAGGGCCCTGCGGGCGCGTTCCATTCGACCGACGCCCACAGGCCGGCCCCCACGGAGACGACCCCCGCCAGGACGGCTAGCGCCGCCATCTGCTCGGGCGTGTTGGAGAACCGCCGGGCCGCCGCCGCCGGTATGATGAGCATCGAGGTGATGAGCAGAATCCCGATCAGTTTCATGGCGATGGCGATGATGAAGGCGATCAGGAGCATGAAGACGAGTTTTACGGCGAAGGTCGGGATACCCTCCGCGCTCGCCAGTTCCTCGTTCACCGTGACGGCGAGAAGGCCCCGCCACAGCCACGCGAGCACGCCCAGCGCTGCCGCGCCGCCGAGGTATATCCACCACAAATCAAGCGGGCCGACCGCGAGGATGTCCCCGAAGAGATAGCCCATCAGGTCCACCCGGAGCGTCTCCAGCACGCTGATGGCGATGATGCCCACCGAAAGCGCCGTGTGCGCCAGGATGCCCAGCAGCGTGTCGGTGGAGAGTTTCCTTTGGCTCTGCAGCGCCAGGAGGACGAGCGCGAGGCCGATGCAGGAGGCGAGGATGCCGAGCCTGAGATCCACCCCGAAGAGGAACCCTATCGCCACGCCGAGGAGAGCCGTGTGGGACATGGAATTCCCGAAATAGGCCATCTTGCGCCAGACGATGAAACAGCCCACGGGGCCCGTGACCAGGGCGACGCCCACCCCGCCCATGAGTCCCCTGAGCATGAAATCCTCCATCAGGCGCCTCCTTGAGGGTGGTGGACTTCCTCGGGCTCGACGGGGAGTATCTCCCCTTCAGGTCCGTGGACGTGGTCGTGTCTGTGCTTGTAAACGGCCAGGCTCTCCGCCGCCTGCTTGCCGAACAGGGCCAGGTATGCGGGGTGCTTGCTCACGGCTTCGGGATGTCCCGAGCAGCATACGTGCTTGTTGAGGCACACCACGAGGTCGGTGAACGCCATGACGAGGTGGAGGTCGTGCGAGATCATGAGGACGCCGCAGCCCCTGTCGTCCCTGATCTTCATGATGAGGCGGTAGAGTTCGGTCTGTCCGTTGATGTCCACGTTCTGGATGGGCTCGTCGAGAACGAGCAGATCGGGGTTGCGCAACAGGGCGCGGGCGAGCAGGACGCGCTGGCGCTCTCCGCCCGAGAGACTCTGGACGGGATGATCCAGCAGGTTTCTCGCGCCCACCTCATCGAGATGCGCCTCCATCTGCTCTGAAGACGGTTTTTGCGTAAGACAGAGCAGCCTGCGCACGGTGAGCGGAAGCGAGGGGTCCACCTCGAAGGCCTGGGGCAGGTAGCCGACGGAGAGGTCCCCGTTCCGGCGGATTTCGCCCGAATCGGGCTTGAGCAGCCCGAGCAGCATGCGGACGAGGGTGGTTTTGCCCGCACCGTTGGGACCGATGAGGGTGAGGATTTCCCCCGCCGATATGTCGAGGTCGATGTTCTGGAGAATCGCCGTCTCGCCGATGCGGAAGTTGAGGCTCGTAACGGCAATGAGGGGAGTCCGCGCGTTATTCATCGTCATGACATTCCAGGCACCGACCGCTGATTTCCATGACGGGCGTCTCCACCAGAAAACCGGCCCGGGTGGCGCTCGCCTCGATGGCCTCGCCGATCGCTTCGCTGTGCGTCTCGGCCACGTTTCCGCAATCACGGCAAATGAAGAACAGCGCTCTGTGGGTGTCCGCCGACATGGCGCAGCCCACGAACGCGTTCATGCTCTCGATTCTGTGGATAAGGCCGTGCCGTAAGAGGAAATCCAGTGTCCGGTAGACCGTGGGCGGAGCGTTTCGCCCCCCTTCCGCGTTCATTCGCTGGAGCACGTCATAGGCGCCCAGGGGCGCGTGGCTCTCCCAGATGATCCCCAACACCCGTCTCCTGAGCGGCGTGAGCCTCGCGCCGCGCTCCCGGCAAAGCGCTTCAGCTTGCTCAAAGGCGCTCTCGATGCAGAGACCGTGGTCGTGATTCCTGTCGGGAAAATCCTTATCTCTCGATGTCATCTAAAATTCCTTGACGGGCGAAATGGCAATGTTATATTATTACAAAATAAAGAGTTTTTCAATTCACCAGACCAAAAGGACCCGACTGATGAAATATATGCTGACAGCCGTGGCTCTGACAATGGTTCTGCTTACGCGCCTCTCGGTCCCTGCATCGGCCGCGCCAAAAGTGGTGACTTCCATCAAGCCGCTTCATTCACTGGTATCCGGCGTTATGAAGGGGGTCGGCGAACCCTACCTTCTGATAAAAGGCGTCGCCTCTCCGCATACGTTTTCCCTCAAACCCTCCGACGCCAGAGAGCTCGAGAGGGCGCGCGTGATTTTCTGGGTGGGCGATGTGCTCGCCCCGGGTCTCGAGCGGCCGCTCGAAATTCTGCCGAAAAGGGCGAAAGTCGTCGCCCTGGGGGAAATGAAGGGTTTGGAGTTGATGAAGCTCAGGGAAGGCGGCTTGTGGGAAGGGCACGATGACGATCACGGCGGAGAGGAAAAGGCCGAAGGCGATCATCATGATGAGGGCAAAGAGGCGAAAGCCGGGGACGATGATCACGACAAGGAGAAACGCGGGAAGGCTGAAGATGATCATCATGACGAGAAGGAAAAAGCCAAGGCCAAGGATGACGACCACGAGAAAATAGAAGCCAAGGCGAAAGACGACGATCACCGCGAGAAGGCCGAGGCCAAAGAAGAGCATCACGAGGAAGAAAAACGCGGCAAAACCGAAGATGACGATCACGATAAAGAGAAAGCCGAAGGCAAAGAAGATCATCACGACGAGAAGGAAAAGGCCGAGGCCAAGGGTGAGCATGGAGAAGAGGAGGACCATCACGGCGGCTTCGACGCGCACATCTGGCTCGACCCCATGAACGCCCGCAAATGGGTGGACGCCATCGCCCATGAGCTCGAAGAAGTGGACCCAAAGAACAGGAAAAAATACGAGTCGAACGCGCGGAATATGAAGGCCCGCATCGACGCCTTGCACAAGGAGCTCGCGCGCTCACTCGCGCCGGTGAGAGGCGCGCCCTACATCGTCTTTCACGATGCGTATCAATACATGGAGAAACGCTACGGACTGACCCCCATCGGTTCGGTGACCCTCTCGCCCGAGAAAAAGCCGGGCTCGGCGCGCCTGGTGGCGATTCGCAGGAAGATCAGGGACACGAAATCGATCTGCGTGTTCACCGAGCCGCAGTTCCAGCCCAGGCTGGTGAAGGTCATCATGGAGGGTACTGGGGCCGGAACCGGCGTGCTCGACCCGCTGGGCACGGGAATTCCCGCCGGAGAGGATGCGTATTTCACCCTCATGCGCAACATGGCGAAATCGCTCAGGACGTGCCTTTCGGGGAAATAATTTGAAGCGGCGTTTCCCGGGGATATAAAGCGAATCCGCACGGTTCCCCGAGTATCCTCGGTAGCACGCGCGCATTTTTGTTGGTGGCGTTCGCTGGCCCCGGACGCCACGGCCGATGATTTAGACGGGAAAGTTATCCCGACCCCTCTTTGCTGAACGATTCTTGGCAAAATTCTGTATTTGCGCTTGAAAAAATCATTGACATACCCCCTTTCGCCTTGTAACTTGGCGAATTATCACCGTGCTGGATAGGGTGTTACACGAGGCGCTCCACGAAATTCTTTTTTGTGGGGTCCCTTCATAGGGGGATGGCCCTTTGGCTGCCGAGTTGGCGAGCAGATTTGCCGATTTTTTCCACTTTCTGTGGATGTCGTTCCTGTTGCTCTCGCCCATGCTGCTGCTCGGGCTGTTCCTCTCCGGCCTGATCCACGTTTTTATCTCCCGCCAGGCCATTCTCCGGTGGCTTCGTGAAGACAGCCTGAAATCGGTAAGCGTCAGTTCGGCCGTCGGCGTGCCCGTGCCGCTGTGCAGTTGTTCGGTCGTACCCGTGGTGGCCGAGATGCGCAGGAAAGGGGCTTCCCGCTCGTCTTGCATGTCCTTCCTCATCACCGCGCCGGAAACGGGAGCGGACTCGATCCTCGTGACGAACGCCTTCTTCGGATGGATAGCGGCGATAGTCCGGCCCGCCATCAGCTTCGTCACCGCGGTCTTCGCGGGTATCTTCTGCATCGGCCTCATCAGAAGCGATCAAGGCGAAGTGAAGGAAGGCGAGCACGATCATGACCACGACCATGACCACGGGCACGATCACGCTCATGACCACGGCCACGGGCATGGTCACGATCACGGGCATGACCACGGCCACGACCACGGCGTGCACGAGCCGCTCATGCCGGGCTCGGAGGACTGCTATATCAGCCCCACGCAACTGAAGCATGCCATGCGCCGCTGGCTGAGAGGCGTCGCCGTATCCGTGCGAAACTGGCGGGCCGCCTCCTGGGTGAAGCCGGATTTCTATCAGGAGGAATTGCTCGTCGAGGAGGAATCGGACGAGACCGCCCTCGCCCCCCGCCCGAGGAGGAGCGCCTGCCGGGCTTCAAGACGATCGTCAGGCATATATTCAGCTACGGGTTCATCGAAATCGCGGACGACATCCTCTTCTCGCTGCTCTTCGGCGTGTTCGTGGGCGGATTGCTCTTTCTGGTGATCCCGAGCGATCTGATGCAGAACGAATACGCCCGCTGGGCGTCCTACCCGATCAT
>CAYTSP010000335.1:0-12808 GCA_964440505.1 uncultured Nitrospinaceae bacterium
CTCTCGAAAGAGCCCGCGGGCAAAACCTCCACCTCGGGCGTCACCAGGAGTTCCGTCCTGAGTTTGTCGCGCAATTTGCCGCTCAAGGCGGAATTCGCCTCCCCCTCGGCGGCCTCGGCCACGACGACGCAACGGTCCCGCCCCGTCGATACATCCGGGTGCAATTCCACGCGGAACTCGTTGCTGAGGCCCGAGAAACTGCGCACCACCTCTTCCACCTGGATGGGGTAGAACTTCGCCCCCTTGTAGATGACGAGATCGTCATGGCGTCCGAGAATGCCCCCCGGCGAGCGCAGGTGCGTTCTGCCGCAAGGGCTCGGGGAGCTATCCACGCGTGCGAAATCATTCGTCCAGTAGCGCAGCATGGGCGTGGCCTCGCGCGTGAGGTGCGTGATGACGAGAATGCCCACCTCCCCTTCGGGCGTCGGCTTTTTCGTCTCGGGGTCGACCACCTCGATGATGTGGTGATCCTCCGCCCAGATGAGGCCGGATTTCGCCACCGATTCACTCGCGAAGGTCGGCCCGATCTCGCCCAGACCGTAGTAATCATAGGCGTCAACGCCGAGGGCGGCCTCGATTCGGGAGCGCGTGGAGGGGTTCTGCGCGCCCGCCTCACCGCCGAAAGAACCGATTTTCAGGGGGATCTCACCGGGGCCCACGCCGCTTTCGGTGAGTTTCTCGCCGATGTACAAGCCATAGCTGGGCGTGCTCAGGAGCACCGTCGAACCGATGGTGGTGAGATAGAGTATCTGCCGCTCCGTCATGGCGGCGCCGATGGGGATCACGAAACAGCCGATCTTCCGGGTGGCGTAGTGCACGCTCATCCCGGCGACCCACAGGCCGTAGCTGAACGCGTTCTGGACGATGTCGCCCGGCCGCACACCGAAGCTCCACATCGTGCGCGCCGTGAAGTCCGCGATGTTCTCGACGTCGTTCTTGCTCCAGATCGTGCTCACGGGCACGCCGGTCGTGCCCGTGGAGGGGTGGAGTTCTCCCCACGTCTCGGGTCCAGCGACAGCGTATCGCCCGAAAGGGGGATGCGCTTGCTGTTCGTCTCTGAGTTCCTGCTTGGTGACGAAAGGAATTTTTTGCAGGTCGTCGAGCGTGCGAACCGAGTCGGGCCCCACGCCCGCCGCGTCCAGGCGTTCACGGTAGAATTCGGATTCCTGACAGCAGCGGCGGACCTGCCACTTGAGGCGTTCGAGTTGCAGGGAGGCGAGTTCATCGCGCGTCATGCGCTCGATGCGCTGATCCCAAAAATCGCCGTTTCCCACCATGGCCGCGGAACCTTCTAGTAGAGGGAAAAGCGAACAAATCCGTCCCGCACCCCACAACAAGTATTCAATTCACTGTCGAAAATCCCGGAAAGAGACGATAGAAAAAATAGCACACCGAAAGGTGGCGCGCAAGAAAACGTTTTTCAAAGCAACTTCGTTTTACCGCCCTGCCGAGCGCAGCGGAGAAAAAACTAAAGGGTGATGGTGGTTCCCGCCGCCTGCGGGTCATCGAGCGCGCCCGTGAGCGCCTCCATCACGCGGGCCGGGGAGGCGCGGCCTTCGAGATTCAGCATGAACCCATCCATCAGCTCCCGCCTCATCCAACTCGCGAACACCGCCGCCTCGTCCAGCTCTTCCGGAGCAGCCCTTACGCCCTCGAAGCTCTCGTCCAGGAATATCTCGTTTATCTTTTCTTCCAGGGCGCGAAGGGGCGGCGCGCCTTTCTCGAAGGATACTTCATGGGCGAGGAGTCCATCCTTGATGAAGTAACAATATCGCTCCTCGCGCGTCTGCCCGGGTTCGACGATGATGAGTCTTCTCCTCTCGACGGACGGCCCCGACAGGCCGTACGTCCTCACCAGGTGATGAAGACGGGCGATATGGCGCCTCAGCCTGCCCGGCGATGGGCCCTCCTCTCCCCAGGCCTTCTGCAGGAGGGAGAATACGCTCTCATCCTCTTTCGGAAGACGGCCCTCCAGGATATCCCCCAACACCTCCAACAGTTCCGGATATTCCGCATCCGGCAAGCGGGGCGGTCTTTTGCCGCCCGGGGATGCGCCGCGCTTCCTGGCGTCGCGGTGTCCCTCCGCCGCCTCATGGGGGAGCGGAAAAGCAGCGCAGATGGCATCCAGCAAATCGGCAAGCTGCGCTTTTTTCCGAAACGGGCCGTAGTAGCGGGCGTCATCTCGAGCGAGGCGGGAGACGAAGGAGACTCCCGGCCGGGCGTCACTGGCGGAGAGCCTCAAGAAACCCCCGCCCGCTACGGCGAGGTTCCCGTTCATGAGGCTTGATTTTCGCATCGCCCGGAAAGCCTCGACGTTCATGGCCAGTTCGCTCCACAGGCTCGTCGCCTCCACATGGCGCACGCCCTTGAGCCTGAGGGCGAAACGGCCGGCGGAGCGATTCTTGGGATAGAACATATCCCGCACCGCCCGCTGTATGTCGTTGGCCTTGCCCGCGAACACGAGTTTCTCGTCCTTGTCATACAGGCGATAAACGCCTCGGTCGCGGGGCAGAGATTCGATTTTCGCCGGGTCGAGCCGAATTCCCTCCGCCATCGGTGGCGAAACCCCCTCGCCTGGTTGCTGATACTCGAGCAGGGATTCCAGGCTGTCCAGCCCCAGAAGCCGGCACATTTGCGCGAAACGGATGAAGATCTGCGCCGTTGTCTGCGCATCGCCCAAAGCGCGGTGTCTTCCCTTCCCCGAATCGGGAAGCCCCAGGGACGCGCTCAACTCTCCGAGGTTGAAGCGTTTTTGTCCCGGCAGAAGCTGATTCGCCAGTTCAAACGTGCAAAGAACCTGAGGCGAAAAATCACGCTCCAGGAACTCCTGGGCGTAATACTGCAGAAAATGGAGGTCGAAATTCGCGCAATGGGCGACGAACACGCACCCATCGATGAAATCCAGAAACCCGGGCAGCACCTCCATCAGCCCGGGCTTGTTCGCCACCATGGCGTCGGTGATGCCCGTCAGGCGAACGACGTTCCACGGAATCTCCCGGCCCGGGTTGACCAGAACGTCGAGAGAATCCACCACTTCCCCGGCGCGAACCTTGACCGCGGCCAATTCCGTAATCCGGTGCTGGGGGGGACGCCCGCCGGTGGTCTCGATGTCGACGACGGCGAAGGTGGTTTCGGGAAGATGAGGCCGGGAGAGCAGGTGGGCGGCATCTTCCGCGCTCATGAAGCCGTTCACTTCGTTCGCGGCGCTTTTTTCCAGAAGGGGACCGAGGATAACGAGCGCCGCCGAATCATCTATCTCTTTGAGATTCAAAGCCTTGCGGACATAATCAAACGCGGGGGATTCTTGAATCGCCACACTTTTCTCTCGCATCGTTTCCTGAGCCATGAGCCGTGAGTCGATGGACATTCTCTGAATGTAGCAGAAAGCGCATGAGGATCATAGTCCGTTACCCATACGCTCGTTCACCAGGCGCGCTTGTTTTGGTATAACCCAAGAACGTGGCCCTTTCATGAGGAGAGCAGCCTTGTTCGGCAGCATCGGAATGACGGAGTTGATCGTGATCATGGTGGTCGCCCTGGTCGTCATCGGACCCAAGCGCCTGCCGGAGTTGGCCCGTACGCTCGGCAAGGCCCTGGGCGACTTCAAGCGCGCTACGTCTGATTTCCAGAACAGCTTCAGCATGGAAGACGACTACGATCTCGACGTGCTCGACGAGGAGGCAAAGGAAAAGGACAAAAAAGCGAGCGCCGACGAATCAGACGAAGTCGACGCCGAAGAATCAGACGAAGTCGACGCCGACGAAGACCATGACGAGGAAGACGACGACACGGCGGAGCAAACCTCCGAACCGGACCGGACCGAAACGGACGAACCTGCGCCCGGGGCAGGCGAGGCCGCGCCTGAGGCGGAGGCCGCCGCCACGGAGAGCGAAGCGGCTGAGGATAAGACCGGCACCTCACGAGAGGACGACAAACAGACGTGAGCGGCGATAGTTCCATGCCCCTCACCGGGCACCTGACAGAGTTGCGCAACAGAATCCTCTACATCCTCGGCACGATTCTCGTCGTGTTCGTGGGGGCTTATTATTTTTCGGGCGAACTGCTGACCCTGATGCAGCGCCCCATCGCCGACCAGAAACTCGTTTTCCTGTCGCCGACCGAGGCCTTTTTCGCGCACATCAAGGTCTCGTTTTTCGGCTCGGTGTTCATCAGCCTTCCCATCATCCTGTTTCAGATCTGGCGCTTCTGCGCCCCGGGGCTGATGGACCGCGAGAAGCGCTACATCGTGCCCTTCGTGTTCTTCTCGACGCTGAGCTTTATCGTCGGCGCCCTTTTCTGCTATTTCCTGATCCTCCCATACGGCCTCGCCTTTCTGTTGAGTTTCGCCACCGAGTCCCTGACGCCGCAGATTTCGATAGGGTTTTACATCTCCTTCGCCTTCAAGCTCATCTTTACGTTCGGCCTGGTGTTCGAGGTGCCGATCGTCACCATTCTGCTCGTGCAAATCGGCGTCATCACGCCTGATTTCCTCTCGAAAAACCGCGGGTACGTCATCGTCGGCGCGTTCGTCATGTCCGCTCTGCTCACGCCGCCCGACGTGGTGACGCAGGTGTTCCTCGCAGGCCCCGTCATCGTGCTGTTCGAGATCAGCATCATCGTCTCGAAAATCATCATGAGGCGAAAGAAAAAACGCCAGGAGGAGTGGGAAAAGGAATGGGATGACGACGAGGACGACAGCTCGGATTAGAGCCTTGCGAGCGCCCCGCTCACAATGGCGAATCCCGTCCCCGGACGCGAATTAGGAGGCCCTCTTGAATTCCCCGGACCCCCGCGCCGAGTTGTTTCCCGCCGACAGAATCATCCGCGCGCGGCCCGTTGCCGGCGCACATGCCGGGTGATTACCGATTCGCCATGAAAGAGGAGACGCGGCGGATTCGCCTCATCATCCGGGGTCGTGTTCAGGGCGTATGGTACCGGGGCAGCGCACAGGAGGTCGCCCGCGAACTCGGTCTCACCGGATGGGTGAGAAACCTGGGCGACGGAAGCGTGGAACTGGTCGCCGAAGGCGAGAGTCCTGCGCTCGAAGCCCTCAAGGCCTGGTGCCGGGAGGGACCGCCGCTGGCGAGAGTCCATGACGTTACCGAGGAGCAGATGACACCTTGCGGGGAGCCCGCCTCGTTCGAGGTGCGCTAACCGCTAGATGCCCGCAAATCCCGTCCAGAAGATGAGATAGGAGGAAATGGCGTTCAGATAGTTCGAGATCAGCAGAACGCCCACGAGAAGAAGCATCGCGCTGCTCGCTATTTCGACTCCGCGGAAATAGCGCCGGAACGATTGATAGAACCGGAAGAAATACCCCACGCCCAGACCGCTCAAGAGGAACGGAACGCCCAGACCGGCGGAATAGCTCGCCAGCAGTACGACGCCCTGGCCTGCGGTTTGCTGCGTTCCGGCGAACAGCAGGATGCTGCCCAGAATCGGGCCGACGCATGGCGTCCAGCCGGCGGCGAAGGTGATGCCCACCAGCATGCTGCCGAGCCAGCCGGCGGGCTTGCTCTTCAGCATGATGCGGTTCTCGGAGGAGAGCACGGGCGCGAATACGGCCACGAACACATAAAGAGCGCCGGCCGTGAGCACCCCGCCCAGCGTGGGGTAGCCTTTTTGCAGACCCGCCAGACCCGCAAGGAATACCAGGGAGGCGAAAGCGCCGCTCAGGCCGATCGGTTTTTCGGAGAAAAACATCTGGAGCCTGAAATCAACGGCCCTGTCGCCCACATAGAGGCCGAACATGGTGATCATGATGCCGCCCAGCAGCCTGACGTGATCCTGATACGCAAAGAGTATGTTGCCCACATAGGACACGCTGGCCCCCAGTAGTACGAAGACGAGAGAAAACCCCGCCACGAAAAACAGGGAATTCACCAGGATGACGCTTCGAACGCGGGCGGCCTCGCCGCTTTCTCTGATTTCCTCATAGGACAAGCCCGTCAGATAGGAAAGATAACTGGGAACCAGCGGGAGGATGCACGGGGAGGCGAAACTGAGCACCCCCGCAGCAAAAGCCAGGCTCAAGGAGACATTATCCGGGGCCATCATTTTCCCCTATCAAAATCCCGGCGGCCATGCGTGCGAATCGGTCGGTTATTCCGAATCCCAACGAATCATTCTAACACAGGAAAGCAGAACCCGGACCAAAGTTGTCGGGATGAAGACAATCCGGATCAGTTTCCGCGCATCCCGTCTCCATCGAAGGGATTGTGGATGCATATCGTATCATTACGGCTCGGACCCGTGGAAATCAGCCATACCGGCCTGTCGGTCAACTCTTCGAGACCCCTGATATAGTCCTTCGCACGAGGGGGGAGGGCGTCATAATCCCTCACGCCTCCCGTGGATGACATCCAGCCGGGAAATTCCGTATATACGGGCTTGCATTGCTCCAGAATCGAGGTCTCCGCCGGGAAGATCGTGACCCGCTCACCCTCGAATTCATAGCCCACGCAAACCCGAATCGTCTCCTGATTGTCGAGTACGTCGAGCTTCGTCACCGCTATCGCGTCCATCCCGGCCACCTGGATGCAGTGGCGGGCCGCCACGGCGTCGAACCATCCGCACCGCCTGGGCCTTCCGGTAGTGGCTCCGAACTCGCCGCCCTCTTCTCTGAGAAGCCCGGCCTCCACCTCACCCATCTCGGAGGGAAACGGGCCTTGCCCCACCCGCGTGCAATACGCTTTCATGATTCCGAACACCGTGTTCAGCCGCCTGTAGGGCAATCCCAAACCGCTCATCGCCCCGCCCACGCCGGTGTTGCTCGACGTCACGTAGGGATAGGTGCCCATATCCAGGTCGAGGAGGATTCCCTGGGCGCCCTCCAGCAGGATTTTCTTGTTCCCGTTCAACGCATCGTTGATTTCCGCATCCGTGTTCCGCACGTGGGGCCCCAGCGTTTCCCGCACCTGGGTGCACACGTCCAGAACGTGCGCCTCATCGAGCGCCTGCGCCTCATTCTCGTTCAATTCGATATCGCCCAGAAGCCGCTTTTTGATGGCCAGGCTGACGCGGATTCGCTCCGTCAATATCTTCTCATCGAACAGATCCGAAATCCGCACCCCCAGCCTCGCCGCCTTGTCGGAATAGGCCGGCCCGATGCCCCGGCCCGTCGTTCCGATGCGGTTGATGCCCAAAAGCTCCTCCATGTGGGAATCGAGAACCTTGTGGTAGGGCATGATGAGGTGCGCGCGCTTGCCGAGTACGAGGTTCTCACCGATCTCGATGCCCACCGAGCGGAGGTATTCGATCTCCTCCACCAGAGCCAATGGGTCCACCACCACGCCCGAGCCGATGATGCACTTGACCCGCTCGTGGAGTATACCGGTCGGTATCAGGTGGAGAATGTATTGATTCCCGTCGACGACCACGGTATGGCCCGCGTTCGCACCGCCCTGATAGCGGGCCACCACGTCCGCCTGGCTCGCCAGCCAGTCGATGACTTTCCCTTTCCCCTCATCGCCCCACTGACCGCCCAGAATCGCCAAAACGCTCATCGGTTATCTTCCCTTCCGCCCACACGGGCGAGAATTTCCTCGATCGGATATGCGCCCAGATCTTCTCCGTCCGCTTCGAGCAGCCTGGCGCGGCCTCCCCTCTTGCCGCCGCGTTCGATAACGAGGCATTTCGACACGCCCGTCGACCGCGCGTATTCCAGCGAGCCTGCAAGATCGCGGCGAATGATGTCGCGCGCGACCCGCCAGCCCCGCGCCCTGAGTTTACGGGAAAGAACGATGCCCGAGCGCTTCTCCCGCGTGAGATCGATGACCAGGAAATCCGTTCCGTTTCTGTTCCCCGCCCCTTGCGTCACAAGGGGAAGCATTTGATTCAAATCGACGGCGAAGCCCGTTCCGAGAGCGTCGTCACCGTACAGCCCCAGCAACTTGTCGTAGCGGCCGCCGCCGCACACGGGATATCCCGAACCTTCCACGAACCCCTCGAATATCACCCCCGTATAGTAGTCGAAGTCCTTGAAATCGCAAAAATCGAAGATGACCCGCTCGGAGAGGCCGTACAACTCCAGTATCCGGAATACTTTCAACAACTCGCGTACGGCACCCCTGGCCGCCGGCGTTCTCACCTTTTCCTCCACGTCCCGGAGCACCTCGATCCCGCCGAAACACTCCGGGACCCGCTCGAGCAGCCCGGCGTCCGTCTTTTGGCGCGGGATTCCCTTGAGGAGGCTCGCCACGCCCGAGGAATCGCGGCGTCCTATCGCTTCGAGCAACTCCGCCCTCTGCGCGCCTTCCAGCTTCAAGGCGCTCAGAATACCGCGAAGGAATGCGCCATGGGTCAGGGACATGCGGAAACTGTCCACCCCGTTCGCCTGAAGGCACTCCACGGCGATGGCTATCATCTCGGCGTCTGCTTCCAGAGAGACCAGGCCGATCAACTCCACGCCCGCCTGCCAGAACTCCCGTTGCAACTCCCCGGCCACGTGGGCGTGACGAAAGACGTTCGTCGCATAGGAGAGCCTTAAGGGCCGGGGGTGAGCGGCCAGAATCGTGCCGGCCGCTCTTGCGATTTGAGGCGTCATGTCCGCTCGAAGGGCCAGCAGTCCGCCGCTTTCCAGATCAACCATCCGGTAGGTCTGCGCGTCCAGGACCTCAGAACTCGCCCTGGGGACGTAAAACTCGAACGCGGGCGTGAGGAGTTCCCGGAAACCCCACTGCTCGAACACGCCGAGGAGGCTCTCCTCTACTTCTCTTTTGCGCTTCGCTTCGCCCGGCAGGAAAACGCGCGAACCACCTGGAATGGCCCGCAGTGACGTTATCTGTCTCATGAAAAGCCCAACCTGATGAGGCAGGCGTCATAGACGTGGGGAATGGCGCGGACCTCTTCCATGACGGGCTCGGGCACCGGATCGTCGAGTATCAGAACGGCGACGGCCATATCGTGCTGCCACACTCTCCCCAACTGCATGCCGGCGATATTGATGTTGTGGTTCCCCAGCAGGGTGCCCATCTTGCCGATCATGCCGGGCCGGTCTTCGTTCCGGAACACGAGGAGATAGCCCCTGAGCGCCACGTCCACCGAATAATCGTCTATGCGAACGATTCTGGGATCGTTCTTCCTCAAAAAAGTTCCCGCCACGGAGCGCTCGCCCGAGTCGGTTTTCACGCGAAGCTCAATCAAATCCGTATAGAGCAGATTCTCCGTACGAGTCGTCGTCCTCACATCGATGCCGCGCTCTTTCGCGAGCAGGAGGCCGTTCACCATATTCACGCGGACGCTCGAGAGGAACCGGCCCAGCATTCCCTTGATGGCGGATGCGGCCAGCGCCTTCATGGGTATGTCGACGGAGCCGCCGTAAACGACTTCGAGGGTTTGTAGTCCCCCGCCGGCGAGCTGGGCCAGAAAATCACCCAGACGATCGGCCAGATCCAGGTGGGGGCCGATTTGCTCGAGCACCTCGGGACTCAGGGAGGGCAGATTCACGGCATGCCCGACCACGCCCTCTGTCAGATACGCCACGACCTGCTTCGCCACGCTGACGGCCACGTTCTCCTGGGCTTCCGCGGTCGAAGCGCCCAGGTGGGGCGTACAGACGACATCGTCGCGCCCGATGAGCGGATCCATCGGATCGGGAGGCTCCTGTTGATATACGTCCACCGCCGCGCCTCCGACCTTCCCGCTGTCGAGCGCCTCGGCCAGCGCCTCTTCGTTAATCAGTCCCCCCCGCGCGCAGTTGATGATGCGGACTCCATCGCGCATCATGGCGATTTCCTCGGCGCCGATGAGGTTCCCCGTCTCGGTATTCTTCGGTACGTGCAGGGTAATGTAATCTGACTTGGCCAACAGTTCCTCGAAGTCCACAGGACTCACCCCGCGCTGTGAGAGCACTTCGGCGGAGATGTAGGGATCGTAAGCGAGTACGTTCATGCCCAGGCTGCGGGCGAACGTCGCCGTCTGGGAGCCCACGCGCCCCATCCCCACCACGCCCAGGGTTTTGGAGGATAGCTCGCTGCCCACGAAGCGGCTGCGCTCCCATTTGCCGCCCTTGAGGGAGGAGACGGCCGATGGAATCTTGCGCGCCAGCGAGAACATCATGGCGATGGTGTGTTCCGCCGTGGTGATGACGTTGCCGTCGGGCGCATTCACCACCAGAATGCCGCGCATACTGGCGGCTTCGAGGTCCACGTTGTCCACCCCGATGCCTGCGCGCGCGACCACCTTGAGCGTCTCGCTTGTACCCATAAGCTCTTCATCGACCCGTGTGCCGCTCCTGACGATGAGCGCGTCCGCGGTTTTTACGGCTTCGAGTATTTCATCCCGCGAGGCGGAGGTGTGGTCGAGGACTTCAAAGCCCTGCTGGTCTTCGAGTATCTCGTGCGCCCTCGGCGAGAGCGGCTCACAAATCAGTACGCGAAACGTCTGGCTCATTTGTCGAATACCTCCTGCGCCGCTGCGAGACCGCATCCTCTTTCGAGTGAATGGCCCAGACCGGCGAGGGTCGATTCCAGCGCGCCGATCGTGGTCAGTATGTCGGAGGAATCCACGTACCCGAGGTGCCCGATCCGGAAAATCTTGCCGCTCAGGCCGTCTTGTCCTCCGGCGATGGTCACCCCGTGCGCGTCCTGCATCCTCAGGGGGATGGACTTTCCATCCACTCCCTCGGGCACGCAGACGGCGGTGACCGCCTCGCTCCTCAAGTCGCGGGGGAATATGGCGAGACCAAGAGCCTCGACCGCCGCCGCCGTCGCCCGCGCGAGCCTTGCATGCCGCGCGAAGATGTTTTCCAGCCCCTCCTCGCGCATCATGTCGAGCGCGACCGCCAAACCCGCCAGAAGGGAAATCGCCGGCGTCCAGGCGGTGGTGTTCTTCATCTGGCTTTTTCGTTCGATCTCGAGGTCGAAGTAATATCGCGGCGAGGTCGATTCCGACACGGCGCGCCAGGCCCGCTCACTCAGCCAGGCGAAAGCCAGCCCCGGCGGGAGCATGAGCGCCTTCTGGCTCCCCGTGATCACGGCGTCGAGGCCCCATTCCTCGGCCTTGAGATCATACACGCCAAGAGCCGTGATGGCGTCCACCACCACGAGCGTATCGGGCGATCGCTCGCGGACGACCCTCGCAACGGCCTGCGCGTCGTGCTTGGCGCCGGTGGAAGTCTCGCTCGCCTGCATCAGCAGGGCCTTGTGCCCTCCCCGCTCGAGGCGCGCTTCGAGAACGCCCATGTCGACCGAGCGGCCCCATTCCACCTCCAGAACGTCCGCCTCGATCCCGTATGCCGCGCAAAGCTCCGTCCAGCGTTCGCCGAATTTGCCGCCCTCGATGACGAGCGCGGAATCGCCCGGAGAGAGCAGGTTCGCCACCGCCGCCTCCATGCCGCCTGAACCCGAAGCGGCGAGGGTGATGACGTCGCCGCTCGTCTGGAAGAGCCATTCGAGGCCGCGCCGCGCTCCTTCGAAGTGCGCCTCGAACTCTCGCGTACGATGGTGGATCAGAGGGCGCGCCATGGCTTCGAGCACCCGGTGGGGGACCGGCGTGGGACCGGGGGCCATGAGGTGGTGCTTGTTCATTTTTCGCTCTTTCCCTGAAGTGAGTCGTTGCGGACGAACATGCGGCTACGCCCAAAGGATATACCATCCCCCGCCAAACCCCTCAAGCGATATCGTGTGAAATCGGGAGGGTGCGGGCTCGAGGAACTGAGAAGATGCAGCCCTTTTCATATATAGCTGTAGTGGCCGCATGTATGCGGCCCTAACGGGTATTCTCAACGGCCCTGGTACCTGCCCGAGCATTATTCCGCTATTGACACGCCGGACTCGCGCATGTAGATTGTTCTTCGCTATTATCCGCTACGCCCGTAGGCGGGCATGTATATCAAGGCCCCTCACGGGTCACCCGTGGGGGGCCTTTTCATTTGAGAACGGCAGTCCTTATCGATGGTGGCCACCTTCGCGTTCTTACCCGGCAAGCCGGGCATCGTTACGATCCGGATTACATCGAGGCGGTTGCCCACGCTTGTGTCGCTCCTGATGAGATTTTGCTCCGCGTTCTGTACTACGATTGCGCTCCTTATCAAGGTAGTCCCAAGTTGCCGGTCTCGGGCAAACCCGCCAATTTCCACGGATCGGACGAATGGCTCAAAACCCTCGCCGCCAGACCTTGCTTCGCCGTTCGCCTCGGTGCCCTGAAGTTCCGGGGCTTCGTGCCGAAGAAGACACCCCTCGTTCGGGGTGCCCTTTCCGATCAAGACTTCAAGCCTCGGTTCGAGCAGAAGGGGGTCGATATGCGAATCGGTCTCGACATCGCCACCTACGCCACCAACCGGTCGGTAGAACGAATTATTCTAATCACCGGAGACACGGACTGTTTGCCGGCTCTGAAATTCGCCCGTATTGCCGGCCTCCAGATCGTACTCGTTCAATTCCCGCGACAACGGTTCGCGCAAGAATTACTTTGGCACTCGGACTTTCAAAGACAAATCAAGTGGCCTGAACAGCAATAGACCGCCATTGAACGCGGAACACGTTGTTCTGGGACGAAAGGCGCAAGAACAGGCCCCTGCTCCTGTCCGCTTCGCCGCCCGCCCCGGTACCGGAGAACCACGGAGGGCAGGGCGACCATAGGAGGTTGTCCCGCTACGTCTGGTTGATCATTCCACGCCACAAAAAAACCGGGGGGCCGAAGCCCCCCGGTTGTCGTCGCGTCAGGTGAGGACGCGAGCGTCCTTCATGCTGCTAGAAGATGTGGCGCAGCGTCCAGCCGACCGCCCAGCCGTCATCGATCTCCGGGTCGTTCATGCCTCTGCCGTAATCGCCGCGCAGGATAACGGCGCCCACACCGCGAAGCTCGA
>CAYTSP010000336.1:0-25827 GCA_964440505.1 uncultured Nitrospinaceae bacterium
GGGTAGGGGGGGTTGCCTTTACCCTCTCAGGGCTTTTTCCCGCCGGGGAGGCGCGCTGATGGAACAGGGATGGATGAGGAAATGAAAATAATCATATTTCCCGTAAAATTCGCTAAATTCACGGGGTTTTTCGATAAATTCCTGAAAACGATAAAAATGGCTAAAGAACTATATTTCAAGCATTTACATGCAATATATCAAGCAGAAATAAAGCTTTTTATCGGCATTTATCAAATTAAAAAATTTTTTCGCACTACGCAATTCCCCGCAGATACCCGCATTTGCGCGCCGGGCCTAGCCGGCCTCTATCTCTCCTTGCGGCGCGTCTCCTCCACCCGGCGCCTTGTCCACGAAGGGCTTGAGCAGGTCGAGCGGCAGGGGGAAGACGATGGTGGAGTTGTTCTCGGTGGCGACTTCCGAAAGCGTCTGCAGGAAGCGGAGCTGGAGCGCGCCCGGGGCCGTGGCGATGGTGGCGGCCGCCTCGGCCAGCCGCGCGCTCGCCTGGTGTTCGCCCTCGGCGTGGATGACCTTGGCGCGGCGCTCGCGCTCGGCCTCGGCCTGGCGGGCGATGGCGCGCTGCATCTCGCCGGGAAGGTCCACGTGCTTGAGCTCCACGTTGGTGACCTTGATGCCCCAGGGGTCGGTGGCGTGATCGAGGAGTTCCTGAAGCTGGGAGTTGATCTTCTCGCGCTCGGAGAGCAGATCGTCCAGCTCCATCTGGCCGAGCACGCTCCTGAGCGTCGTCTGGCTCAACTGGCCCGTGGCGTAGAGGAAATCCTCCACCTCGATGACGGCGCGCTCGGGCGTCAGCACGCGGAAGTAGACCACGGCGTTCACCTTCACGGACACGTTGTCCTTCGTGACGATATCCTGCGGCGGCACGTCCATCGTCACCAGCCGCAAACCCACGCGGGTCATCCGGTCGATCACCGGGAGCACGATGATGAGGCCCGGCCCCTTGGTGGAATGGAAACGGCCCAGCCGGAAGATGACGCCGCGCTCGTATTCGTTCAGAACGCGGATGGCGCTCGCCAGGAACAACAAGATGATGATGGCGGCAATTATCAAACTCCAATTCATTTACCCACCCTCCTTCTCGACGCGGAGCCTGAGGCCCTCCACCGAGACAACGCGGACTTTGTCGCCGATTTCCAGCGGCTCCCCGGAGTCGGCCAGCCATATCTCGCCGTGCACCCGGACCTGGGCCGGCGAGCCTTCCCCGGGCGAGGCGCTCACGACGCCGGATTGATCGAGCATCCCCTCCGAACCCGAAACCGGCCGCACCCGCTGGGCGCGGAAACCCATTCCCACGAGCCAGACGAAGAACATGGCCGTTCCGGCGACCGCGGGCAGGATCACTTTCAGGCTGATTTGCAGGTAGGGGTCCGGAGAATCGATGAGCATGACGGATCCCAGCGTCATGGCGATGATTCCGCCGATGGTCAGACCCCCGTAGCTGACCACCTTGATCTCCAGGAGAAACATGATGACGGCGAGCCCCATCAAGAGAAGCCCCACGTAGTTCACCGGCAAGACCTTGAGGGCATAGAGCGCCAGGAGGAGGCTGATGGCCCCCACCACGCCGGGCAGTATGGAGCCGGGGTTCGAGAGCTCGAAGAACAGGCCGTACATCCCCAGGAGCATCAGGATGTAGGCGATGTTGGGGTCGCTCAAAAGGGTGAGCACCTTCTGGCGCCAGCTTCGCTCGAGCACGATCTGCGCTGCGCCTTTCGTCGAGAGGGTAACGGTGTCGCCGCTCGCGAGCTTTATCTTTTTTCCGTCAACCGCCAGCAGAAGCGACCGCACGTCCGCCGCCACAAGGTCGATGACCTTTTGCTTCAGGGCTTCGGCCTCATCCACGGATATCGCCTCGCGGACCGCGCTCTCCGCCCATTCGATGTTGCGCCCGGTGCGGGAGGCCACCGCCCGCGCGAAGGCGGCCACGTCGTTCATCGCCTTTTTGCGCATATCGCCCTGAATCTGCTTTCCGCCCCCCGAAACGGGCGAAGCCGCTCCGATGTTCGTGCCCGGCGCCATGGCCGCGATGTGGGCCGACATGGTGATGAACGTGCCTGCGGAGGCGGCTCTGGCTCCTCCCGGAGCGACATATACCGCCACGGGAACGCTCGCGCCGAAGATCGCTTTCACAATGTCGCGCGTGCTGGTGACCAGACCGCCGGGGGTGTCGAGGCGAATCACGAGAAGCTGCGCCTGCCTTCTGGCAGCCTCTTCGATGCCGAATGCGATGTATTCCGAAGTGCCGGGCGATATGGCGTCGGCCACGTCCAGCACCAAGACGGGAGGCGTCTTCTGCGCGGCGGTGGCGTGGTAGAGCGTCAACAGCGCTCCGACCGCCACCAGAGTGAGCAGAACCGCCAAATGAATCCGTTTGTAAAGCTTCCTCCGCATTCCATACCTCAAAAGCGGCTGAATCGATTGCGTCATCTTAACACAAAGGAGATTTTTTTATCGCCCGCCGGATCGAGTCCATTATTGTTGCGCATCCAGATCGAGCAACACTTCATCCAGGATGCCCACGGCCGTATCGATCTGCCCTGTATCGATAATCAGAGGAGGCAAAAACGCCAAGACGTTCCCGTGGTGTCCTCCCGGATAGATGAGAAGGCCCTTTTTCAAGGCCATGTCACTCGCCTTCTTGGCGACACTCAATGGTTCGCGCGTCGCCCGGTCAGAAACCAACTCGGCCGCTATCATCAACCCGCGCCCGCGAACCTCCCCGACGATCGAATGGCGCTCGGACAGCTCCTCCAGCCTTCTCAGGAAATAAGAACCCATCTCCAGGGAGCGTTCGGCGAGGTTCTCCTCCTCGTAGACCTCGATGGAAGCCAAGCCGGCAGCGCATGCCATCACGTTACCCGCATAGGTGCTGCTTTCGGTTCCCGGATTCGAAGCATCCGCGATTTCTTTTTTCGCAACGCAGGCGGCAAGAGGAAGCCCCCCTGAAATCGATTTTCCCATCACGATCACATCGGGCTCGATGTCTTCATACTGGTAGGCGAACATCTTTCCCGTGCGGCAAAACCCGCTCATCACCTCGTCGATGATGAGCAGCACCCCGTGATGGTCGCATATCTCTTGAAGCGCCTTCAAAAACCCGATGGGCGCCGGAATCATGCCGCCGTTTCCCTGAACCGGCTCGATGATGACGGCCGCAACATCGCCCCAGCCGCTTACCGGATTCTCAAGGAATTCATTGATGTAGCGGATCGTCCCCTCGGCGCATTTTTCCGGGCCATCACCGAAGGGGTTGCGATAAGGGTATGGATAAGGGACGTGATGAATACCCGGAACAAGTGTTCCCAGCCCCTCTCTCTGGTTCTTTCTGCCCATCAGAGCCAGGGCGCCCAGAGTCCTGCCATGGAACGCTCCTGTAAAGGCGACGATCTCATCGCGCCCCGTCGCCCGGCGGGCCAACTTCAGAGCGATTTCGGCCGCTTCGCTGCCCGAGGAGCCGAGGATCATGCTCTTGGGGGTTGCGCCCGAATGCAGGGAGAGAACCTTGTCCAGAAATTCGTTCCGCACCTTCGAACCAAGCGACATGGCCTGATGGACCTTTCCGGCCTGTCTTTGCATCGCCGAAACGACCCTAGGATGACAATGACCCGCATTGAGAGAACCGAAGCCGGCGACGAAATCCAGAAACAAATTGCCGTCAACGTCTTCGATCACCGCCCCTTGCGCACGTTCGACAACGACAGTTTCGGGGCTCATACCGAAGCTGAGGGCAGCACGGCTCTCCGCTTTCCTGAGACGTTCAAGTTCCTTGCGGGTTTCGGGACCGGGATGGGGAACCACAAAATTCGGCGCTTCCAATGCAAACCCTCCTTGTTATTCACCAATATCTCTACCATATTCCGAAAAGCATTGGGAACGGTTCAAAAAATGCGCCCGCAACGCGTGTCTTTGGACTGTGGTTGTTATAAGATGCCGTCCAAATGAAAACCACCCACACCAAAGAAATATAGAGGTGTCTGTGAGCACGAACGTTTCCCCGAAGAAAACGTATTACGGCTGGTACATTCTAGCCGGCTGTTTCTTCATGATGTTTTTGGGTCTGGCGACCAGAAATTCATTCGGTCTTTTCTTAAAACCGATGATTGCGGATTTCAACATCAGCCGGGCTTCTTTGTCGCTCCCATTTTCGCTTTGTCTGATTCTCTACGGCGCGTCCCAACCATTGGGCGGACTCATGATGCGCCGCTGGGACCCCAAGACGGTCATCATCTGGGGCTCGGCGCTTACGACCATCGCCATGCTGGGAATCTACGTTGTCGACTCCCTGTGGGGCGTGTATCTGTTTTTCGGCATCCTGTTGGGAATGGGAGGAATCGGCAACAGCGTCACCGCCTTCACCCCCCTGGTGTCGAACTGGTTCCCGGACAGGCGGGGGCTGGGCATGTCCATCATCAGCGCAGGCTCGAGCATGGGTCAGCTCATATTGCTCCCCGTCTTCGCCTATATGATCGGCTATCTGGACTGGAGGATGACCTCGCTCGTCATCGGCATCATTTTCGTGTTCACCCTGATGCCCATTTCGATATTTCTCATCAAAAACTCCCCTTCATCCAAGGACGTCCCCCCGAGCGCGCCCGTGTCCGGCAACGGCGTCAAGATGGTCGTCCCGTATGATTTGCACTGGGTGCAGTGCCTTCAAAAGATGCCGTTCGTCCTGTTGCTCACGAGCTTTTTCACCTGCGGCTTCACCGTGACCGTCGTTTCCGTTCACTGGGTGCCTTTTGCGACGGACGTGGGCTTCTCTGCTGCTGTTGCCGCCACATCTTTCGCCTTAGGGGGCGGGCTCAACACCGTTGGCGTTCTGGCCGTCGGTCCACTGTCGGACAAAATCGGCAGGAAAATCCCCTTGAGCCTGATCTACGCCTTCCGGGGGCTCGGATTCGTCCTGTTCATTTTCTTCAAGAATGATTTCACCGTCTGGGCCACGCCCATGATCATCGGCCTCTCCTGGATTGCGACCGTCCCGCTCACTTCGGCGTTGACGGGGGATTTCTTCGGCTCCAGGAACGTGGCGATTCTCTTCGGACTCATCACTTTCAGCCACCAGCTCGGTTCGGGTCTGAGCGCCTGGCTGAGCGGATACATCTATGATGTAACCGGCAGCTACAACCTCGCATTCGCACTGGCAGCCTATCTTTGTGTACAGGCGGCCGTGATAGTCACTTTCATCAACGAAAAAGAGGTACGTATCACACAAGTGGCAACAACGTAGCATCATGTGCATGGAATTCAGAAACCGTACCAAATGAAATAAATATGCAGATTTGCCACTTGCAGATGCCTCTGCAATAATTCTTTTTTTTAGGGCGAGGCCGGGCTTCGCCTTTTCCTTTTGGTGAAGAAATGGATTGCAACTGCTGGTTCCAATGCATAAACCCTGAATGCGAAGCAACATACTCCATTTTCGACTCCATTTATCAGTGCCGTGAATGTGAGAGCCTCCTCGACGTTACCCACGATCTGGAAACCCTGCGAATGCGAAGCGCATCTGAGTGGCGTCATTTATTCGACGACCGCTACCAACGCAACATATGGCCCTACGGCAGCGGCGTTTGGGGCAAGAAAGAGTGGGTCTGCCCGCTGATAGACGATGAAAACATCATCTCGTTCTACGAAGGGGGGACGAACCTTTTCTGGGCCAATCGTCTGGGTCGAGAACTCGGAATCGGTGAATTGTGGATCAAGCAATGCGGAAACAGCCACACCGGCTCTTTCAAGGACCTCGGCATGACGGTTCTCGTATCCGCCGCGCAGCAGATGATGGCCGACGGGAAAAAACTTCGCGCCGTCGCATGCGCATCGACGGGCGATACCTCCGCCGCATTGGCCGCGTACGCCGCAGCGGCCGATATTCCCGCCATCGTTTTTCTGCCGCGAGAGAAGGTCTCGGTGGCGCAACTCATTCAACCCATCACGAACGGCGCCGTGGTGCTCGCCATCGATACGGATTTCGATGGTTGCATGCGGATCGTGAAACAAGTGTGCGAGGAGCAGGGAATATACCTCGCCAACAGTATGAATTCGCTTCGGATCGAGGGGCAGAAAACCATCAGTATCGAGCTCGTTCAGCAGTTCGACTGGGAGGTTCCCGACTTAATCATCATTCCAGGCGGAAACCTGGGAAACGTGAGCGCGCTGGGTAAGGGTTTCATGCAGATGCGAGATTTGGGTCTTATCGACAAACTGCCCCGCATCGTTTGCGCCCAGACGGAAAAGGCCAATCCCTTGTATAGAAGTTTCATGACCGGGTTCCGGGAATTCCAACCCATAGAGGCTGAACCGACGTTGGCGACGGCCATCCAAATCGGGAATCCGGTGAGTATCGAGAGAGCCATCAGGACCCTGAAAGCCTTCGAGGGTTCCGTGGAACAGGCGAGCGAGGAGGAATTATCCAACGCGGCTGCCCGCGCGGACAAAACCGGAATGTACAACTGCCCACAAACCGGCGTGGCATTGGCTGCTCTCGAAAAAATAATTGCGCGCGGAGAAATCAACCCTCAAGACCGGGTGGTGGTCATCTCTACGGCTCATGGGCTGAAGTTCACCGAATTCAAGGTCAATTATCACCAAAAAGCGATTCCGGGCGTTGACAGCCGATTCGCCAACACTCCCCTCGAACTTCCTGAAGACATCAACATGGTTCAAGATGCCATTGAGAAGAAACTCGGCGCATTGTCCGTTGGGTAGCATTCGTTCGGTTTTCATTTTTTCGCTCTACTCATGAAACAGGAGATGAACCCATTGTCGAAAAACATGAGAAGAGACGAGCGAAACCAGGCGAAAAATTCTCTCTCGCCGCCCATTTTTCAAACCGCGACGTTCACCTTCAACAGTTCGGATGATCTGGAAGCCTTCCATAGCGGCGAGAAAGACGCGTTTTTCTATTCGCGATACGGAAACCCGACGAACGAAGCCGCCGAACGCAGACTCGCACGCCTGGAAGGCGCGGATGCTTCCCTGTTTTACGCCAGCGGCATGGCGGCCGTCTCCTCGGTATTTCTCTCGCTCCTAGCACCAAAGGCGCGAATCGTCATCCCTCAGGAATGCTACAGACATACGAGGGATATCGCAGAGGGTCTCCTCAACCGCTACGAGGTATACGTCGACGTCCTGGCGGAGTATTCGGTGGAATCCCTGGAAACCCTGCCGGACGAGCCGGTTCGGGTGTTGTTCGCAGAAATTCCCTCCAACCCCACACTCCGCATACCGGATATCGAGAGAATGGCCGAATGGGCCAGGCAAAGAAAAGCCAGGTTTATCGTTGATTCGACCATCGCAACTCCCGTTCTGTTTCGCCCGCTGGAGCACGGGGCCGATTTGGCAATTCAAAGCGCGACGAAATACATCGGCGGGCACAACGACGTCGTGGCGGGCGCGGTTTCAGGGAGCTTGAACATAATCGACGCCCTACGCGAACAACAAGCACTACTGGGTTCGATTCTCGGGCCTCAAGATGCGTTCCTGGTGGAGCGAGGATTGAAAACGCTCGAATTGCGCGTCCAGCGCATCAGCGCCACGGCTCTCAAATTAGCTGAATATCTCGCCAGTCACCCCAAGGTCTCCCGCGTTCACTATCCTGGTCTTGAGTCCCACCCGGATCATGAGCGAGCCGCCCAGTATATGTCCGCGTTCGGCGGATTGGTAAGCTTCGAACTTGGCGGCGACTCCCTAAAAGCCGACGAACTGGTGAACGCTCTTCAAATTCCCGTATTTGCTCCCGGCTTCGGCGGCACGGAGAGCCAAGTGGAGCATCATGTAAAAATGGCGTATGCGGATATCGGGATAGAAGGCGCCGAGAATCGGGGCATTTCCGCAGGGTTGATTCGATATTCCGTGGGACTCGAAGATTTTGAGGTTTTACGAGATGACCTCTGCGAGGGACTCAAAAAGATATAGCATCAACTTTTGCCGTCTTTGTGGTTCGGAGCCTGTTCCGTGAGCCAGCGTGTGCGCACCCACATTTTCTTTCCTTCCCAACGACCAGATTTCACCTCCACCCGGGTGAACCCACGCCGATCGCCGGAAATAACAGATACACGCGTTCCAGGCTTGAGTTGAAAGGGATAACGAGAGCCGCGCGGCTTGTCATAGCCTCCCGCATAACTCAAAAACAGCCCCCGATATGTACGGCGGATATATCTGGTGCCCGCGTGCATTTCGCTTTGATTGGCAGACTTCGCTGTGGATTCTTTATTGTGTTCCGACTTTGGAGAAACCATCGCCTGCGCGGGCTTCGCTTTTAATTCCTTCACCGCTTTCTCGACATTCGATACCGTATCACGAAGCTGCAATTTGAACTCGTTCAAAGACTTGCCATGATTCGCCAAAATTTGCGTGTGCGCAAGAAGCTGGCTGCGGATCGCACCGACTTCCTTTTGGCTTTGCTGCTTATCCTCCTGGTAATCAGTTTGCATCACCACGAAGCTGCAACCAGATAACGCAGCCATCAGACCGCAAATAAACACCATGTGTAATTTGAGACGCCTCTCGTCCAGTGATTTGATCGCTCGACCAAGCCTCCGATTCATACCGGATACCATCCCTCGATAGGTGGCATCACGACCAATTCGCTGTTCAGCTCGACAACTCCAGTATATCCTCTAGCAATTGATTCAGCCAATTCCTTTTCTTCATCGCTATTGACACGCCCATGCAAGAATAGTTGCCCTGGTTCGAGACACTCTACGACAATGCCACTCGCATCGATTCGCTCATCCGTCATGATCATCGCTTTGATTTTCTGCGCAAAGGTCAGATTCTGGAGCTTTTGAGATTCTGATGGCTCAGATTGTGAAAATTTTCCGCTTTGCAATATGTTCACCAGTAAACTTACAGACATGTCTTCATTGAACAACCCGGTATTCAATATGATGTCAAAGTGACTCGGTTCTCCCCATCGGACATCAAAAAAATGCCGCGTATACGCCATTCTTTCATCATCGTTATGGCGTATGAACTGCTCCGCCATTGATGGAGTAATCCCCTCGTTCTTCATCAATGTTCGTTGGCGATAATCTCGGGGCGCCACGATACGCGCCCGAAATACCCCCTCGATTCCCTCCAGGAGTATATGAGAGCCACGGCCCAATATGACGAAATTATTTTTCAAAGCCGATTCATATACGATGGCGCGCATGATATCGAGATATACGAGTTGTCTGTCCCGGAAAAAACGATCTATCAAACCGGGCTTCCTCTCATCCACCTGTTCGAGTTCGTCTCGAACATAACCATAAGATTGTGCGGCATCCGCAAATCCATCATTATCCAAAAGGGCCCATCCCAATTCTGCGGCAACTTTCTTCCCAATAGCATCACCACCGCTACCAAGCTCTCTCGAGATTGTCAGAATACCCATTGCTCAGTCCTCCAAACTAAGAGTGGCGACACTAACGGGTCGGGATGAATCACGCTTCCCCATCCCTTCCTATCATTTACTTGCGATCATCGCATACAACACTTTCATTCATGCCGAACAAGTGCTCAATTGCTCAAAACCATCAAGGCATGGCAGATACAAACATCCATCCGAACGTTTTCGGCAATCATTTGCGGCTCGCTCTCTTGAATTTTTCCAATTGTAGACGAAAATAGCGAGTTCCGGGCTCTAATTCAATCGCCCTTTGAATGAGCGGGAGCGCCTTCACCGATTCTCCGTTGCGATAATACAACTCCGCCAAGGTATCGAGATACGCCGGTGTATCGGGTTGGATTTCCAGCGAGCGTTTTGAAAGTTTAATGCCGTGCTCCAAACTGTCTTTATCCCTCCTGTGAAACCACGCCAAACGATTCAATGCCGGTGCTGAATCCTTGTCGATTTCGAGCACCTGCATGAACATCTTCTTCGACTCTTTCGGTTGCTTGTTTTCCCAAAGAAAAACACCAAGTTCCACCAAAACGCGAGACGAGCGGGGGTGCTTCTCCAACAAGTCCAGAAGTATTTTATGAGCGAACTTTTTCCGTTTCCTCGACTTGTGAAGATTTGCGATGCGAATTTTCATTTCGATGTCGTTCGAGTCCAGTCGGCCGGCCTTCTCATAGAGTGCGATCGCATCTTTGTCCCGGTTTTGAGACTCCAAAAGAGCGCCCAAGCGTATATAACCATCCAGCCAGTCGGGCGATAATGAAACAACTTTTTCATAAGCACGAATTGCTTCGTTCCTTCGGTTCATTTGAACCAGAGCGGCGCCCAGCAAGAAATGGAACCTTGCATTGTCCGGTGTTTTTTCGATGGCGCCTCTCAGTAGGTTGACAGCCCTCGCCGGATCCTTGCCGGATATGAAACGCTCCGCATTAATTAAAACCTGGATCGGGTCCAAGGTCTCTTTCGCAGGCATGGCCAATTCAGGCTGAACCGATCTGACACGCGATTCAACAATTTGGAGACGTCTTTTCAAGACGATGTCCTCGGGTTCACGCAAATGAGCTTCTCTGTATATTTCCACCGCTTTGGGAAACTGCCCGTTTTGAACATACAAGTCGCCAAGTAAAATCATGCCTTCTATGTGCCCCGGCGTGCGTTGGAGCAAAGATTGTATTTCACTTATGGCCTTACGGGAATGATTTTGCTGCGCCAGAATTTTCGCCAAGCGGTACCTGGCCACACTCTGGCGGCTCCCCCTTAACCTCAACGCTTTTCTCAGACTGGTTACGGCTTTATCGAATTCCCCTTTACTTTCATACCGAGCTGCCTCTGCCATATGCTTTCTTTGTTGTTCTTCGAGCCTGAGTTTCGGATTTTTCGGTTCGCTGGACTGCAGCCACTCACCAACCCTCGCTTCCCAAATGGCGTCGAGGCGGTTCCAGATATTGCGAAAATAATCCGGAGATTCACGAGAAATCGCCGTGGAGGCAAAACCAGCAGCTAAAAACAGCGCCAACACAGCCGCAATCTGAAGGCGTCTTCTCGAAATCCATTGTTTAGTCGCAGGAGTCGGAACGGCGCCGGGCATCATCATTCTGCCCTCGAACTTTGATTCCGGATCTATATGTATTTTAGGGGCCTTTACATTGCCTTGGTGATAGCATCCGGCATTTAGTTCAACGCGATTTTCCACACATATATAGCCTGTAGTATGGCCGTGATTCACTAGTTCTTTTGTGTGGATATCACCCTCGACCTTTCCCGTCTCGGCAATCTCCAGATGCCCATCGCCACGGATCTCTCCTTTGAACTCGCCTTGCATGAGAACATTGCCCGTGAAATGCAGCGAGCCTTTCAAGCACACATTCGCGCCTATGAAAGAGAGATTCGACTGAGGGCCCGAATAGAGGCGTTGTTGTTGCATGAGTCCTTCTCATGAAATTGTGAATCACAAATTTTCAATCAACCAACAACGAATCAATATATTACCAAAATGTTGAAAAGTTGCGCCAACTGATATTTGCCGACAAACCCAAGGGTCCGCCATCATAAGAAATCTGAAATTTTCTGGCCTCGTCGACCATTGAAGATGCAGTGAACTGAGCCCGCCGCAGCAGACATGACACGGAACGAAAAGAATAGGAAATGCACCGATGATACAATGATGAAAAGACTTCTCGAAAAGCTATTGTGCGCTGAGACGGGCAGAATCTATAGCCTGCAAGGAGATGAGAAGAGGATGAAGCTCTTCGATGTCCATCATGTTGGGCCCATCGGATAATGCCTCATCCGGCATGGGGTGGCATTCAAGAAAAAAAGCATCGACGCCCACGCCCGCTGCGGCGCGTGCGAGGTGAGGAACCATGCTCCTGTCTCCTCCCGAGCTCTCCCCGAGCCCGCCCGGCGACTGAACGCTGTGCGTCGCATCGAAAACGACGGGATATCCCGATTCGCGCATCTTTACGAGCGAACGCATGTCGGACACCAGATTATGGTAGCCGAAACTGGTCCCTCTTTCGGTAAGAAGTATTTCCCGGCAACCCGCTTCCTCGAGCTTTCCTACGACGTTTTTCATGTCCTCGGGCGCCATGAATTGCCCTTTTTTCACGTTTACGGGCTTTCCCGTTCTCCCCGCGGCATGGAGGAGGTCCGTCTGGCGGCATAAAAAGGCGGGAATCTGAACCGCATCCAGCACCTGCGCCGCGCGTTTGGCCTCCTCGGGACTATGGACGTCCGACATCACGGGAAGGCCGGTCTCGCGTCTTACCATATCAAGTATGTGCAAGCCCTTATCGATGCCGGGTCCACGCGGAGACTTACCCGAACTGCGATTCGCCTTGTCATACGAGGCCTTGAATATCCCTCCGATACCGCATTTTTCAGTCGCTTCCCTTACTTTTTCAGCACACTTTCTGGTTAATTCTTCACTTTCGATCATACAAGGTCCTGCGATGACGCATATCGCCCCCTGCTCTCCCAAGACGACATCACCGATTCTTACTATTTTTTCCGCCATTGTTATCTTTTCCAGACTTCATGCCGTATGAACGGTACGAGAGGACGCATCAGGGGAACAACTCTCCGCTCGCCTTTTTAGCGGCGGCGATGAACCCATGAAACAGGGGATGCGGGGCGTAGGGCGCGCTCTTGAATTCGGGGTGGAATTGGCATCCGATGAAATAGGGATGCCCCGGCAGCTCTATCATCTCGACCAGGCTCTCGTCCGGGGAGAGGCCGCTGAAGCGAAGCCCACTCTCCTCCAAGGCATCGCGATAGAAATTGTTCACCTCGTATCGATGCCGGTGGCGTTCCTCGAATTGCGCCGCCCCGCCATATATTTCCGAAGCAAGAGAACCCGGACGTAAAATCCCCGGGTAGGCTCCCAGCCTCATCGTACCCCCCATGTCCACTCCTTCCTGGTCCGGCATGAGGGCCACCACGGGATGAGGCGTCTCGTTCGAGAACTCCGAACTGTTCGCCGCCTCCAAGCCACAGATGTTTCTCGAATACTCAACGATCGCGCACTGCATCCCCAAACAAATGCCGAGAAAAGGAACCAGCCGCTCACGCGCATACTGCACGGCGGCGATTTTACCCTCTATTCCCCGCTCGCCGAATCCTCCCGGAATCAGGATTCCGTGCGCCTGAGAGAGCAGCGGCGCACTGCCGCGCTTTTCTATCTCTTCGCTGTCCACATACTGCAGGTTCACCTGAACGTCGTTTCCGAAGCCCGCGTGACTCAAGGCTTCGGACAAGGACTTGTAAGACTCCTTGAGGTCCACGTATTTCCCGACGATGGCGATATTGCTGCTGATTTTGGGTTCTTTCTCCTTGCGGGAGATCTCCTCCCAAACGCTCAGATCGGGCATTTGCCGCGCTTTGTCGAGTTTCAGCAAATCCACCACAATCCGGTCCAGTCCTTCTTCGTTGAACCTCAAGGGAACCTCATAAATGCAGTCCACGTCAATCGCCGTGATCACGGCGCTGGGAGGCACGTTGCAAAACAAGGAAATTTTCCGTTTCACGTCCTCCTCGAGAGGCATTTCCGTTCTGCACAACAGGATATCCGGCTGAATACCGATTTCGCGCAGCTTCATGACGGAGTGCTGCGTCGGCTTGGTCTTCAACTCCTCGGAAGTCTTGATGTAGGGCACCAGCGTCACGTGGATGTGAATGACGTGCCCGGGTTCGTGGTCGAATCGAAACTGGCGGATCGCCTCCAGAAAAGGAAGACTCTCGATGTCGCCCACCGTTCCTCCGATCTCGCAAATCACGACGTCCTCACCATTATCCACGTGGCGGATGCAGCGTTTGATTTCATCGGTAATATGGGGAATCACCTGAACGGTCCCGCCCAGATAGTCGCCTACGCGCTCTTTCGTGATGACGTTGTAGTAGATGCGGCCCGCGGTGTAGTTGTTCTCTTTTCTCATCCGCGCATGGGTGAAGCGTTCATAATGGCCCAAATCGAGGTCCGTCTCGGCCCCGTCGTCGGTCACAAACACTTCTCCGTGCTGGAAAGGACTCATCGTTCCCGGATCGATGTTCAGGTAGGGATCTAGCTTCTGAATGTTCACCCGCAGACCACGGGCTTCCAGGAGGGCGCCGATGGATGCGGAAGCGAGACCCTTGCCCAAAGAGCTCAAAACGCCTCCCGTTACGAAGATATACTTGGCCACCTGCCCTTTTCCTCCTCGAGCGCACTGCGCATAGCTTCATCTCCCAGCAGACGCTCCCGATCCTCAGGTCGATCCACTCCTACCGTATCTCTATTGATCTCCACAACACGAATCGCCAACCCATCCTCAAGCGCACGAAGCTGCTCCAATCGCTCCAACTCCTCCAGCGGGGATGGCCCCAGCCCGGCAAATCGCAACAGACTTTCTCTTCTGAAAGCGTAAAATCCAAGATGTTTCAACGGTTTTGGAGATATCTTCTCCCAATTTTCCAGGATTTCCTCATACGCCTTGTCCTCTCCGGAAAGAACATCCCTTGAATATGGTATGGGTGCCCGGGAAAAATAAAGCGCATTCCCATTCTCGCCCCTCGCCACCTTTACGGCGTTCGGGTCCAGAAACTCTTCGGGCGAATCGAAGGCCACAGCAAGGGTCGACATTTCCAATCCGTTTTCATCGACCAAAGGCTTGATGCCGGCGTCGATGTCATCAGGATGAATCAGGGGTTCGTCCCCCTGTATGTTCACGACCACGTCCGCATCTTCTACGGCGGCGACCTCGGCCACCCTGTCCGTTCCGCTGGCGTGGTCATCGCGCGTCATCCGCACGTTTCCGCCGAACCCGCGCACCGCATCGGCGATCCGCTCATCATCGGTGGCAATGCAGACGTAGTCGACCAGCGCCGACCTCGACGCGCGTCTGAACACGTATTCAATCATGGGATGCCCGTGCAATAAAGTCAGCGGCTTTCCCGGAAAGCGTGTGGAGCCCCAACGGGCGGGTATGACGGCGATGATCCGGATGCCGCTCATTCTCTCCACCCATGACGCCGTCTAATACGCATTTTTGTTTATCAGTCCCTTCCAGAGGGTGAGCCATAAGATCTTGATGTCAAAGCCCAAGGACCAGTTCTCGATATAGTGTAAATCGAATTCGATTCTTTTTTCTATCGACGTGTTTCCCCGCCATCCATTCACCTGCGCCCAGCCCGTGATCCCGGATTTCATCTTATGGCGCAGCATGTAATCGGGAAAGGACGCTCGAAATTTCTCCACGAAAACCGGACGCTCGGGCCTTGGACCCACAAGGCTCATTTCACCGCGCAACACGTTGAACAACTGCGGCAACTCATCGAGACTTGTTTTTCTGAGGAAAGCGCCGAACCGGGTGCGCCGCTCATCCTCATCCATCGTCCAGACCGCGCCTGATTCCTTCTCCGCATCCACCCTCATGGAGCGAAACTTGTACATGCGAAACCGCACGCCGTCCAGGCCCATTCTCTCCTGTTGATAGAAAACGGGACCCCGGCTCGTCCATTTCACGACGAGCGAGATGGCCATCATGAGTGGCCCAAGAACGAGCAACGCCAAAGCTCCCAGAGAATAATCCACCACCACCTTCATCCACCGATTCCAGCCCAAAAGAGGCGTTTGCGACAACAGGATCACAGGCAAACCATCGAGTTCCTCAATCCCGGCGTTCAACCGCATGTGTTCGATAATATCGGGCACCAGGCGGACATCAACACTCGAGTCCGCCAGAGCGCTCAGCAATTCCTCCTGCGCGGCATACGAATTCGGGGGAAGCGCCACATAGACTTCATGGATTCTCTCTCGCGCCACGACTTCGCGCACCTCGCCCAGTTTCCCGAGCACTGGCGTATCTTCTTCGCCATCTGCTTCGCAGAGGTGTCCCACAACCTGAAATCCAAGATTTCGATACGTCTCCAAATGAGCGGCGATTCTTCGGGCGAGAGGCGTTGTTCCCGCGATGAGAATGCGCCGCATATCCATACCCCGTCGCCTCAACCGCCGAATGATAGACCAAACCAAACGCCGAACCGAGAAAAGAAAAAAAGGCGCCAGACACATGAAAACAACTATCAATAAACGGCTGTAGCTTTGTCTGCGATAGAAAAACGTGAAGAAAGTGAACAACAGAATTGTCCAGGCCAACGTGCTCGTGAGCCGAATGACTTCTCGGGTGCTATTGAGTCCGGCCCGGTAATGATACAAACGCGACATACCAGAAGCGATAAGCCAAATGAGCAGTATCACGAAAAGCGAAACGAAATAAACGCTGAAATCGGGATACCCGGAAGAAACGGGAATTATCTCCACGACGAAACGCAGCCAATACGCCATGAACCAGGCCGAAACCAGCGCAATGACATCACCACAAAAGAGAAAAAACGCATTCAATAGGCCGTATTTGCGCAACACGACATGATGTTCCTTGTCGGGTCCGGCCAAAAATTCCTCGTGGAAGGCTTTTTTAGAAAGCCTTATTCTAGCGGTGTTGCTCCGTATTTTTCGTCGAATTTTTCAAGACGCTCGCGGTGATTCAGACAACTTTGCCGGAATCGCTCCCCCGCCGCTTTCTTGAAATTTTCACGAGCGAATCGCTCCGCCTGTTTGCGCGAGGCCTCAGGGGAGAATCGGTGCTCCATTTTTTCGAACGCCAAGACAGCCTCTTCAATACACGTCGGTTCCGAACCGGAGAAAAACATTCCCGTGGGCTCCGCTTCACCATCCCCCGCCTCGCCCCAAGGGATGAAGCCCTGCGGCGCTTCATATTCATCCGCATTCACGCCCACGACGGTCTCGAGTGCGCCGCCCGCGCCCAAGGCGATAACCGGACGGCCGCATGCCTGCGCTTCGAGCGGGGTGATGCCGAAGTCCTCCTCTCCCGGCAGGATGAAGGCGCGGCACCCGGCGTAAAGCTCGCGGATGGTTTCATCATCCTGCCTGCCCTGGAACTCCACGTTCGGTTTTCCCAACGCGCGGACGCGCTCGAAATCCTGGCCCTCTCCAACCACTTTGAGCGGGCGGCCCAGCCGCCCGAAAGCCTCGACCGCCACATCGACGCGCTTATAGGGCGCGAACGCCGTAACCATGAGGTAATAATCCGAGACGCGCTCGTTTCGGGACTGGTAGAACTCGGTCTCCACAGGCGGGTAGAGCACCTCCGCCTGCCTACCGTAATAGCGGCGTATGCGCTCCGCCACCGTATGGCTGTTGGCGATAAAATCATGCACTCCCTTGTTGGCCTCGTTGTCCCACCTTCTCAGGTACTCGACGAGGCGGGGAAAGAACCATCTGGCCGCGCCGCCTAAGCGCGCGAGATATTCCTCATACCCGCTCCAGGCGTAGCGCATCGGCGTATGGCAATAGCTCAGATGATAAGATTCATAACTTCCCCTCGCTCCTTTTGCGACGCAATGCGAACTGGAGAGGATGAAATCGTACTCGCCGAGCGAGAACATCCGCACGGCCGTTGGCATGAGAGGAAGCATGTAGCGATAGCGGCGCCCGGCGCCGGGAATCCGCTGCAAGGGACTGGTATGGATGCGATGACGCTCGATGGTGTCCGAAACCGAACCCGGAATGTGAAACAGCGTGAAGATATCCGCCTCCGGGTATATCTCGCAAAACACCTCAAGGCATTTCTCCCCGCCCCTCATGCCCGTGAGCCAGTCGTGCACGATCGCTACCCGCATTTCTGCTCCTGAACTCTCACGGCCTGGAGACGGATGGTGAAGCGGAAATCCTGCCGGGCGAACACGAAAGGGCGTCGCGGTAAGCGCGCTGCGTTTCGGCGGCGAGTTTTTCCCAATCAAAAAAGCGCGCCCGCTCCTTCGACTTTTCAGCAAGGGCGTTTCTGAGATCCGGCTCCCTCAAGATGCGCAGCATGGCGTTCCGCAGGGCATTCTTATCCCCTCTGGGAACGATCAGGCCGGCATCACCGACCACCTCGGGCAGGGCCGCCGCGTCCGATACAATCGGCGGCACGCCGCACGCCATGGCCTCCAGGGGAGGATAGCCAAAACCCTCGTAATGGGAGGGAAACACCAGCGCCCGCGCGGGCCGGTAGATACCGGGCAGCGCTTCCTGAGGCACCTGTCCCAGAAACACCACCTCCTCACCCAGATTCAAAAAGCGCAAAACGCCCTCAAGACTCTCCCGCTCACCCGTCATGACGAGGCGAACCCCATCTACCTCTTTCAGCAAATCCGTAAAGGCATCGAGCAACAATTGCAGGTTCTTATGACGTTTGTGGTTTCCCACATAAAGGAAATAAGGCGCATCATCCAGCCTTTCAAGAACCTCGGGTCTGGGCGCAAGCCCCTCCTCCCAACCGGGCGGCAAGGCGTTGTGCGTCACCCGTATCTTTTCATCCGGGACGCCCAGGTGCTCCACGATATCTTTTTTCGTGTGTTCGGAAACGGCGAGAATAACACGCGCCCGACGCGCCGTTCTCGCGATCATCCATTTGGAGACGCGCCAATGCAGCGCTGAGGGACAAAGCGCCGGAAATAACTGATGGATCAAATCATGAATCGTCGCCACGATGGGCGTCTTGCCGAAAAAAGGAGCGAAATAATGCGGATGGTGGATCAGGTCCAGACGTTCGCGCCCCAAAAGCCGGGGCAGCGTCACCTGCTCGGCGAGCGAATACGGAAGCGCCGCGCAAACCACTCGCCTAAAATTACCACCCAGACCTGCGCAGCAATCCATATCCTTTTCTTGCAGGAACAAGACGTATTCCACATCGTCATCGCGCCTGCTCAGTCCGGTGAGCAAACTTTTCAGATAGGTGCCGATGCCGCCCATCGAGAGCATCCGGGCGTCAATCCCTATACGCATCTTTTCACAGCCTCATAGACGCGCTCGAGTTCTCGATTCTCTTTGTCCGCATGAGTAGCGCTTGCGGAAGCGGGACGCTTGCGCAACACCACCACGTTCGGGCCGCGAGGCCCCCAGATGCTCGGTTCAGCCCGTCCCTGAAAGATGCAAATCACGGGTACGCCGAGCGCTGCGGCGATATGCGTGGGGCCCGAGTCGTTGCCGATGAACAACCGGCAAGCCTTCATCACCCCCATGAGCGAGCGAAGGTTCTCTACCTTCTCGCACATATCCACAACCGTGCCCCGGACTCGGACGCCCTTCATGGATTTGAGCACCGCATCGACGACTTGCCGATCATCCGGCCCACCGAGCAACAGGACCCGGGCGGGAAGCGTGGAGACGACCCGGCTGATCAACTCTCCGTAGAGCCTCGGACTCCAGATTCTCTCTCTTCCTCCGGCGCCCGGGTGAATTCCGATGAAAGAACCCGAGGGGTCCTCCGTCAGGGAGGCGATGCACGCCCGCCCTTCGGCCAGCTCTTCTGCAGAGAGCGTCAGCGCGGGGTTTTTCGTCTCGAACGGACCCAGCCCCGCATGTTCGAGCATATCCAGATTAAATTCCACCTGATGGCGTTTTGGGAATTCCTCGGCCTCCACGTCCAGACCGAAGCCGAACCCCCTGATTCCGCGTCCGACCAGATAGCGCACTCCCGCAAGCCTGGCTGCGATAATCGATTGAAAATCGCCCGCAAAATCCACCGCCAAATCGTAGGACCCGCCGATTTCCTCGGCTCTCAGCCTAAGCAACCGCCTCAGGCGACTCACCGAGAGAAAACCGAATTTTTTCCTTTTCGGCCTGTCGCGCCAGGACGCGTTGAATACGAGGAAATCCACTCCGCCCAATTCTTCGTCCATATCCCAGAACAAAGAGCGGACGGATGAGCGAATGAGGAGGTCGATTTGCGCATCCGGCAGATTCTCGCGAAGGGCATGGATGGCGGGCAGCGTGCAGACGACGTCACCGATATGGTCGGGGCGTATCAAGAGAACGCGGCGAATGGCCGGAGGCCGTTCCCTCGTCTTCCGAACAAAAGTCTCCCCCAGCAGGTCGACCGCACGAAACGCGCATCTCGCAGGAAAACCCTTATAGTGGTAGCTGCGCTCGAATACGGAAATCCTGGGACCCCGCTCCGGCCTGAGCGCCTCTCTAATCGAAGGCGTAGCGGATTTGGGAGGCACACGCAGGCGAGCTTCATCGAAAAAACTCGCCGCATCATCGGGCGATTCGCGCATTCCTACTTTTTCCCACCTGTTCATCTTGCGCTCTCAAAAATGTTCGACTTCGCAGGTAATATAGAATATAGCGCGCTTCGCCCTTTGGCGGAAATTCCCCCCTCCAATTACAAGAAATATCCAACGCCATCCGCTCCATCACGTCCATGCGCTATCCGCTCAAGACCGCAAGATATCCTCATAAAGACGATGCGCCTTATCCGCCACCACATCCCAAGTGAATTCTTCCAACACTCTTTTGCGACCCGTATCCGCCAGCCGCTTGCACTCACAGGGCTCGTTTTTTAGCTTCTGGAGGATATCTCGGAGAGTCTCCACGTTATCTTCTGGAAATACGAATCCCTCCGACCCAATGACGTGCGTGATTTCACCCGTGGCCGCGCCCACGGGAACTACGCCGCAGGCCAGTGCCTCGATTAGCACCCGGCCGAACTGCTCCCTCCAGTGCGCGGTCGTTCTCGACGGCAGGGCCAGCGCATGCCAGCCACGCAAATAGCCGGGCACCTCAATATGATCGACCCAGCCCAAGAATTCCACCCGTTCCCCGATCCCGAGGGATCGCGCCAGCCGCTCGAGCGTTACGCGCTCGGCTCCATCCCCCACGATCTGCGCTCTCCACTCCCCCGAAAGGCTCGCCAGCGCTTTCAAGAAAACGTCCACCCCTTTCGAGTGAACGAGCCTTCCTACATACCCGACACTGAAAACATCGCCGCGCTTACCCGTCTTTGGAGGACGGAAAAGCTCGGGGTCCAGCCCGAACTGGGGCAGCGTTCGCACTTTTTCCAGCGGCGCGCCTAAGCGTAACAACCTCTCCCGGGCGGTACGGGCAAAGACCAAAAGCGCATCCGCGCGGCGAAAAACTTGTTTTTCGATAATGCGGGAACGCCAAGGCAGGGCGATATCGAAATTCTCCGAATTGTTGACCATGAGCTTCGGGCGCGTCTTCAACTTGGACAAGTAAAGCATCACCTGCGCCGCGACGAAGCTGTAGGATTCCTCCTCCATGTGGACGATGTTCGGCCTTGCTTCCCGGAGCGCCTTCCAGAGTCCCCGCCGGTAGACGTGTCCGCCCACCCTGCCGTTCAAAATCAAGGGGCCGGTGAAAATCCGGTAGCCGTCCTCTATGCCTTCCGGGTAGATGAGCGTCCGAGCGCCTTCTTTCCACTCCGCAGGCGCGAGCAGAGAAACTTCCAAGCCGGACCGCCGGGCGAGCGCAGCGAGTTTCTCCCGATAAATCGGCGACATGCAAAAACGGGAAATGACTAAAACGCGCATGATGACCCACCCACGCTGGTGGCGCTTGCTGCCTCTCCCGGGTATTTCAAACCTTCACTTGCGCGTCCCGACGCTCGAGCCCGCATTTCAGCATATCCCCGCTACACGCGCTCAAAAGCGCCCTCGACGACCCCGCTGAACCAGCAAACGGGAGGAATTCTCGATAGACAAGCCTCGACGCCCAACCACATACGAGGATGCGCTCCCGGCAATTGCCTGAGTCTTTCCGGCAAAGGGGTGAAATTCCTGGGCAGGGTGTTCGAGTACCACGTCTCGACTGTCTGGAACCCGAACCGCGCGAGGAGTTCCCGCATCTTTGCGATGGAATAGAGCCTGTCGTGATCACTTGCCCGAAAAATGTTTCTCGCCATGAATTCCGCGTAACTCCATTCGTTGGGAAGCATCATCACGATGAACAGCCCCGCGGGGCGCAGGATGCGGCGAATTTCTGCGAGCGAGCCGCTCTCGTCTTCCACGTGCTCCAGAACGCCGCAGGACAAAACGATGTCGAACGCCTCATTCGCGAAGGGAAGCTGTACGGGGTCTTCGCCGTAAAAGACATCGAGGTTCTGCTCGCGGAGAAAGGAGTTCCAAGGAGAGGGTTCTTCCGCTTCGATGGTATAGGAAACGACCTCGAAACCCCGGTTTCTGAGCAGATAGGACATCTGCCCGTATCCGCATCCCCAGTCCAGCAACCTGCCGCCATCCGGTTTCAGGTTTTTCACGACCTCCGCCTTGCGCAGGTAACTGGCGCGCCCAAGCGGCGTACTCAGGTGGTGGAGACCGGCGCAACCTTCGACCAGCGAACGCTCGACGGCGCGGGCGAGGGCCGCCATCTCTTCGGGCTCGGCTCGAGGAGAACGCTTCTTGGGCATGGAGTGTGGACCCTGTTCTTTTCGTGGAGGCAAGGATTACTCTAACCCCGGAACTACGCGGAACACAAGGCTCGCTTGACACGGGGCCGGTGGTGGGAGAACTTCCGAATAACTTGATCTCCACATATTCGAGGGATAACGCCATGAACGATCGTGGTGCGCGCCTCCGGGCGCTTCTGGAACAGAACCGACCCGTGCTCGCTCCCGCCTGCATCGACGCCTTCAGCGCGCGCATGGTGGAGCAGGCGGGATTCGAGGTGAACTATCTGACGGGCAACGGCGCCTCGGCGGCTCTCCTCGGCAAGCCCGACGTGGGCTTCATGACGCTGCGCGAGGTGGCCGACGTCTGCCGGAACATCGTCCAGGCCACCTCCATTCCCCTCATCGCGGACGCCGACACCGGATACGGCAACGCCGTGAACATGATCCGCACCGTCCGCGAACTCGAATCGGCGGGTGTCGCCTGCATCCAGATCGAGGATCAGGTAACCCCAAAAAGGTGCGGCTTCCTGCCCGGCTCGATTCCCGTCATCTCGCTCGAAGAACAGCTCGGCAAGCTCAAAGCGGCCCTCGACGCTCGGGAGAGCGAGGATTTCCTCATCCTCGCCCGCACGGACGCCGCCGCCGACCACGGGCTGGACGAGGCGATCCGCCGGGCCGTCGCCTATAAAGAGGCGGGAGCCGACCTCACGTTCATCGAGGTGGAAGGCACCGAGGAGGAGTTGAGACAAATCGGAGCCGAGGTTCCCCCGCCCCACGTCACCACACTCGATGAATCGAGGCGCGAGGCGGCCCTCAGCGTGGATGAACTCGGTGAACTCGGCTTCGGCGTCATCATCTACCCGGGCATCGTGCGCTGCACGTACCTGAAAGCGGTGAACGACGTGCTGCGCATTTTGAAGGAAGAAGGCTCCACGCGCTCGGCGCGCGAGATGATGGCCACTTTTCAGGAATACAACGACGCCCTGGGCATTACGGAAGTCCAGACGTGGGAGCGCGAATACCTGTAACGCCCACGGGCGTCACGCAAGGAGCGGAACATGATCACCGTAGGTATGTATTACGAAGTGCTGCCGGGCAAGGAGAAGGAGTTCGAAGAGAAATTCGAGGCCGTGGCCGGCGCCCTCGAAGGACAGGCCGGCCACGTGCAGAGCCTTCTGTATCAGCAGGTGAAAAACCCGAATTCCTACACCATCCTCTCGGAATGGGAGGCGCAGGAAGACTTCATGGCTTTCATCAGGAGCGATGCGTTTCGCGCCGTCACGGACTGGGGAAAGGCGGAGATTCTCGCGGGAAGACCTCGCCACAAGCTCTATGGCCGCGAGGGCGACCTCCACTAGGGAGAAAGCCGAATGACGGATATGCTCCCCTGCCCGCCGCCTGATCCCCAGCCCAGAGCGCCCCGCTTCAAGCTCCCACCCGGCGCGTGGGACACCCACGGACACATCTTCGGTCCCGAGAGCAAATACGCCTACTCCCCCAAAAGGGGCTATACGCCTCCCGACGCCCTGCTCGATGCCTACGAAACCCTCCACCGTACGCTCGGCGTGGCGCGCGGCGTCCTCACCCAGCCGAGCGTCTACTGGGTCGACAACACCGCCATGCTCGACGCCATGGCACGCTCGGGCGGGCGGCTCATGGGCGTGGCCTCTGTAAGCAAGGAGGTAAGCGAGGCGGAGTTGACACGCCTCCACGAGGCGGGCGTTCGCGGCTTACGCATCAATCTGGCGGACAAGGGCGGGAACCCCTTCGCTTCGTTCGCGGACGTTCAGGCGATGGGCGATCGCATCGAGGACATGGGCTGGCACATGGAGTTCCTCATCCACGTCCATGAATTCCCCGATCTACGGAAAACCTTCTCCTCCCTCCCCGTGCACAGCGTTTTCGGACACATGGGCTACGTTCCGGCGGGCGAGGGCCTTGGGCCACTCCAGGAATTCATGGACTTGCTTAAAGAGGGCAGAACATGGGTGAAGCTCACGGGCGCATACCGCATCACAGGTCTTGAGCGCACACCTTATTCGGACGTCGACCCCATCGCCCAAGCGCTCATCGAAGCGGCGCCCGAGCGCGTCATCTGGGGCACGGACTGGCCGCATCCCGCCTGCAAGTTACCGATGCCCAACGACGGCGACTTGCTGGATCAACTGCTCGACTGGGCGCCGGATGAGAGCGTTCGGGAAAGAATACTCGTAGATAACCCCCTGGATCTGCTCGGGCTCGAAAGATAGGAGAGAAAAATGGCGCGCAGGACAACGAAAAAGATCGCATTTCTAGGCTTGGGCCGCATGGGCGGACTGATGACGAAGCACCAAGTCGATGCCGGCTTCCCCGTCACGGGCTACGATCCCGCGCCCCAAGCCGTAGCGGCGGCCAAGAAAAACGGCGCCAAAACCGCCAGAACCGTCGCAGCGGCGGTGAAGGGCGCAGACGTGGTGTGCAGTTCGCTCCCCTCGCCCGCCGTCGTGAGGGACGTCTACCTCGGCCCCAAGGGCGTGCTCGAGACGGCGCGGCGCGGCGCCGTCTGTTTCGAGCTTTCGACGAGCACCGTCAGCCTGGCGAAGGAGATCGCAGAGGCGGCAAAGAAAAAGGGAATCGCCTTCCTGGACGCTCCGGTGAGCGGAAGCATTCCGCACCTGGAACGCAAGGAAGTCGCCGCCATCGTGGGCGGAGACCAGGCCGCGCTCAAAGAACACCGCGACGTGCTCGACGCGTTCAGCAAGTCCATCACGTACATGGGAAAACCCGGCAACGGGCTGATCATGAAACTGGTGACGAACCACATTCTGAACATCCACCACTCCGGAATGGCCGAAGGCCTGGCGTTCGGTATGAAGGCGGGACTGACGGCTCCCAAAATGATGAAATTCCTGCAGGGCAGCGTGATTCCCCTGTTAATACATTACAAGGGCACGACGATGGCGGCGCGGGATTATTCCAACGTCATAGCGAACCTGGGCATCAGCTTCAAGGATTTGGGACTCAGCATCAACGAGGCGAACGATCTGGGCGCCCCCGTACCCCTGGGCGCCGCCGCGCGGCAGCAATACACCTCCGCCATGGCGCTCGGGCTCGAAGATGCAGACTTCAACGCCGTTTTCGAGTCGTTCCTGAACGCCATGGGCACGAGGCCGAAGAGAAAGTGAATGCTACCGAGGCATCAGAAACGCCCGAATAGACGGTGTGGAATGGCACATCCGATCACAGGAGCCTGAAGAAATGGTGCGCAAGGCAAAGAAAAAAATCGCGTTCCTGGGTCTGGGCCGCATGGGCGGATTGATGGCGAAACACCTGGTTGACGCGGGCTTCGACGTTACGGGCTACGACCCGGTGCCCAAGGCCGTAGCGGTGGCCAAGAAAAATGGTGCGAAAATTGCCAAAAGCGTGGCAACAGCCGTCAAGGGCGCAGACGTGGTGTGCAGTTCGCTCCCCAAAACCGACATCGTACAGGATGTCTACCTTGGCGCAGGCGGTGCGCTCAAGGCCATGCGGCGCGGCGCGGTATGCTTCGAGCTTTCGACGAGCAGCGTCGCTCTCGCGATAGAGATCGCCACAGAAGCCAAAAAGAAGAGGATCGCCGTTCTGGACGCTCCGGTGAGCGGAAGCATTCCGCACCTGGAACGCAAGGAAGTCGCCGCCATCGTGGGCGGAGACCAGGCCGCGCTCAAAGAACACCGCGAC
>CAYTSP010000337.1:0-3882 GCA_964440505.1 uncultured Nitrospinaceae bacterium
CTCATCCCGAGTAGGCGCGCTTGCGCGCCGTATCGAGGGAGCGCCCTTCGATACGCCGCCTTCGGCGGCTACTCAGGGTGAGGAAAGAGGCGTTGGCGGTTTGCGGGAGTCGCAGACGGGGGTTTTTCAATAACTTCTTAAGGGAGCGGCTCCTTCGTGGATTTCCCTTCCTTTGGAAGGAGATTGAGGCCGCGCGCCGTGAGACCCACCCATTTCTCGATTCTCGCCGTGCGGTTCTCCAGTTGCCCGATGCGATTCTCGACCTTGACCATGCGGTTTTCGATTCCCGTCATACGGTTCTCGATCCCCGTCATGCGGCCTTCCATTCTCGTCATGCGCATCTCGATTCCATCCAGCCGCCCGTTGACCCTTCCAATCTGCTCGCGGATATCCCCCATTGTGCTGTGGGTCACACTGGAGACTATGACAATCGTCAGTATGACGCCCAGAAACCCGATCCACGTGTCTTTCATGCGAATCCTCCCTGGGTCCTGGGGTATGTGTCAGCCCTCGCGCCCGCGCTGGCGGGGATGAAGAAATAATATCGCAATTCTGGAATCAGCGGTCAACAGTCCGCTTTTTGGGGTGCAGTTCACACCATAACGCCTCCCTGTTGCGGCTTGTTAATGGCTGTGCCCGCTTCGCCTACTCCCCCTCTTTCGGCGGGATGACGGGCAGGAGGAGGTACGGGTCGCGCCCGGAGCCTGCGTGCAAGGTCACCTTGTTGTCGAAGACCGCGGGCGGCCTGTCGTCGGGGTCGTTGTGCGTCATGCCGCCCGTGCCTTTCGTGGAATAATGAAACTGTTTGCCGAACTCGCTCAGCTCGCCCGTGTATTCATAGTCCTTTCCGCGCACGGTGAACGCCACCCGCCAGCCGGCGGGCACGACGATGCACGAGGTGACGATCTCCACGTCGCACTCGTACGCCTCCCCGGGCGTGAGCTTTTCCGCCTTGTCGTGCGGATGGTAGGGCCGGTAGAAGGTGCTCTTCTCGGGGTCCAGGGCGCGGTGCGAGACGCGCAGCCAGCCGTTCGCGATCGGCGTGTGCGGGTCGGTGGAACCCATGAAGGTGAGTTCCTTGCCTTCGGGGTCGAACACGCGGACGATGAGGAAGAGGTCCGCGTCCTCGGTGGATGAGGAGACGAAGAGCTTCGCCGCCATCGGGCCCGTGATCTCGGTATCTTCTTCCATCGGCGGCATCCAGAACGTCACGCCGTCCCCCATGCCGTCGTATTCGAGGGTCGCCTCCCCTGCGACGGGTTCAGTGCTGAGCGCCTCGTTTTCGAGATCGAGATAGAACTTCGTCCACTGCGTGCGCGCCAGGGGCCATTCGTTCTCGTAGCGGTGGACGAACCTGGGGCCCGGGTGTCGGACGTTGAGCGCGACCGGCGGGGTCTTCTCCCAGCCGTTGTCGATTCCTTTCAGGAAATGGTCGAAAAAGCGCTTCTGGAGGTCCAGCCCGTAGGCGCTCGAAAACAGCGACCAGTGCGAATCGCCGTGCGCTTCGAGCCATTTCTGCTCGGAGGGCGATTCGATGTAGCCGTTGAAGTTCCCGCGCGGGTGGATGCCCTGTCCGCCCCAGTTGGCGCAGGTCAGAAGCGGGAGCGTGACTTTGGAGAGGTCGCCGGAGCGCTCCCGGTGCCAAGGGCCGTCGAAGGGATGTTTCTTGAGCTCCTCGAAGGCGTTGACGCGGTTCTGCGCGAGTTCTTCTTCTGTGAGCGTGATGGGGCCTGCGACGGATTCTCCCGTCACGGGGTGTTTCCGCGCGTTCTCGCCGCGCCCGTACTGGACGTTCATCACCTGCACTTTCGACCATTGCTCCTGGAACTGGCTCAGGATGCCCCCGTGGTAGCCCGAATCGCGGTAGGTGTCGTTCCCGCCCTCCCAGGGGATGATGGCGGTGAGGTGGGGCGGTTTCCGGCCCGCGATTCTCCACTGGTTGCGCGCGTAATAGGAGATGCCCAGCATCCCCACCTTCCCGTTGCTCCACTCCTGCACGCCCGCCCATTCGATGCACTCGTAGAGGTCGTCGATCTCCCTCGGCGAGTTGGGCGCCATGAAGCCGGGAGACCAGCCGGCGCCTCGCGAGTCCACGCGGATGCAGACGTAGCCGTGCGGAATCCAGCACTCGGGGTCCGTCACCTCCCAGTTCTGGTACTTGTTGGTGGACATTTCGAGGATTTCCGGATAATCCGCCACCATCTTGTTCCACTGGTGGTGATAGCCCTCCTGGTAGGCCACCCCCTTGGCATAGATGCCGTAGGTCAGGATGACGGGGTATTTCCCCTCCTGGATGGGCCGGAACACGTCGGCGCGGAGCACGAGGCCGTCGTCCATCTCGATGGGCTGGTGCCAGGTGATCCGCATTCCGTCGCGATCCTCGGTGCGCGTGTTGACTTCGGGGGCCTCACTCATGCGTGGTTCCTTTCAATAGGGAATGATATCCTTGAGGTAACGTCTTCTTCTTGCCGGTCTATTCATGAAGAATCTACCAATTGAATTTATAATTTTCTCTCCAAAACTACTCTCCCCTTGAGGGGGCTTGTTAAAAAGCCCACAAAAGGAACGCACCGAATTTCACTCCCCCCTTGAGGGGGAGTCGATGAAGCCGAGCGGTTTGTGCGAAGGCTGAATCGGTGGGGGGACGATTCGAAATGAAAAACTCCCCCCACCAACTCGCCTGCGGGCTTCGCCCTTGCCTCGTTGACTCCCCCCTCAAGGGGGGAGTGAATCTTGCCCTTTCACCGGACGAGTCAATAACTTCATTCATCGGGCTTGGGCGATACGCCCCCTAGACGCTCACGGACTCGCCCGGCTCCAGGACGATTATCTCGGGCGTAAGCCCGCGCGCCGCGACCTCTTCCGCGAACTGCTCGGGCGTGCCCGTGAGCGGCGGGAATGTCGAGTGGTGGATCGGCACGACCCGGCTCGCGCCCAGAAGCTCGACGGCCAGGGCCGCCTCGCGCGGGTCCATCGTGAAGCGGCTGCCGATGGGCAGGAGGCACAGATCAGGCTGGTATAACTCGCCGATGATCTTCATGTCGCCGAAAACGGCGGTATCGCCCGCGTGGTAGACGCGTTTTCCGTCCTCGAAGGTCATGACGAGGCCCGCGGGCTCACCGGCGTAGACGCCCGGGTCGTTGTAGCTCGAACTGTGCATGGCGTGTGTGAGGGTGACGCCGATCCCGCCGAAATCCACCGTGCCGCCTTTGCCCATCGCGCCCGCGTGCTCTTCCGCGAAGCCCTCGTTCTGGGCGATGAGGTTCACCAGCTCGTAGGGGCCCGCGACGGGGCATCCGCCCTGGCCGTAGACGTCCATGACGGCGGCGATGTGGTCGAAATGGCCGTGGGTGAGGGCGATCAGGTCCGCCTTCCGGGGGCTTTGCTGGTCTTCGGGGCAGCGCGGGTTACCATCGAGCCAGGGGTCGATGTAGAAGGTCTTGCCCCCGTCTGACTGACCGACGAAAGTGGAATGTCCCAGATAAGTAAGAGTTGCGCCCATGATAGTCCTCCGTATCGGCTTTCGGGTTTCGGCATCCGCCGCAAGCGGGCTTCGTCTGCGGCGCCGGTTTGTGTTCCAATGTCGTGAGAATCGAATGTCCGTTTCGGCGCATTATAGTCCCGAAAATCTCGCGGCGAAAGAGTTTCAGGGTTATTCGACGCAAGCGCGGCATGAGGGGTCGGGCATCCCAAGGGGAATGCCCGATGAGAAAGTCCTGGGAAGCAATTTTGAGTAGTGCGCACGCTTTTGAATTTCACTCCCCCCTTGAGGGGGAGTCAACGAGGCAAGGGCGAAGCCCGCAGGCGAGTTGGTGGGGGGACATGCCACAGAAAAAGCTCCCCCCACCGAATCGGCCTTCGCACAAACCGCTCGGCCTCTTC
>CAYTSP010000338.1:0-7205 GCA_964440505.1 uncultured Nitrospinaceae bacterium
CCCCTCTCGTCAGAAAGACCCCCCCCTTGTCAAGGGGGTATAAAAAGGCGATATCCCCTCGCCGGAAAGAGGGGCTTTGCTTTTTCTTGCCCCCCTGACAAGGGGGGGTAGGGGGGGTTGCCTTTATGGGGTTTCCCTCTCAAGGGGGTTGCCTTTACCCTGTCAGGGACTTTTTCAACAACCCCGATGAGGGAGGAATCGACCGAGCGAGGATGGCTTTTTCAACAACTCCTTCCTGATCGGTATTGATGAACAGCACATCGCCATGCGTCCGCTCCGCCTTCGATACGCCGCGGAGCGTGTGGGCCGATAGCCCAAAAAACGCGCGTTTGTGAATTTCATCGTGAAATGGTATAGTGAATCATACCTATCACCCACAGCAGTGGGGGTCCTACCTACCCCATCATACCCACCCCTTGAAGGAGGGAAGACCATGTCGAGCTTCAAACGCATCCTGGTTATCGCAGCCGTACTGGTTTTATGGAGCGCCCCGGCGCTGGCAATGAAGTTCCCCTCTAAACCGATGGAGTTGATCTGCACCACCTCGCCTGGTTCGAGCGTGGCGGTCTGGTGCCAGCTTCTCGCCCAGGAGTTTCCCAAAGTGCTCGGCGTGCCCATGCGGGTTACCTTCAAGAGCGGCGGCTCGCAGCACGAGCCGGTTCTCTACGTCTCGGGCAAGCCCGCCGACGGGCATATCATCATGCACATCAGCGCCAGCTTCTACGGGTATTTCCACCTGCCGCACTACAGGAGGTCGTACGACGACTTCCAGACGCTGGCCCAGGTCGAGAAGCACGTCTACGGCGTCGCGGTGAAGTGCAACAACAAGTACGGTATCAAGACGTTCGAAGATCTCGTCGCCTACGCCAAGAAGAACCCCGGCAAACTGTCGATGGGCTCCAACAAGAGGGGCTCCACGCACCACCGCCATCAGCTCGCCTTCCTGAAAGCCGCGGGCATCGGGGACAAAGTCCGCACGATCTTCTACCGGGGCGACGGCAACGTGGTGAAAGACGTACTCGGCGGCCATCTCCCCAGCGGGCAGGCCTCGCCGCGCACGTGGCGGCCGCACATCGAGGCGGGAACCATCTGCCCGCTCGTCTCGCAGACCCACAAGCGCCTCTCGCACGACCCGATCTGGAAGAACGTCCGGAGCGCGGTGGAAGTCGGCCTCAAATACGACCTCCCGCTCCACTGGCAGGGCCTCATGGTCAAGCGGGGCACGCCTCCGGCAGTCATGAAGATACTGGAGGACGCCGTGTACAAGGTGACCAGCTCGCCCGACTACAAGGACTATCTCGCCAAGGGGACGCACATCGTCCTGGACGTCAAGACGGGCTCGGAGTGGCTCAACAAGGACATGGCGAAGAACCAGGCGGTCGTGAAACAATTCATGATCGACCACAAGATCATCAAGAAGTAGCTGGATTTGAGCCGACGGCGGAAGGTTCCGCCGTCGGCAAGGCGCGAACATGACGGAAGAAAAAGAAAACGGCGCGTCCCCTTCCTTCGAGTTGAAGGTTCCGATGAGGGCGGCGGTGTTGACCACCACCGCCCTCATCCTGGGGGGACTCGTGTTTCTGTACTACGAAACCTTCAAGATGCAGCCTCCCTACGAGCCGGGGTATCCGGGCGACGCCTTTTTCCCCAGGCTGGCACTGGGTTTCTCGATTATCTGGGCGGTGATCATCCTGGGACGCGGCTTTTTCCTGCCCCCGGCGGCGCAGGCCGCAGGCGGCGAGGACCCATACCTCCAGGGGCATTGGCTGGAGTTCGCCTCTGTCGTCGTGTTCGTATACATCTACGCGGTTCTGCTCGAGCCGATAGGGTTCGAGATCACGACCATCGTGCTCATGATGTGCCTGCTGGTCCCGCGCATGCGGGTGGAATCGGCGCCGCGCGGCGCGCTTTTGCTGGGCTTTTTGTTGTCCCTGGTGACGATGATCATCCTGTATCTGGGGCTGGTGCCGATGCTCAATATCCCCTTACCGCTTAAATTCCTGCCGGTCTATATCCTCTAGGCGATAGGGCCGTAATCGATGGAAGGGCAGTGATCGATGGAAGGAACTCTCGGGCACATATTCGCAGCGACCGGCCAACTCGCCTCGCCCGCCATTCTCGCGATCATGCTGGGGGGAGTCGCCATCGGCGTCCTCATGGGCGCCATGCCCGGGTTCGGCAGTTCACAGGCGCTGGCCCTTCTCTTTCCCCTGACGTTCAAGATGCCCGTGGAGCACGCGACCATGTTCTTCCTCGCCGTCTATTCCGGGGTCGAATACGGAAGCTCCATTCCGGCCATCCTGATCCGCACGCCGGGCACGGGGGCGTCCGCCGTCACCGTACTCGACGGCTACACCATGACCCGCAACGGACTCGCTCGCAAGGCGCTGCGCATCTCCCTCTATTCAGGGGTGATCGGCGGCGTCACGAGCACGCTGATTTTCATCATCGCAGGCACCTCGCTCGGCAACATCGCCCTGATGTTCGGGCCGGGCGAGTTGTTCGCGGTCGGCGTGTTCGGCCTGTCGATCGTGGCGAGCTTCTTCGGAAAGGACGCCGCGCGCGGTTTCCTCGCCACCGGCATCGGACTGTTACTGGCCACGGTCGGGAGTTCCGGCTTCGGCGGACTGCGCTTCACCTTCGACCAGGGCTATCTGATGGACGGCATCCCGCTGGTCGTCGTGATCATTGCCTTCCTGGCCGGGCCCGAGGCGTTCAATCTCCTGGTGGAGCACAGGCGCACCATCGAGAGCAAGGAAACCGCCACTCAGGGAGCCGCCGATGAGCGCAACCGGATTCGGCCGTGGGAAGTCCGAAGTCTCATTCCCACCTGGATTCGCGCGAGCCTGATCGGAACGGGGGTCGGCGCGGTTCCGGGAGCGGGCGGCTCCATCGCCGGCATGCTGGCCTACAGCGAGGAGAGGCGGTGGTCGAAGCGCTCGGATAAATTCGGCACGGGCATCATCGAGGGCGTCGCCGCGCCCGAGTGTTCGAACAACGCCCTCGTCGCGGGCACGCTCGTGCCCTCGCTCTCGCTCGGCATACCGGGTTCTGGCGGGGCGGCCATTCTCCTGGGCGTGCTGATCAGCAAGGGACTGGTTCCCGGCCCGCTGCTCTTCCGGGACAACGGGACGTTCGTGATGACGGTGTTCATCGGCCTTTTCGTGATCAACCTCATGCTCCTTTGCACGGGCCTCGTCGGCACCCGCGCCTTCAGCCTCGTCGCCAAGGTGCCCCGCCGCATCCTGGGGCCGTTCGTCCTGATCCTCATCGTCGTCGGCAGCTTCGTGTATGCGAACTACACGGCCCACGTCGTCATGGTGCTCATCCTGGGCGCGCTCGCCTACTTCTTCGAGAAGGTCAACATTCCCGTCGTGCCCATCGTGCTCGCGTTCATCATGGGGCCGATCATCGAGATCAACCTGAGCCGCGCGCTCACGATCTCGGGCGGGGACATGTGGGCGCTCCTCTCCAGCCCCATCACGGCGACGATACTCGTGCTCTCCCTCGTCACGGCGGTCTACAGCATGGCCTCCATGTTCCGCGCGGCGAAGCTGGGGCTGACCGGCGGAACCGACGCCGAATAGGCGGGAGCGCGCCGCGCTCGTTCCCATGCACTTTAGATAACGCCGTCTTGCTTAAGCCTATCGATCTCTTCTTTGGAGAGGCCGGGCAGATCGCCCGGAATCTCATCGTTATGCCGACACGAAGGCGAACGTGCCCCCGATGCTGCTGCAGTCATCGACAGGCTCGAATGCAAGCTAGATGAGTTGAGGGGTAGAGTAGCCGCATCGCGTGGTTGCCGGGTGCAGATCTTGCGTATATCATGATGCTGAGTTTTAGACTCTTATCGTGGAGACATAGAGCATGAGCAGAGACACGTATAAATATCATTTCAAGAAAGGCAATCAGATTATTCATACAGGTATCACCAACGATCTCGAAAGGCGCGAGCAGGAACATAAACGGGATTCAGGCGGAAACGGCCACATCAAGAAAGTGGGCTACGCGACTACTCGGGATGCCGCCCTTAAATGGGAGAGGGAGCAGGCGGACAAGGGTAAGCCTACCAGAAAATATTGACGATGAGTGCATGTTGATGGGCATTAAGCTGCTATATGAAGTTGCTGAATTATAGACCCGCAGCAATAAAATCAGCCTTAGATTTGTTTAAGTTGAAGCTTCTAGAGCCTTCCATGTTGCCAACCACGAGGTAAGCTAAAGCCAGTTCCAGAAGGTTCTGGCTATCATAGTCTAATCTGAGAACGACCCAGCTCAGAAGTCAGGGATAAGATAGTATTCATGAACGATCCTATACGGATTGTGAAAGATTTCATCACTTGGGTGGAGCAGAGAGAAAAACGACCTTTGCTCTATCGTGGCTTGGCGGATGCGGACTGGGAAGTAGAGTCATCTGCATACCGAAGAATAAAGCCGGAGGATGGCGAAGTGCCGCCCTCGGTATTCCAAAACTATATCGAGCGATTGCTGGACCGAGCGGACTTGCAGGGATTCAAGGGACGGGGCAGTGACAAACTTTCTGATTTGGAACTGCTTGCTCAACTTCAACACAATGGTGCGGCGACCTGCCTGATCGATTTCACCTCTAATCCTTTGGTTGCACTTTGGTTTGCGTGCCGGGAAAAATCCGAAAAAGGAGGAAAGGTAGCCGCTATAGCAACGGGTAATTCTGGCGATTTTTCCGATGTAAGTCCTGATGACTTGCAAGAGCCCATCAAAGAATTTCTGAATCAGGGCAAGCTATGGAAATGGACACCCAGCAATTTAAGCAATCGCATCGTCGCTCAGAATTCGTATTTTGTATTCGGTGAAGCGAAGATCGAAGAAAGGCGCTTTGAGGAAGTCAGAATAGATGCAGGCAGCAAAGAAGAAATAAGAGAGGAACTGAGAGAGAAATTTGGCATCTCAGAGGAGTCGCTATTCAGCGATTTCACAGGCTTCGCCCTCTCAAACGCGCATGATAAACCCTACAGAGACTATACGGCGGAAGATTACTTTTATCTGGCTCTGACATTCGAGCAGAGAGGAGATTTCAAGAAAGCAATAGAGGTTTATGGCCAAGCTATAGAAAGCGATCCTCAATACGCTGATGCATACAACAATCGTGCAGTTGCGAAGCGCGCTTTAGATAATCTAGATGGCGCCATCGCTGACTATAACCAAGCAATTGAGCTCAATCCCCAACACGCTCCGGCATACAACAATCGGGGAATTGCGAAGTACCATTCAGGTGATTATCAAGGCGCTATTACAGATTTCGATCAAGCAATCAATCTAAATCCACATGCCGCCGAGGTTTATAACAATCGGGGAATGGCGAAGTTCAATTCAAGCGACTTAAACGAGGCTGTCGCTGATTTTTCCCAGGCAATTGGTCTTAATCCGCAATACGCTTTGGCATATTATCATCGTGGACTTGTGAGGCTTGATTCAGGCGACGCAACTGGTGCTATGGCAGATTTCGCCAAGGCGAACGAGCTGGACCCAAGTCTGGAACCCCCAAAATCCTCATGACGCCCCCCACTAAACCGATGCGTGATTAGGTGTTCGTCTCGGCTCCCTGATATGGCTGGGCGAGGCGAGTGCGCCACGAGTAGAGCCTTCACCGGGGCGTGGAAAAAATCGCAGGGGTTCCGTTCTCGCGCTTTAGATAACGCCGTCTTGCTTAAGCCTATCGATCTCTTCTTTCGAGAGGCCGAGCAGATCGCCCAGAATCTCCCCGTTGTGCTCGCCGCTCAGGGGAGCGGGGGCGTCGTAGCCGCCGGGGGTCTTGCTGAACTTGAGCGGAAAGGCGGCCGTTTTGACGCCGCTCAAAGGACCCAGCGCGGGGTGGGGGAGGTCTTCGATCATGTTCCTTTCTTTCAAATGCGGCCAGGCGAGGATGTCCCGGATGGTATGCACCGGTCCGCAGATGACGTCGAATCGCCGAAGTTCCGTGAGCGCCTCCTCCACGGTCAGTTTTTCCGTCCATTCGGTGATGACGGCGTCCACCTCGTCGTTATTCGTGATGCGGCCGCTCAGGTCCTTGTAGCGCGGGTCGCCCACCAGTTCATCGCGCCCCACGGCGCGCAGGATGTTGTTCCAGTGCTCATCGGTACCCGAGCCGACCACCAGCCAGCCGTCTTTTGCCGGATACGCGTTGAAAGGGGAGAGGCGCATGATGCGGTTCCCCAGCCTGTCGGGCAGCCCCAGCGCCTCGTAGCAGTCCATCGGCTCATCGAACACCAGCGATAAAAGGCAATCGACCATCGAGACGTCCAGCCACTGACCCTGGCCGGTTCGCTCGCGGTGCAGAAGCGCCGTGGTGATGGCGCCGTAGGCGAACGTGCCCCCGATGCTGTCCGCGATGGCGGAGCCCGCCTTGGTGGGCGGGCCGTCCGGGAAGCCGGTCAGGTTCATGAGGCCCGAGACCGCCTGGGTGACGGCGTCGTAGCCCTTGAGCCGCGCATCGGGGCCGCTCTGGCCGTAAGCAGTGATGGAGCAGTAGACGAGCCCGGGGTTTCGTTTACTGAGCGTCTCGTAGTCGATCTTGAGCCGCCCGGTGACGCCGACCGAGAAGTTCTCGACGAGCATGTCGGCCTCATCCGCGAGGCGATGGAACAAGTCCAGCCCGCGCGGCTCCTTCAAGTTCAGGGTCAGCGATTTCTTGTTGCGCGTTCGCTTGAGGTAAGCGATGCCCAGATCGTCTTCGGTTTGCTTGTGGAAAGAAACGCCCTCGGGACCCGCGAAGGGAGGCCCCATGGCCACGACGTCGCCCGTGGCCGGGTGGTTCACCTTGATGACCTCGGCCCCCAGGCCCGCGAGCAGGAGCGTCGTCCAGGGGCCCGAGTAGAACTGGGTCAGGTCCAGCACCCGGAATCCTTCCAGCGGTTTGGGCATAACAAGCTCCCGAGAAAGAAAGGGAATTATATACTCAAGTTGACGAGTTTTTCTTGCCGGTTAAATCATAAAGAGTCCGGCAGACAAGTTCATAATTCTCATTGTAAAACCACTCCCTCAAGCTGGGTTTTCTCACCTCTTTCTATTGGGGTTGTTAAAAACCCCTTCTCTCCCAGTCGATTCCTCCCTCATCGGGGCTGTTGAAAAAGCCTCGTCTGCGACCCCTGCAAACCGCCAACGCCTCTTTCCTCACCCTGAGTAGCCGCCGAAGGTCAAACGCGACTGAGAAGGGGTTGTTGAAAAAG
>CAYTSP010000339.1:0-13114 GCA_964440505.1 uncultured Nitrospinaceae bacterium
ATCGAATTTTACGGAAATTCATTCGGACCAGGACGAACCGCGCGGCTCCGCCATCATACACGCTCGCGCCCTGAGCAACGCCACCCCAAATGCGGGGAAATGCCTGCACCGCTCCCCTCCGATGACTCGGCTTCGACCGCAGAAGCAGGGGCTTCGCGCCCCCCGGATGGGGAATTCGTGAAGCACGCAAATCTCTCAGGATACCTCTGGTCGCTTCACCTTTTATATCCACAAATGCGGGCAAATGCGCCATCGGTACGATGGCGGCGACACCAAAAATCGCCTGGCCGGGGGTGGATTCGGGGCGACCCGGAGGGCCGGTTCGGGAAGATGCCGGGCGGCGCATCACTCCCTCAAAGCCATCCTCCTCTCACCTTAAGTTCACCAATCCCCCACTTGCTCTATACTCTTTCCTGAAAGTGGACACCCACCCACCACGAGGAGACCCGGAATCACCACACGAGGAATACGAGGAGACCCGAGATGCGCTACAGGACCCGACTCATCATATGCGGAATCATCACCCTCTCGTTTGCGTTCGCGGCCAACGCGGCGGCGTTCGAGCAGCGCGTGCCCGCGCTTGTGACGAGAGTGATCGACGGCGACACCTTCAAGGTCGAGGCCAGGGTGTGGCCGGGCATCACCGCGCAGAGCAACGTGCGGGTGCGCGGCGTCGACACGCCGGAGATTCGCCGAGCAAAGTGCGGCGAGTATGAACGCCGGAGGGGCCGGGCGGCGCGCGATTTCGTGCGGGGCGTCATCGGCGATAAGGTCTGGCTCGTCAACGTATCGCACGGCAAGTTCGGCCGCCGCGTCGTGGCGAGCGTCCTGCTGGCGGACGGGCGCGATCTCGCCACGCTGCTCCTCGCCACCGGCCACGCCCTGCCCTACCGGGGCGGACGACGCCCGAAATGGTGTTGAGGGAGAGGGGACGGAATAAAGTTTGTTGATCTCGTCGGGGCGGCTCGCGAGCCGCCCCTTCGAAACGCCGGTCTTCTCTAAACGATCCAAGCATGAATGAGCGGGGAGGAACTCACGAACGTGACGGTAGAGTCATTCGTTGAAGGGCTTTCCGCGCCAGACCAGTTGCTCGCCCGTTTTGGCGTCAAAGGTATGGCTTAGAATCGGTGGATTACCATCACTCCCTTTCGCCTCGTCGAGTTGCTCTTGGGTAAGCCCGTTGCAACCGCTGAAATTGGCGCCGGTGAGATTCGAATCACCCAGATCGGCGCCCGTCAGATCCGCACCTGACAGATCCACGGCAATGAGGTGTGCATCAACAAGAACTGCGCCGACCAGATTCGAACCGGATAGATTCAAGCCGGACAGATTCGCGCCGACCAGAAACACCCCGGGGAGTTCCGCGTAGCGCAAATCCAGCCTGTTGTAATCCTCTTGCAGTAGTTCATCTATCTTGATTTGCACATCACTCCTCTGTCCAATCTCTCTCATAATTTCCTGAAGATCAGGGCGCAAGTTTTCTTGTCGCCAATGCTCTTCCACATTACCGACTTCGCTATGTTCCGGCGGTGGGTAGCGTACAAAGCTACAGAGAAGACGAACTATCTGCGCATGATATTCCTCGGGATGCTCGCGAGCCAGACGCGCAAGGGCGTAGATACCGCCGAGACGAACCGAAAGCGCTTCGCTGCCGAGCATTTCCGCGCCCTTCTGATAACGCTCGTTCCGCAGACTTCCCCGTGATATGGCCACTTGCGTCTGCGCTGCTTCGGCCTGACGATCGGCTACCCTCGCGCGCCATACTGCAAGTCCCAGGGCAATCGGCGCGGCGAGAAATAAACCCAAGTTGCGAATCGTCGTGGAGGGTGATTCGAAGCCGTGTTGTAAATTACGCAACCATTCCCAAAGCCACCAGATCATGCTTATTGCAAGGAACGCTGCGATTAGACCCGTCGTATACCACCCCGCATTTCTTCGAACATGAGTCATGAAAGCTTGATTCCTTGCCAACACCTACACAGAAATTTTCTGCTTCACATAGATGGACGCAATTCGTTGATGGGAATCCAGTCTTCATCCATAGGACGCCTTACAAACCAATACCTCCATCCGTCAAGGTTGGTGCGTTTTCCATCCTTGGTGCGGGCGACACCACTAGCTGCTGCCGAGGGACTCCCAAAGCGCTCGCCTTCCACCACCCATCTGCCATTATCGATGACGCCGGAATACATGCGTCCCCGGTACTCCATCTGCACTTCCGTTCCGTGAGGCAAGGTGACGCCCTTGCCCCACCACGGCTGCTCCGAGTCTTCGTCCAACCATGGCCGCGCGCTTTTAACCCCTGGGACTTTTTCCGGTTCGTTGTTCATTGGCGTAAGGCGTTCCGAAGATTGTTCGTCGTCGCCGATATTTAACAGCCTGCGCAAAACGGCGTTAGGCGAATCACTAAAGCTGCGCCTCGCTTCTTCAATTTTCTTATGAACATCAAAGTCGATCTCTATTCTGCGTAAATTAGGCATCATGGGTCCTCCTATTGAATGGAACAAACTCAACATAGAATAGATTATAAACAAGAAAATAGTAAAATTCAATAAATAGTAGATTAGTAGTACATTAATCTGGGAATTAAGCTGAAACGGCTTAGAACTTCGGGAGCCAGGGTAAGTGCAAGAAAAAATTACTTCTTAATCCCGCCCTGTTTCTACCCCAAAACCTCCCTGCACGCCGCCTCGATGTGCGCCTGGCCGATCTGGAGGGCGTCGTAGACCTCGTGCGGGAGGCCGCTCTGGCCGAACTGGTCGGTGCCCAGGCACCGCTGGTCGGCGCCCAGCGCGCCGCCGATGAAAGAGAGCGCCAGCGAGTGGCCGTCCAGCACGGAGACGACCGGATTGTCGCGGTGTTCATCGCCCACCATCATCTCGAGGCGCGAGGGGCGGCCCGCTCTTTTCGCCTGCTTGTGCTCGGCGTAGATTCTGTCCGCGCTCGTGAGGACGAAGGCGTTGACGTATACGCCCTCGGCTTCGAGCGCGCGGGCGGCGGCGACGGCTTCGGGCGTCATCACCCCGCTCACGAACAGGTTCACCGCGTTCACGCCCGCGCGGTAGCCGGGAAGGTCTTTCGCCGAGTGAAGCAGGTAGCCGCCGCCCAGTACGTTCTTCCTCAACACCTCGCGCTTCAGGGGGTCCGCGAGCCACTCGGCGGGCAGGAGGTTCTGATCCACCTGCTTCGTGCTCAAGCGCAGGTAGAAGGCCGGGCAATCGGCATCCCCGAGAACGCGGCCGATAGCCGAGAGCAGCAGCCATTCGACCTCGACGGCGAAGGTCGGCTCGTAGGCTTCCAGCCCGGGCATCTCAAGCGAAATGGCCGGCGTGAGGATGCTCTGGTGCGCGCCGCCTTCGGGCGATAGGCTCGTGCCGCTCGGCGTCGCCACCACGATGAAGCGACCGCCGTTATAGACCGCGTAGCGGAGCGCGTCGAGACAGCGGCTGATGAAGGTGTCGTACACCGTGCCGATGGGGCATACGCGAACCCCGCAAAGCTCCTTCGAGACCCCGAAGGCGGCGAGCAGGAGCATGAGGTTGTTCTCCGAGATTCCCAGTTCGATGTGCTGGCCCGCCGGGGATTCCTCCCATTTGAGGAGCCTTTGCACCTGCTGCAAGGCGAAGAAATCCGCCTTGCCCTCGGGGTGGTACACCCCGCGCCGGTTGATCCAGCCGCCCAGGTTCGTGCTCACCGCCACGTCGGGCGAGGTGGTGACGATGTGCCGCGCGAGCGCGTCTTCGCGCGCAAGGTTCGTCATGATCGCGCCGAACGCCTCCTGTGTGGAAGTCCTGGAGGCGAAGTTCGCGCCCACTTCCTGGGGTACGGGATCGGGGGTTATCTCTTCTCTGTCGAGAGTCGCCCGTGCGTCGTAGCGCGCCACCGCTCGTTCGACCGCGCGGGCCTCTGCGCTTTCGTCCGCGAGACGCGCCAGTTCCTCGCCCTCGCCCAGGCCCGCGGAATCGCGCAGTTCGGCGATTTGCGCCTCGGTCAGGAGCTGGGAGTGGTTCATCGGGTCGCCCGCGATGGGAAGCCCCCAGCCCTTGATGGTGTAGGCGAGGATCATCACGGGCTTGTCACTTACGCCGTCCGCCTCCTCTAACGCTTCCAGAATGCACTCGATGTCGTGGCCGCCAAGGTCGGACAGGAGCGCGGGCAACTCCTCGTCCGGGTAGCGGTCCAGCAACCCCGCCAGGCCCTCGTATTCGCCCGCCTCACCGCGCGTGAGGCCTTCTCTTATCTCGCGCCCGCTTCTGCCGATGAGCATCTGGTACTCGCTGTTCGACATGTCGTCGATTCGCCGCCTCAGCGATTCGCCGTTCCTGAGCGCGAACGCGGCCTGCAGGCGCTTTCCGTACTTGAGCTCCACCACGTGCCAGCCGTGCAGGCGGAACTGATCGCGAATCTGCTGCGCCTTGCCGTCGGGCACGACGCGGTCGAGGCTCTGGCGGTTCAGGTCCACCACCCAGATGACGTTGCCCAGGTGCGCGACGTATTCCTCCGCCAGCGCCTCCCAGATGTTCCCCTCGTCGAGTTCCGCGTCCCCCACCAGGGAGATGAAGCGCTGCCTCGGGCCTTCGCCGAAATGATCGTCGATGTAGGACTGCATGAGCGCGGCGAACGAGGCGGCGACCGAGGGCAATCCGAGCGAGCCGGTGGAGAAATCGACGGGGTATTCATCCTTCGAGCGGCTGGGATAGGCCTGCAGGCCGCCGAAGGCGCGGAGATCCCGCAGGCGCTCCATCGGCAAGTCGCCCCGCAAGGCGTGGGCCGCGTGCAGGACAGGCGAGGCGTGGGGCTTGATGGCCAGCCTGTCACCCGTCTTGAGCCAGCGGAAGAACATGGCCGTCATCAGGCTCACGATGGATGAAGAACTCGCCTGGTGGCCGCCTATCTTGATGCTCTCGGAGCCTGCGCGCAGGTTGTTCGCGTAATGAACGCTGTAGGTGGAAAGCCACAGGAGCCGCTTTTCGATAAGCCGCAGAACCTCGGCTTCGTCCTGCTCGATGGCATTCGTCTCTGGCGGAGGGTTCACGCCCGTCCCTCCCTCGGGAGCGCGGGGCCTGCGATTACTCGCGCACCCCGGTGTGAAGCTCGGCGATGCCGCCCGTCATCGGGCGATGGCTCACCTCGCGAAAGCCCGCATCGCGCATCATCGCCGAGAGCCTCTCGGCGTCCGGGAATTCATATACCGTGTTTGGAAGGTAATTATACGCGCTTCGGTGCGCGGAGACGACCCTCCCCACGACGGGGAGGAGCACCCGGAAGTAAAAGGCGTACAAAAACCCGAACAGACCCACAGGATGCCCGAATTCCAGAACGACGAGCCTGCCGCCCCTGCGCAGCACGCGTCCCATCTCGGCCAGGCCGGCTTCCCTGTCCTCGAAATTGCGGAGGCCGAACGCGATGATCACCCCGTCGAACACGCCGCCTCGGAAGGGGAGGCTCAAACCGTCTCCCTGGATGAGCGAGAGCGGAGCGTCCCGCGCAGCCGCTTTCGCCTTGCCGCGCGCGAGCATGGGATACGCGAAATCAACGCCGACGAAGCGCGCGCCGCCTCCCGCCTGTTGGTGCGCTTCCAGAGCCACGTCCGCCGTGCCCGTCGCCAGATCCAGAAAACAGGCCCCTTCATCAACCGAATCGCGCAGAAGGCTCGCCACCGCGCGCTTACGCCAGAGGCGGTCCACGCCGAAACTCAGAAGGCGGTTCAGGAGGTCGTAGGTGGGCGCGATGTCCGAGAACATCGCCTGGACTTGTTTTTTCTCGACGCGGGTCGGCACGCGCGCGCTCAGCCCGCGCCGATCAGCACGTCGGCGACCGCGCCCGATGCGATGACCACGGACACCCAGGCGTTCAGGTTGAAGAACGATATGTCCACGCGGCTCAGGTCGCCGGGCCGAACGATCCAGTGTTCCCAGAACAGGAGGCACCCCGCCGCCGCGAGCGCAATCCAGTAAAGCGCTCCCAGGCCGAACGCCAGGCCCGCCGCGAAGAAACAGGCCATCGTCCCCAGGTGGGCGATAGCCGAGACGATGAGCGCGCCCTTCACGCCCAGAAGGCGCGGCAGGGAATGGATGTTCTCCTGGTGATCGAAATCCACGTCCAGACAGGCGTATATGAGGTCGAACCCGCCCACCCAGAGGGTGACGCCACAGAAGAGCAGAACGGCCACGGCGTCCAGATCGCCGCGCACGGCCACCCAGGCGCCCGCAGGCGCGCATCCAAGGACGAAGCCCAGGAACAGGTGCGTCCAGGAGGTGAAGCGCTTGGAATAGCTGTAGAAGACGATTACTCCCGCCACGGCGAAGGAAAGCGCGAACGCGAGCGGGTTCAGCATCCAGGCCGAGAGGAGGAAGAGCGCCAGAAAGCCCGCCAGCATCATGAGGATGGATTTTGAATACAGCAGCGCCTGGAACTCGGCGCGGTCTTTCGTCCTCGGGTTTTTGGGGTCGATGCCCCTGTCGGCGAAGCGGTTGAGCGACATGGCGAAATTCCGCGCGCCCACCGCCGCCATCACCATCCAGAACAGGACCCACGCCGAGGGAATCCCGCCCGCGGCCATCACGCCGCCCATGAGCACGAAGGGAAGGCCGAATATGGTGTGCTCGAACTTCACCATGCGCAGGAACTGCCGGAAACTTCTCGCCATCGACGCCTCAGCCGCCAAGGCCGTACTCCTCCCAGCGCCTCGTGACGCGCTCTTTTATCTCGTCCGTCATCACGATCTCCGGCGGCCATTCGCGCTCGAAACCCTCAGAGGCCCACTTGCGGGTGCCGTCCACGCCCACCTTGCTGCCCACGTGGAGGCGCGGCGCGGCGTGTTCGAGCGCGTCCACGGGGCCGTCCACGAACACCATGTCGCGCCTCGGGTCGATGCTGCCGAGCACCTTCCAGGAGACCTCGCTGATGTCGTGCACGTTCACGTCCTCATCCACGATGACGATGACCTTCGCCAGCGCCATCTGGCCCATCCCCCACAGGGCGTACATGACCTTCCGCGCGTGGTAGGGATAGGACTTGCGTATCGAGACGATCACCATGTTGTGGAACACGCCCTCGGCCGGCATGTGCACGTCCACGATCTCAGGCAACTGCATCTTCATCAGGGGGAGGAATATGCGCCCTGTCGCGCCGCCGAGCCAGTAGTCCTCCATCGGCGGACGGCCCACGATGGTGGTGGGGTAGATGGCCTCGCGCTTCCTCGTGATGGCCGTGACGTGGAAGACGGGGTAATCGTCCGCCAGCGAGTGCCAGCCCGTGTGATCGCCGAAGGGGCCTTCTTCGCGCAACTCGCCGGGGTTCAGGTAGCCCTCCACCACGATGTCCGAATCCGCGGGAACCTCCACGTCCACCGTCTTGCACTTGACGAGTTCGGCGCTCTTTCGCCTCAGGAACCCCGCGAGGTTCAACTCGTCTATCGCGGGCGGGAGCGGCGCGCTCGCCGCGTAGACGTAAACGGGGTCGCCGCCCAGGGCGATGGCCATCTCCATGCGCGCGCCCATCTTCGTGCTGTCCTGGAAGTTCTGCGCCCCGTCGTGGTGTAAGTGCATGTGCATGCCGGCGGTCGTCTCGTCGAAAAACTGCACGCGGTAGAGGCCCACGTTCCGTCTGCCCGTCCGGGGGTTTCGCGAGTAGATGTGCCCGAAGGTGATGTAGCGGCCCGCGTCCTCGGGCCAGCACTTGATGGCGGGAATCGAGAAGAGGTTCGGGTTTTCGGTCTCGACGATCTCCTGGCAAGGCGCCGCGCTCACCGTCTTGGGGGAGAAAGAGGCGAGCCGCGCGAGCTTGGGCAGCATCTTCACCTTCTCGATGATGCCCTCGGGCGGCTTGATCTCCAGAAGCTCCGCCACCTCGTCCGCCACCGCGTCCATGCTGTCGACGCCCAGGGCCAGCTTCATCCTGAGGTCCGAGGCGTAGGCGTTGATGAGGACGGGAACGTCGAATTCGCGCCCGTCCGGGGCGACCGGCTTTTCGAACAACAGGGCGGGGCCGCCGCTCTTCACCGAGCGGTCGGCGATCTCGGTGATCTCGAGTTCGATATCCACCGGAACCTTGACGCGGCGCAACTCGCCCGCGCGCTCCAGGGAATCGACGAATTCTTTGAGAGAGGCGTACGCCATGTTTTCGAAAAAACTATTCGATGACCTTGGGGACGCGGAAATGGCCTTTTGCGAAATCGGGCGCCATCTTCGCCATGTTCTCGATCGGGGGATCGGTGACCTCATCCTCGCGGAACACGTTCGTGATGTCGAGGACGTGCGAAGTGGGCGCCACGCCCTCGGTGTCCACCTCGTTCAGCTTGGCAATGTGTTCCAGTATCGCGCCGAGCTGTTCGGTGAATTTCTCGACCTCGTCTTCACCCAGGTTCAGCCGCGCCAGCCTGGACACGTGGATCACGTCTTCTCGTGAAATCGACATCACTCCCCCTTTGCGCCCTTATACCGCCCGGTTCTCGCCCGCGTCAACGCCCTCATCCGCAGGCGAGAGCGGCGCGTACTTCAAAACCAGCTTCCTGGGTCCCGCCTTCTCGAACTCCACGCTCACCGTCGTCCCGTCTCCCGTTCCTTCGCGCGAGCGGATGACGCCCAGGCCGAATTTCCTGTGCCGCACGCGCGCGCCGGGCGCGAACGGGCCGAGCGCGGCTGCGGGTACGGCGGGCGCGCGCTTCTCCTTTTGGGGAGGGGAGGCTTTCGCCTCGGATAAAATCTCCTCGTAGCGCGAATCGGTGGAATCACGCGGGGCCCTGAACCCGCGCGGGGCGCGTTTTTGCGCTGGCATGTGATCGCCCACCCGCCTGATGAGCTCAGCCCCCAGCCCCTCCATGAAACGGCTCGGGCGCGTCGCCCAGCTTTCCTTCTTGCCATCGGGCCGCCGCTCCTTCGCCCAGGAGAGGCACAGGAACTTCTTCGCCCGCGTGACGCCCACGTAGAGGAGCCTCCTCTCCTCGTCCATCGCCGCCGGTTCGTCCCGCGAGCGGCTGTGCGGAATCAGTCCCTCCTGAACACCCACGACGCCCACGGCGGCGAACTCGAGGCCCTTCGCCGCATGAAGCGTCATCAGGGAGAGCGCGCCGCTCTCACCGGACATCTCATCCGCCTCGCCCATGAGCGCCAATTCCTCCAGGAACAGGGTCTTTGCCTCATCCGACTCGGGATGCACCCCCTCTTCCTCCTGAATCCGCTCCTCGAACGCACGAGCGGCGGCGACGAACTCCTCGGCGCCCTCCATCGCGCGCGCGGCGGCGCGGCGGCGCTCCGCCGATGAGCTCCTCTGCGCTGCGCCCGCAAGCCAGGCCCGGTAACCCGTCCGCTCGAGAATCTCTTCGATCAGGCGCGCGGGTCCCGCCTTCAGGGAAGCAAGCGATTCAAGCGTTTTCAGCAAATCCCCTAAACTTTGCGCGGCATTCCCCCGGATGCGGCCCTGGGCCAGGGCGGCCTCCGCATCGGCGATCGTGACCCCCTGCGCGCCTTCGCCAGCTACCGCATTCAGGCGCTCGGGGCCCATCCCCCTCGGCGGGCGGTTGACGACCCGCGAGAACGCCGCGCCGTCTTCCGGCCGGATGAGCAGCCTTAAGTAGGCGGCAAGGTCCTGCACTTCGGCGCGATCGAAAAACCGCTGGCCCTTCACCACCTGGTAGGGAATTCCCCGCCTGCGGGCCGCCTCCTCCAAGGGGCGAGATTGCGTGTTGATCCGGTAGAAGACAGCCGTATTGCCCCAGGGAATCTCACCGCCCGCCCCTGATTCGATGAGGCGTTTGAGAACAGCTTCCGCCTCTTCTTCCGCGTTCGCCGCCGCCAGATAGCAGACGGCCTCCCCCGGGGGATTCTGGGTGAAAAGGCGCTTTTCATGGCGCGCCCGGGCTTCGCCCATGATGCGCGAGGCGACGCCGAGTATCGCGCCGCTCGATCGGTAGTTCTCCTCGAGACGGAACACCCTGGCGCCTGCGAACCTGCGCTCGAAATCGAGGATGTTCTCCACCCGCGCGCCCCGCCAGCCGTAGATGCCCTGATCGTCATCCCCCACGGCGAACACGCGCCCGTGAGCGCTTGAGAGCAGGGCCACGAGTTCATCTTGCACCGGGTTGGTGTCCTGGTATTCATCGACGAGTATTTCCTCGAAGCGAGTTTGGTATTTCTTGAGAACGCCGGGGTGGCGCCGGAACATGCTTAAGGGACGCGCCAGCAAATCATCGAAATCCACCGCGCCCGCCTCACGCAGGGCGCGCTCGTAGGCGGGGGCGATTTTCCGTGCCATGGCGTCAATGCTGAAGGGGGGCGGTTCGGAATCATCCGTCTCCGCCGGCGAGGTCTTGCGGCGTCCCACCTGCTCCAGAACCGCCCGGGGCGCGTAGCGATCCTCGCTGATATTCGCCGCCGCCATGCACCGTTTCACCAGCGTGAGGCACTCCCCGCGCGAGAAGATGGTGAAATTGGGAGACAGGCCCGCCGCCTCGGCTTCGGCTCTCAGAATCCTTGCGCAGACGGCGTGAAAGGTGCCCACCCAGATGCCGCGGACGCCCGCGCCCAGCGATGCGAAAAGACGCTCCCTCATCTCGCCCGCCGCCTTGTTCGTGAACGTGATGGCCAGGATCCGGTTCGGCGCGAGACCATCGTCGAGCAGGCGCAGGATGCGGTGGACGATCACCCGCGTCTTGCCCGAACCCGCGCCCGCCAGCACGAGATTCGCGCCCGGCGGCGCGAGCACCGCTTCTTTCTGCTGGGGGTTCAGGTTTTCCAGATAGTCCACGGATCTGATTTTCGGATCAGAACGGGCGCCGGCCCACGCTCGGCTTGGGAGCGCGGATGAGCGTTCGCTCGGGATAGACCCCTTTGGAGACGGTGACGTTCGGCGCGACCCACGAGCCGGGACCCAGCAGGACGCCCGGAGAGGCCACGGCGTTACAGCCGATCTCGACGTCATCGCCGATCACGGCGCCGAATTTCGTGAGGCCGGTGTCGATCCATTCTCCTTCCGCGCGCAAGACGATGTTTTTCACCACACCCGTTTTTTTCTCTTCTTCCGTCCTGAGTTCGAGGTTCGCCAGCTTCACGCCGGCGCCCAGGTTCGCCTCCGCACCCAGAATGCTGTCTCCCACGTAGGCGAAATGCCCCGCCTGCGCGCCGTTCAAAAAAGCGCTGTTCTTGACTTCGGTCGCATGGCCGACGACGGCGCCCGGCCCGATGAGGCAGCCGCCCCGCAAATACGCCCCGTGCCTCACTTCCGCACCGGCGCAAAGCACCGTCGGCCCCTTGATGACGGCGCCCGGCTCCACCCGCACGCCCGCCTCGACGAGCAGGCCGACCGAGGCGATTTTCAGGCTCTCGCTGGATACGAGCAGCCCCTCGCTCACCACCAGGCCTTCTTCCACCCGAAGCGCTGCGGCCTCGCTCGAAGGCGCATCCGCCTCATCCACCAGATTCCGGACGAAATCCTCCAGACGGCCGACCGCCTCCCAGGCGTGAGCCGCGCCCTCGAACAAATCCCGGTGGGGGAATTCGCCGAGCTTGCGGAAATAGGTTTGAGACGCAGTCGCGCTCATTTTTTCTGCTCCAGATACCACTCGCCGAGCGGCGTGATGCCTAAAGTACCGGTCTCCTCCCGCGCGAGTCCGCCGCGCAGGACCTCTTTTCTGACCCCGGCAGCGTGAACGGGCGCGCCGAAGCGGGTCCCGGCGTCTGAATCCAGATGCGCATCGGCCGCTTGGGCGTCCATCTCACGCTCGCGCAAGGCCTTAAGCAAGCTGGCCTCCGCCCGCGCGCCGGGAGCGTCCATATCCTTCATGCGCCTCAATATCTCGCGCAACACCTCTTCTCCCGCGGCGCTGAGTTTCTGCGCCCACTCTTGAGGACCTCTCATCACCACGCCCGTCCTGCTCTCGGTGCCTGAGTTCCTCACATAAACCGCGCCCAGCGGCCCGCCCGCATCATCCTCCAGGGCGAGGTACATGACGCCCGCGTCGTCTTCCAAAGGCGCAAAGCGCGGGGTGGCAACGCCTGAGAAGGCGCTCCTGGCGCTCTCCATGAGCTTGGCGCCGATGGCCTCCCACGCCTCCGCACCCGGCGCGAAGCGGTTCCGCTCCACGTGGTAGGCATAATAAGACCTCTTGAATCCCCTGGGAAACGGCGCAGCGACCGCCGCATACGCATCTTCGGGGTTCGCGTCCTCGAACAGGCTCCGCACGGCGGCGCAGGTGTTGAGAAAACTTTTCAAGCCGTCTCCCGCCGCGAATCTCCGCCCCTCGCCTGCCGCGTTGACCAACAGGCCCGGCGCGACCGTGTGGCCTGATTCCTCGCCCCCCAGGACAAAGCGGTCCCCGAATCTGCGCACCTCGTTCAGGATCCACTTATCCCCCACGGGGGTGAAGACGACCCGAAGCCCCGTCTCGTTCAGGGCCGCCGCCGCGCCCGAATCGCTCTCTATCGTGATGGCGGCGACGCCGCCACCCGGCAGCTCGCCCTCGCGTTTCAGGAAACGGGCCTGCAGGACGAGCGCGTCGTCCCCGTCCAGGACGTGAAGCGCGTCTTGATGCGGATTGTAGACGAGGGTGTAGCCCCTGTCGCCGTCGGCGTCCAGGACGCAGGCCGCCGCGAGGCCGTCGCCTCGTTTCAGTTCTTCGTGCCGCGCGCGGCCCGCTTTGAAGAGAGCGCGCGCGCCCGCGTGGCCGTCGATGAAACCGGCGTCCTCACCCTTGATGACGCGCCTGCCCTCGAGCGCGACCACGCCGCCGTTCTCGTTCACGCGGCCCTCGCCCAGGGCGTTCACCTCACACACGCTCAAAGGATGAAATTCCTCCAGAACCCCTGCGGCCAGCCCGCTCCACGCCCCCGCCGCCGGGTCCACGACGAGGCTCCACCGGGCGAGGTCGCCCTCGCGCAGCCAGCAGTTGGGGAGCCGGGTGACGTAATCCAGGTAAAACGCGCGCGCCTCCGCCGCTGCTTCCACGCCGTGTCCGCTCTCGGGCGTCTGCTCCACCGCACTCCATTCGCTCGCCCAGACGCGGGCGCTCAACGCCGCATCCTCATCCGGCAGGGGCTTCATCGAATCGGGGGACAACAGGATTTTCACGCCGTTTTGATCCGCAGGGTTGTGCGAGGCGGTGAGGATCACCGCGCCC
>CAYTSP010000340.1:0-3443 GCA_964440505.1 uncultured Nitrospinaceae bacterium
GTACCGATGAGAAAACCCGGAGTCGAAGAAACACCCCCACTTCCACCGGATTGCCAAACCCACACCTTCATCCATATCCGTCCGCTCTGGCCAACCTGTCGGTTGTCACCAGCATGCGCCGGAATAACAGGCGAGGTTGAGACCTTGAGTCTGTAGGGACAGGTCGCGACCTGTCCCTACTTTCAGGAGCATCACAAGGGCTATGGGGCGGACACACGGATCCCCGGACAGGCTCCTGCGCCTGTCCGGCTACGGAAACTTCACATCTTCTGGACATCCAAGCCACGGGTCGCATATATGCGACCCCTACAATTCAGTCGGCAATCCCTCCCGCATTGATTGCGATTGCCCCCTTCCCCATCACACCAAAGGGCGGTATCATGCCCGCAAAAATCGAGACGCAATCTATATCAGGGACTTCTCGCTTCCGGTACGATCCGGAAGCGCCGCAGGGAGGAACTTACCCATGAAGCTCAAGGACAAGGTCGCCATCGTCACGGGCGGCTCGCAGGGAATCGGCGAGGCCATCTGCCGCCGCTTCGCCGAAGAGGGCGCCAAGGTCGCGGTCGTGAACCGCACGGCGGAAACGGGAGAGGCTTTGGCGGCGGAGATCGGCGATGCGGCCAGGGCGTTCCCGTGCGACGTATCCAAAAAGTCGGCGGTGGACGCCATGGTGGCCGACGTGGTGAGCGCGTTCGGCACGGTGGACATCCTCGTCGGCAACCACGGCATCATGATCAACAAGGAGCTCGAGGCCTATTCGGAGCAGGAGTGGGACGACATCATCGACATCAACCTGAAGGGCAACTTCCTGCTCTCACAGGCCGTCGTGCCCATCATGAAGGAGAAGAGCTACGGGAAGATCATTTTCATGGCCTCCATCGCCGCGACGCACGCCTTTCCCAACGCGGTGCCCTACTGCGCGAGCAAGGGAGGCGTCTACATGATCACGCGCGCCCTGGCGGCGGAGATATCGAAGTGCGGCATCAACGTGAACTGCATCTCGCCGGGCAACACGGCCACGCCCCTCAACCAGCACCTACAGGACGACCCCGAGTTCGTGAAGCTCATGGCGAGCTACACGCCCACGGGCCGTGCCTACATCACCACGGCGGAGATGGCGGGCGCGGCGGTGTTCCTGGCGTCAGACGACGCGAGCGCGGTGCACGGCCTGGACCTGATCGTGGACGACGGCTGGTGCGCGATCTGAGCACAGGCTGAACGACCGACATGCCCGGCGCGCTCAAACCCATCACGACCCCCGCGCTCGAAATCGGCTATCTGGAAGCGGGCGACGAAACGGCCCCGCCCGTCATCCTGGTTCACGGCTTCCCGGACGACGCGCGAACCTGGGACAGGATCGTCCCCATCCTGAACGACGCGGGCTTCCGGACGCTCTGCCCCTACGTGCGCGGCTACGGGCCGACGCGCTTTCTCAATCCTGAGACGCCCAGAAGCGCGCAGTATACCGCCATCGCTTCCGACATCACCGCTTTTGCCGACGCGCTGGAACTCGAGCGCTTCACCCTCGTGGGGCACGACTGGGGCGCGCGCGCTTCCTATTGCGTCGCGGCCATGCGGCCCAAACGTCTGAATACGCTCATCGTCAGCCCCGCCGGCTACGGCACGGGACGCCCCGCACAGCGGATGTCGGTCGATCAGGTGCGCGCGTACTGGTACCAGTGGTTTTTCTGCACGGACAGGGGCCGGGATGCGCTGGGAGCGGACGCCGCCGGTTTCTGCCGCGAACTCTGGCGGACGTGGTCGCCCGGGTGGCGTTTTCCGGACGCGGAATATGAAGCCACAGCGCGGTCTTTCGAGAACCCCGACTTCGTGGACGTCGTGATGCACTCCTACCGCTACCGGTGGGGGTATGAGAAACCCGACCCCGGATTTGAGGACGCGGAGGGTTTCATGGCGGGCCTGCCGGACATATCGGTGCCGACGGTTCTCATACAAGGCGCGGAGGACGGGGCGTCGCGGCCCGAGAGTTCGGAGGGCAAGGAGCGGCATTTCACGGGCGGCTACCGGAGAATCCTGGTGGAAGGCGCGGGCCACTTCGCCCAGCGCGAGAAACCTGAGGTCTTCGCCGCCGCCATACTGGAAGCCGTAACCGCCAAAACGGATGGATAATCCTGTGCCTTATATCTGCTACGTGAACGGCGAATACGTCGCGGCCGGAGAGGCGAAGGTCTCCGCCTTCGACCACGGGTTTCTCTACGGGGACGGCCTGTTCGAGTCGATGACGGTCGTGAGCCGGCGCATCTTCCGGTTTCAGGATCACCTGGACCGCATGGAGCGCTCCGCGCGCGCGCTCAGGCTCGAACTGCCCGAACCGCGCGAGCGAATCGCCGAGATCGTCAAGGAATGCGTCCGAAGGTCCCAGGTGGACGACGTGTACCTGCGCGTCGTCGTCTCGCGGGGTGCGGGCTATCCCCTGCTGGACCCGAGAGTGACGGAGGTGGCGACGCTCGCCGTGCTCCTGCACGACCCCGCGCCTCCGCCCGAGACGGGTTCGAGCTACAGGGCCAAGGGAGCGGGCCTTCGGCTCAAGACGGCGGGCGTGCGCAAGGTGCCCTCCGAATCCTTCGAGGCGCGCGTGAAATCGCTCAACTACCTGAACAACGTGATGGCGAGAATCGAGGCCGTGGAATCGGGCTTCGACGAGGCGATCCTGCTCGACACCCGCGGCTTCGTGGCGGAAGCGCCGGGGGAGAACATCTTCGTCGTGAAGGACGGCGTCCTCAAGACGCCCAGGGCACACAACGTGCTCGACGGCATCACCCGGAAGGTCGTGCTCGAAATCGCGGAGCGTCTGGGGATCCCCGCGGAAGAGGCCGACCTCACGCTCTATGACCTCTACACGGCGGATGAGTGTTTCCTCACCTCTTCCTTCAGCCGGGTGCACGCGGTGGCCGAGGTGGACGGGCGGCCCATCCCCGCCCCCGGCCCGGTCACGCAAAGGCTGCGCGCAGATATTCTCGATATGGAAAAGACAGAAGGCGAGCCGATAGACTGAAGCGCTCCCCTGCGCCCGTGCGGGAAACCGCCCCGGGATTCGGCGCGCCGGACGCGCACGGCCCATGAAAGAGGAGAAACAGGAAAGTGGCGACGATGGAGGATTTCGAGGCGCTGGACATCCGCCTGGGGCGCGTGGTCGAAGTCGCGGATTTCCCCGAGGCGAGAAAACCGGCCTATCGGCTCTGGATCGATTTCGGCGAGGAACTGGGGGTCAGGAAATCATCCGCCCAGATCGTCTCGCTCTATACGAAGGAAGAGCTCCAGGGAAAACTCGTGCTCGCCGTGGTGAACTTCCCGCCGAGGCAGATCGGGCCCTTCATGTCGGAAGTGCTCACGCTCGGCGTGCCCGACACCGGGGGCGAGGTGGTGCTCATCGCGCCGGATGAGAAGGGCGCGGTTCTGGGCGGGCGGTTGTATTAGGG
>CAYTSP010000341.1:0-6442 GCA_964440505.1 uncultured Nitrospinaceae bacterium
GTAGGGACAACCCCCTGTGGTTGTCCCTTATAAAACGGGGATTTCGGACAGGCACGGGGGCCTGTCCCTACAAACTCTTTACTTGCAGGGGCCCACGAGGGGTTTTTCAACAGCGCGGTTTTCCCCGCCTCCGGCCGGCCAAGCGGCCCGGGGGCGGGGACGAGGAGGCGGAGTGAGCTGGCGGGTCTTACGCCTGGAGGGCGTGGGGAAGGATTTTGACCGCGCCGACGGGGGCGTCGCGCAGGTGCTGCGGGATGTCACCCTGACAGTGGAGCGGGGGTCTTTTTTCACCCTCCTCGGGCCGAGCGGGTGCGGCAAATCCACCCTCCTCAACATTGTCGCCGGCTTTGAAGAGACAACGACAGGTGGCGTTTCCCTCGACGATATGACCGTCACCGGACCCGGAACGGACAGGACGGTCATCTTCCAGGACGTCAGCAACGCCCTGTTCCCCTGGATGAACGCGCGCGAAAACGTGGAGTTCGGTCCGAAGATGGCCCGCCTCAGCGCCCAGGTGCGCAAGGAGCGGGCCGACAGGTATCTCCGGCTCGTGGGCCTCGACGCCGACGGCGGGAAGTTCCCCTTCGAGCTCTCCGGCGGGATGAAGCAGCGCATCCAGATCGCCCGCGCACTGGCGAACGACCCGGACATCCTCCTCATGGACGAGCCTTTTGCGGCGCTGGACGCGATTACGAAGAAACACCTTCAGGTCGAATTCCGTAAAATCTGGGACGAGACGGGCAAGACCATTTTCTACATCACCCACGACATCTTCGAGGCGCTTCTCCTGAGCACCCACCTGGCTGTGATGACGGCCGGGCCGGAGGCGGGGATCAAGGAAGTCTTTCGGATCGACCTGGAAGAGCCCCGCTCACCGTCTAATCCCGATTTCGCCGCCATGTTCAGCCGGGTCGAGTCGCTCATCGACGAAGAAGTACAGAGGATGCGCGCCCGGTGAACCTCCGGAAGTTTTTCTGGAGAGTGCTGTCGGTCGCCTGTGCGCTTGGCCTGTGGTGGCTGAGCAGCGGCACCATCTTCAACCCGATCCTGGTGCCCGCGCCGCACAAGGTGGCCGTGAACCTCTGGGAGATGACGGCGGACGGCGAGATACTCTTTCACGCCTGGGCCAGTCTCCGGCGCGTGATCGTCGGTTACGCGTTCGGGTCCGTCCTGGGGATTCTCACGGGGGTCGCCGTCGCGCGGATACGGATTGCCGAAGACATGCTCGAACCGCCGCTTCAGTTCATGCGCAACATTACGCCGGTCGCCATCATTCCGCTGGCGGTGAACGCCTTTGGCCTGGATGAGCCCAGCAAGTATTTCGTCATCATTTATTCGACCATTATTCCGGTCGTCTTCAACACGGCGGCAGGGGTGGCGTCCACGCCCCAGATTCGCGTCCGCGCGGCCATGTGCCTGGGCGCCGGGCGTTGGGAAATCTTCGCGCGCGTGGTGCTGCCCTCGGCCTGGCCGTTCATCCTCACCGGGCTGCGGGTCGCGCTCGGTTTTGCGTTCATGGGTGTGGTGGCCGCGGAGATGATCGCGGCCGAGTCCGGCGTGGGCTACCTCATCATGCAAAGCCGGAACATGCTGCTTCCCGAGCAGATGTTCTCGGGTCTGTTCCTGCTGGGCCTGATCGGCCTCGTCACGGATCGCGCCTTCCAGTTCACCATCGGCAGGCTCATGCGTCGATACATGCTCCAGACGGCGGCGTTCGACTGAGGCGGCAAGGGAGGCCGGGGCGAATGAATGCAGGAAAGCTGGCGAGGCTGTCGGTTTCGATCCTGGTGTTCACAGGCGTCTGGTGGACGTCGAGCGGGACCTTCTTCGAGGCGGCGATCGTTCCCTCTCCCGTCTCGGTGGCCGAAAAACTCGCCGAGATGATCTGGAACACCAAGCTGTTCGCGCACCTCGGAGCGAGCTTTACGCGCATCGTCCTCGGATACGCCCTGGGCTGCGTCATCGGGATAACGGTCGGCGTGGCGACCGGGGCGATTCGCCTGGCCCGGGACCTCATCGAGCCGCCCCTGGAGTTCTGCCGGAACATCCCGCCGGTGGCCCTCATTCCGCTGGTCGTCTCGATCTTCGGCATCGGCGAGATCGGAAAGTATTTCATCATCTCCTACGCCGCGGGGATCGCGGTGCTGTTCAACACCGCGGCAGGCGTTGCTTCCACCCCCCAGATCAGGGTCCGGGCCGCCCTTTGCCTGGGCGCGCGCAAGCGCGACGTCTTCGTGCGCATCGTCCTGCCGTCGGCCTGGCCCCACATCCTCACCGGGCTCAGGCTCGCGCTGGGCTTCTCCTTCATGGGCGTCGTGGCCGCGGAGATGCTGGCGGCGGACCAGGGAATCGGCTTCCTCATCATGCAGAGCACGAACATCATCGCGCCCGCCGAGATGTTCGTCGGGTTCCTGATGCTGGGCTCGTTCGGCCTCATCACCGACCAGCTCTTCCGGATGACCATCCACAGGCTCATGCGGCGTTACATGATCCCCCTGGCATGACGCATGAACGAGGCGGGGACCGAACGGCTTTGGGGGTGCTCCGCCGCCTTCTTCAATTCAGCTCATACACAACTTCTGGGCGTAACTCGGCATCCATTGCCCATGAAACAGCCCAGGCCGGCGCCGGGGGCTTCCAATTCGATACATGAGATACGTCAAGCTGTTTCCATTGGCTGTGAAATCCCGCTATCATATTGATTTTATGAAGATATATCCATTATCTTTCATCCCGTTCAAATCCATGTTCCGCAGCATCCAATCAAACCGGAAGCGGATTCGTTACAACGCCCGGGCAGCCCGCGGGCGCCCCTGCGGTGATGCTCGCGCTCTCACGCGCTGCTTCCCGGAATCCTGGAAAACGAGAGTATCTTGTGTTATATGTTGCCCATAGTCTGACCCCACAAGCGAAGAATGTTGCGACACATGCGGGGACTGGAATCGGCCGGACAAGAACCTGGCTCCGGACCGGAAGCTATCCAGGATAGTTTCTCGCAAGACACTACGTTCCCGCTATCGAAGTTTCGTGCCGCGCCGCAGGGCCCGACTCGAAGGATATGGGTTCGCCGCCGGCAGGCGTGAACGACCACAGGTTCGCCTTTCTCTGGATCGTGTATGTATGTGTATAGCGCTTCCAAATTCACCCTCCTTACAGGTAGAGAAAACCACATGAGAAACAAGAATCGTTTCGCTCAAAGGGCATTCAGCGTTCTTCTCTCGCTCGCGTTGATATTGCCCGGCTGTGGTGGAGGGGGCGGCGGAGGCGGATCGTCTCTCCCCAGGCAGCCCGCCCTGATACCGGCTCAGGGGTTGAACGCGCCTGTCATATATAGAAGAGGCGGCGCCCAGGTTGGCGGTGACGTCAGGCCGTCTCTCAGCAACCTGTCGCTGGCCGGAACGCATGGCGGCGCAGCCATATCATCAGGCCGCGTGCGCGACGGGGAGAGCGCCGAGCGTGTGAAAGATGTGCTTGGAAAGCATGCGGTTGGAAGACTACCAACACTTGACCCCGGGACTCCTTACATTAGCACGTTCTATCGGAAACCGACGATTCAAATACGCGAAACGACACCGGACAGATATATTGATGATGTGATTCGCGTCGTCCAGCTGATCAATGCCGCTCTGCCGTATGACAAGAGGATATCCGTATCTCCCGTGCGCGCCGTTCGTCCGGCCGATCATGAAACTCACTACATTCCGGCTGGCCATATTTACGTTGGATTAGAACCGCAGAGCACATGGCCTCCCTTCGAGATACCGCCGGTACTTGTGGCTGGCGTAGAGTATTCAGGAGCGAGCGCAGGTGACGGCCCAGCTTCTTATATCTGGGTAAATACCGATATAGTAAGAACAACGAATCAGGTGAGGAAGGTGCTGGCTCACGAGATACTTCACGCGCTCGGTTTGCTTGAGCATATCGAGCCGCACGAATACCGGACAGTCATGAATACGGACTATCTGAATTTCTCTATCACTTACCTTCCACAAATTGATACGGATGCGCTCTATGCCCTCTACACCCGCTTTGCTCATGAATACGGGTTCAGGCCATTCGACCCGAACGACCTCGGCCCGTGGACGGACGTATCCTTCCACCTGCGCGGCGATATGGACGACGTATCGTTCGGCGCATCCTCGAGGAACGGCCTGATTCAGCCCTGGGCGCACGGACAGGGCCCGGAAACGAATCTGGCGGACAATCAGGCCCTGTCGGGCAGCGCAAGCTGGACAGGCCGCCTCCTGGGGTTCACCTCCAACTCTGAATCGCTTGCAGGCGCCGCGGACCTCACCGTCAGCCTCGCAACGCTCAGGGGACGGATTGACTTCACCGGCCTCGAGCATTGGGGCGTGAATGCCGCTCCCGGCCCTGTCGGCTCGGGCCAGACCTGGAATGACGGCGACCTCAGCTACGGCGTCATCGTCCGGGGCAATACGTTCACGCAGACGGGCGGCGACGCCGGCGAGGTGACGGGCGCGTTCTTCGGCGCACGGCACGAAGGAATGGGCGGCGTCGTCGAGAGAAGCGACATGTCCGCCGGGTTCGGCGGGACGCGGTAGAAAAGGTGAAAAGACAAGAATCGTGGATTGGGGACGGCCAAATACCAGGCTGACTTGTATTTTTATTCTGCTTTAATAATGAAGTCGGGAGTATGTCGCCGCTTCACAGTTGTTTCAGGTGTTGCCTTTGGGGTTGATGCAGGTACGCCCTTTACTTGCTCCAGTTCTGTTGCCAGATCCCGAACTCCGATGGCCTGATCCGGTAGCGCGCGAAGTTCCCCTCGTGCAGACCCAGAAGTTCCCTCTCAGCGACCTCGCGAAAGCGTTCACGTTCCTGCATGTCGACATGTTTCTGCGCCCACATGCCGACGTGGGCGGTGGCTTGCTTCTTGTCCATGCGTCCGCGAACGACTTCGCCGACTACCTCACGCAGTGATGTCCGGTGCCGCATCCGGAACGGATCGGGTTCACCCAGAGATTGTTGCACGGCGACGTAGCGAGCGGCGGACCGCTTATAGGCCCAGATAAACACGTCGCGAAGCAATTCGATGCGGTTGAGCTCGTACACGCCGAGCACGCTTTCAGCGTAAAGTTCCCGGGATACGTCCTCGAAAGACAGCGGCGAGAGGTTCTCTTTTATCAGCGGAATGTTCGCGGCGAGACGCGACACACGCTTGTTGACATCGTCGAACGGCTGCAAATAGGGAAGCTGGGCCATTACGAAGAAGGCCTGCTCAAAAGGATCGGAGATCGCGGATGCCGTGGCAAGGATCCGATCGAAACACTCCTCGATAAGCTGTGGCGTCTCTAGTGGATGAAAGACCGAGCCTCCGATACCGACGGCGATATTCCGGAGTCGGCCCGCCGCATCCGGATCGGCGAGCAGGTTCTCCGCGAGAATCGCGTGGAGGTTGCGAATCGTGTGTCGATTGAATCCGATTTCCTCCGCCGAATCGACGAGAAACTCGATCGCTTCCTTGTGGTTGAGGATCATCTGCGCTTCATGTCGTTCCTTTCCTTCCGCCTCCTCACCAAGCTCGAGCAGACGCATCGTATCGAGCAGGGAGTAGGTGTTTCCCTCGAGGCGGCTCGAATTCCAGGCCAGATCGATCAGCAGCCTGTTCAAAACCTTCTTGATATAGGTGCCGGCCGGCTGCGCCTCCATCTCCGGCCTGCCGACCTCGTGGAGGTGCGCCCGCTCCGTTTCCGAGAGATAGAAGGTGTCGTTGGGCCTGTATGAATAAAGGAACTCCCGGTTATAGCCGACAGGCTCGCGCGATTCGGGTGGCCGGTGGACATACTCCTGAATATCGGCGCCGGGCCCGGAGAGTGGCGGCAGGACCACGGGCCGCATTTTGACCTCGGGGACTCCTGAAGTCGCTTGGAACTCCAGCGAAATCTCTCTTGGTACGCCGTAGCGCGCCCAGCGGCCCGAGCCCTTCATGAGCAGACGCTTGGCGTCGACGAGGGATTTCAGGCGGTATTGCAGGGTACGGCGCGGCGGAGCGGACTTCAGCGCCTCGCTGATTTGCTGCGCGGTCATGCCATCCGGGTGTCCTCGAACGACCTCCTCGATTTCCCGCAGGTTTTCTTCTCGAAATCGCCTTGCCATGCCTCTCTCCAAATTGCGCGTATACCTGTACGCGCAATATAAAGCATTTATGCGCAATATTCAACTGTATACGCAAGAAATTTGGCGCGTATTCCAATAATGTTGCGCGTATAACATTTGACGCAACCTGGGCAGGCCGTCTCTTGGGGTTCACTTCCGAATCGCAATCGCTCGCAGGCGCCGCGGACCTCACCACCAACCTCGCAACGCTCAGGGGGCAGATTGACTTCACGGGCCTCGAGCACTGGGGCGTGAATGCCGCTCCCGGCCCTGTCGGCTCGGGCCAGACCTGGAATGACGGCGACCTGCGCTACAGCGTCATCGTCCG
>CAYTSP010000342.1:0-2696 GCA_964440505.1 uncultured Nitrospinaceae bacterium
GCCAGATGCTGTCGCGCTCCTCGACGAATTCATCGAACGCATCCTCATCGAGAATGTTCGTCATGTACATGTAGATCCGCTTGAAGTTGGGCTGGGCCTGGTCGAAGATGATGTCCGAGGGCCCCACGTTCGCCATCTGGCCGACGACGGTGTTCACACGCTCGTCCTGGGCGGCGATCTCCACCGTCCAGCGGCTGCCCATGCTCATGCCCATGATGCCGATTCGGGAGGAATCCACCTCCTCGCGTTCGGCGAGCCAGTCGATGACCCTGCTGCCCGCGCGCGCGTAGTTGTGGTGGTCCACCCATACCTGGTTGATGTTGCACTCGCCCTGCCCCGGGCCGTCCATGATGGCGAAGTTCATGCCGCGCGCATGGAACCAGTTGTTGTAGGGCAGAAGCCCGTCTTCCTTGATCATGTCCATGCCGGGGATGAGCAGCACGGTGGGCTTGGGCTCCCCGCCCTCCTGGGGCCAGTAATAGAAGTACGCGTTCTTGCCGGGGTCGAATTCCACCTGGTGTTTCTGGATGTCGCCGCCCCTGATTTCGCGCATCTTGTCGAAACAGCGCGAGACGCCCGCGTAGTATTCCTTCTTCCGGGGGTGCCCATCCACGGGGATCAAGTGCTGGCCGCGCCCGTAGCAAAGGCCCGCGCGGTTGTAGTGCATGGCGGCGGTCACGTGGTTTCCCGCTTCTTCGGCCGCTGCCGCCTTTTGCTCCTGAAGAGCGGCCTGTTTGCCCCACAGGAGGGGGATGGAGCGCCTGCCTGAGACTTTCGAGTAGACCGCCTCGAGGTCCTGGTGCCTGAAACCCCTCTCGTAGCGCGTGCCCATGATGCCGGGGTGGAGAACGTCCTCGTTGTCGGATAGTTTGAGGAAATTATCGAAAATCCAGTTCTGGTTCGCGCGTGATGCCTGTCTTCTCATGCCGCTACCTTCTCCTTTCGTGTGGGTGATGAGGCGGGTTTCGTCCCCGCCGTTTTCATGCAGATATGACGCCTGATTCAGCGGGCTATCTTCGGGCCAGGAACCATTTCAGGTCAACCGCTTCAGGCGAACTCCATGAAAGTGATATTTTTCTCGATTGTATTTGCCGAATACATTGAATTTGTGTAGATTCGCGTCTTTGTTTTTCCAGAACAGCAGGGTGAGCGCCTTCATGCGAGGCCTCTCGCGTCCCTGCCGACATCTTTTCTTTTTCGAGAAAGAGGGTTATTGGAATGACAGTGGAAACAGAGTTGGAATTGAGCAACAACGAAACAATCGTCCTTCACGCCGGATACCGCAAGGACCCCACCACGAACGCCGTGGCCGTGCCGATCTATCAGACGTCCTCCTACCAGTTCGACAGCACGGATCATGCGGCCGATCTTTTCGCGCTGAAGGAGCTGGGCAACATCTACACGCGAATCATGAACCCCACGAACGACGTGCTCGAGAAACGCCTGGCGGCTCTCGAGGGCGGCGTCGGCGGCCTCGCCGTCTCCTCGGGACAGTCGGCCTCGATGATGGCCGTGATGAACGTGGCCCGCGCGGGCGATAACATCGTGAGTTCGACGGACCTCTACGGCGGCACGTGGAACCTCTTCGCCAATCAACTGGCGGACATCGGCATCGAGTGCCGTTTCGTGGACCCGGAAGACCCGGAGAATTTCGTCCGGGCGACGGATGAGAAGACGCGCGCCTACTACGCCGAGACGCTGCCGAACCCGAAGCTGCACGTTTTCCCGATCCGGGAAGTCTCCGACCTCGGGCGCGAGCTGGGGATTCCCCTCATCATGGACAACACGGCGGCCCACGGGCTGTGCAAACCCTTCGAGCACGGCGCGGACGTCATCGCCTCCTCATGCACGAAATACATCGGCGGGCACGGCAACTCCATCGGCGGCATCATCATCGACAGCGGAAACTTCGACTGGGAGGCGCACCCCGAAAGGCAGCCCTATCTCAACCAGCCGGACCCGAGCTACCACGGCGCCGTGTGGGCGGAAGCCGTCAAGCCGCTCGGCCCCATCGCCTACATCATCAAGGCGCGCGTCACGCTCCTGCGCGACTCCGGCCAGGCGATGAGCCCCTTCAACACCTTCCTGTTCCTCCAGGGCCTGGAAACCCTGCCCCTGCGGATGGAGCGCCACTGCCAGAACGCCGCCGCCGTGGCGGATTACCTGAACGCCCACCCCAAGGTGAAAACCACGTTTTACCCGGGCCTCATGGACGGGGAATTCCGCCGCCGCGCCGACACGTATCTGAAAGGCGGCTACGGCGGACTTTGCGGCATCGATCTCGCCGGCGGATACGAGGCGGGCCAGAACTTCATCAACGCGCTCAAGATGTTCTATCACGTGGCGAACATCGGCGACGCGAGGAGCCTCGCCATTCACCCGGCCAGTACCACGCACTCCCAGCTCAGCCCCGAGGAGCAGGAGCAGACGGGCGTGACGCCGGGCTACGTGCGGCTCTCGGTCGGCATCGAGCACATCGACGACATCATCGCCGATCTGGAGCAGGCCCTGGACGCCGCATAGCGCAGCGTAAGAAAGAAACGAAAAGGAGGCGTCCCTCGCCGGGGCGCCTCTTTTTTATGGCGTGCGAGAAGCCGGGGATTCGTGGGGCTGGTGGAAAAACTTTCCTAAGGGGTTATTGCCCCCAATCGGGACTGTTCACCGTCATTCCGGCGAAAGCCGGAATGACGGTGAAC
>CAYTSP010000343.1:0-7783 GCA_964440505.1 uncultured Nitrospinaceae bacterium
CCGCGCGCACGAAGGCTTCGGGCCTGTCGATGCGCTTTCGCATCTCCTCGGTATGGCCGCGCAGGCTTTCGATCTGCGCTTCGGTTCTGCGCTCGGCCGTCAGGCGCGCGATCTGCTCCTCCAGCCCCTGCCGCACCTCCCAGAGTTCGAGCAGGGTGTCTTCCTTCACGTCGAGCAGAAACGCGAGGCTCTCGCGCACCGTGGCGAGATAGGGATCCACCGTGAGGTTCCGGAGATATGCGCCCTGGCCGCTCCTCACCTCGATGAGCCCCGTGGTGTCGAGCGCGCGCAGGGCTTCGCGCACCGAAGGCCGCCCGATGCCGAGCGTCGCCGCGAGTTCGCGCTCGGACGGCAGCCTGTCGCCGGGCGCGAGCTTGCGCTTGCGGATGAGCTGCTGGATCTGCTCCACCACGTCTTCGTAGAGCCTCGTTTTTCTCACCGGCCTGAGCAAGGAACCGCCTCCTGGGGACGCAAGCCATCCCGAGCGATGAGGAAAAACCGCACGGGGATTATCACTGTGTTTTATCAACCCGAAAACTTCCTGGTCAGATGGTATGACCAGTACCAGCCAGCAGGCCCCCTTGTCAACAGGCGCAAGGCGGTTTTTCGCCTTGTGAGCAGCGGGTATGGGTTGTTGAAGAAGTCCCTATTTTGGGTTTGGCGTATGGAGCCGACCTAGGTGGGAGGAAAAACACTCACCCTTGCAGAACGTCAACCAACCACTCCCCCCTTGAGGGGGAGTCAACGCGGCAAGGACAATGTCCGCAGCCGCGTTGGTGGGGGGTAAAACGTGTTTGATCGCCATTCCGAATTATACCCCCCACCGAATCGCTTTCGGGCTCACGCCCTCAGCTCTTCGACTCCCCCTCAAGGGGGGAGTGATATTTGGCGCGCTCCTTCTGTGGCATTTCTCAACAACCCCGCATCCGGCGCCGCGTTGCCGCTCTTATCTCAGGGGGCGTATAATCGGCGCGCATCAAGCGCGCGTCACCGCCCCCTCATCGAAGGAAACCCCTTGGCATCCGACTTCACCCTCTCGGCGCATCTGTTCGCCTATGAACCGCTCCGCTTCGAGCACCTGAAAGAGGCGGCCGGCGCCGGTTTCGGGAAAATCGAGTTGTGGGCGATGACGCCCAATTTCGACGCGGGCGATGAGGCCAGACTGAAGACCCTCAAAGTTTGGCTGGCGGACCTCTCCCTCTCGACGCTCAGCTTCCACGCGCCTTTCTATGCGGATCTGAGCGAGGCGAGAGCAGGACGCTGGCTCTCCCTCGCCGCCACAGATCCGGATGCGCGCGAAGCGGCGGTCGAGAAAACGATTCAAGCCCTGCGCGCCTTCCGCCCGCTAGGCGCGAGGGTCGCCGTGGTCCATCCGAGCGCGCCCGGAAGAGCGGGGGATGAGGACACCTGCGAGGCGCTGGAAGGCAGCATCGAACAGCTCTTGCCCCTGGCGGAGGAGACCGACGCCGTCCTCGCGCTCGAGAACATCCCCTCCGCGCTGGGCCGCGCCGAGCCGCTCGCCGATTTCGTCTCCCGCATCGACCACCCCAGGCTCAGAATCTGCATCGACACCGGCCACGCCCTCATCACCGAGGGGGACAAGACCAAAAGAGCCGTCGAGCGGCTGGCGCCCTTTTGCGCCGCAACGCATCTGCACGACAACGACGGCAGGAGCGACGCGCACCTCATCCCCGGCGAGGGCGCGTTCGAGTGGGCCTCCCTCTTCACGACGCTCGATGCGGTTGGATACGCGGGTTCGCTCGCGCTCGAACTCAGAAGAAAAGAGGAGCCTTACGCCAGGACGCTGGCTGCCGCAGCGCGCGCCATGAAGGCGCTCACCTCACAGATCAAGCCGAGTCCCGCATGAAGGAGAGCCCCACCGGGCGGACGCAGGCGCACGAGCGGCTGAAGGCCCTGGCGCGCGATTACTTCGGCGTCGTCGTGTCGTCTCTCACGCCCCTTGCCGGAGACGCCTCGACGCGCGACTACGTGCGGCTCATCCACGCAGAGGGCGCACGCCCTAGTTCGGTCGGCATGATCACCCCGGAGCCATTCACGAAAGAGACGCTCCCCTTCATCGACGTGCAGGCGCATTTCAGGGAAATCGGCGTCAGGGTCCCCGAGATTTTCGCGGTGGATGGGGAAGCGGGCGTGATCCTGCTGGAAGACTGCGGCGATGAATCGCTCGAAGACGCCTGGCGGCGCGGCGGATGGGAGGAAGCAGGGCCGCATTACGACGCCGCCATGGAGATGATGGCCGCCATGCAGGAGGCGCCGGGAACACCCGCGGGCGGCAGGCTCGCCCTCACGCGGCGCTTCGACGCTCAATTCTTCACGAACGAACTCCACCACACACGCAAATACGCGTTCGAACACCTTCTGGGAATGGAAACCGATGAGCGCACGCTGGATGCGGCGTTCCGCTCGTTGTGCGAGGAAATCTGCCGGATCCCCTTTCGCCTCACCCACCGCGACTACCACGGCAGGAACCTGATGGTCCTGGACGATGCGGTGTTCGCCATCGATTTTCAGGACGCGCGCATGGGGCCGGCTCTCTATGATCTGGCCTCTCTCGCCTTCGACAGCTACGTCGACTTGGGAGCCACAGCGCACGATTACCTCATCGCCCGCTACTGGGAGACTTGCGGCCACCGCCTCTTCTCGGATAAAGAAGAATACGAACGCGCCCTGCGCGGGACAGCCATACAGCGAAACTTGAAGGCCATCGGCACTTTCGCCTATCAAAAGGCGGCGCGCGGTGCGGAGCGCTACCTGGCGAGCATTCCGCATACCGTGAGGATGGTGCAGGCGCATTTCGAAAAAAGGAGGGACTTGGGGCCTCTCCGCGCTTCGATCGAGCCTTTCCTCGACGCGCTTCTCCAATAAAAGGAGTCATCCCCTTTTGGATTTCCTGAAAACGACATTTCTCACGTCGGTGGAGCTTTGCCTGTATGATTTTCCGCATCCCGACGAAATACCGCCGAGCGAGGCGAGAATCGAAGTGGAGCACGTCATCCTCGAAGCCGCGTCGGAGAACCGCCACCTCATCACCGACGTGCAGGGCGAGAAACTGACTGCGAGACGCTTCGAGCGGGGCGAGAAGTGCTTCGTCGCGCTCGAAGACGGCAAGGCGGTGAGCTACATCTGGGGCGCGCGCGGCGTGGTGGGCGTGGAGGAAATCGACAAGGCCGTGAAGCCGGAGCCCAAGGAAATCTATCTCTACGACGCCTTCACCCTCGAGCCCTGGCGGGGGAGGAACCTCTACCCCGCCGTGCTCAGGCGCGCCCTCGAATACGGGGAGAAGCTGGGCCTCACGCGCTCTCTCATCTTCGTGGAGGCGAAGAACACGGCTTCGAGGCGCGGGGTGGACAAGGCGGGCTTCATCCAGTTTCAGACGCTCTATCACAACCGGTTTTTCGTCTTCACCCGCTCGAACCTGTCGGACCCGCTGGAGGGACACCCCACGGCCACGTTCGTCGGGCTGGAGTTCGCGTAGCGGACGAAACCGACGCGCGCCCACTGGCGCGATGGACCTAAAGGAACCCCGATGTCGCAAAGCTCATGCTCCTCGCTGCAGACAGAAGCCTTCACATCGCCCGAGGCGTTCACGGATTTAGAGGCCGAGTGGCGCGCGCTGATGGCCCGCTCCGCCCACGCGCACCCTTTCTACGACCCCGCATGGCACGCCGCCTGGTGGCGGAACTTCGGCGCGGGCGAGCTGCGCGTCTACGCCCTGCGCGACGAGAGCGGCGCGCTCGCGGGCGTGGCCCCCTTCGTCCTGAGCGAGGGCGGACGCCTGCGCCTGACGGGCGGGGACGACCTCTCGGACTACCTCGACATCATCGCCGCGGACGGAGCGCACCTCGCCTGCTGGCGGGCGGTTCTCGCCGCTCTCGACGAGCCGGACGCTCCTGATTGGCGCGAACTCTCCCTGCGCGGGATTCCCGAAGCCTCCCCCACGGTCGCGGCGATAGAAGAGTTGACGGGAGGGGCGGCCTCGATCTCGGAAGAAGAAGTCTGCCCCGTCATCGCCCTTCCCGATTCGTGGGATGAATACACCGGGATGCTGGCGCCTCGGGACGAGCGCGACCTGAGGCGAAAGATACGAAAGGCCAACATGGAGGCGGGGCTGGAGTATGAGCGGACGGAATCGGCGGACGAGCTCGCCTCCGATCTGGAGGACTTCATCACCCTCCACGCGCTGAGCCAGCAGGAGAAGGCGGATTTCTGGAACGCCGACAGGAGGGCCTTCTTCGGCGACGTGACCGGGGCGATGCTCGAACTCGGCTGTCTGGACCTGAGCGTCATGCGGGTGGACGGGCATCCCGTCGCGGCCAACCTCTCCTTCGACTACGCGGACAGGATATATCTCTACAACTCGGGCTTCGACCCGGTGGAGCACGAACTGAGCGCGGGCCTGGTGCTGCTCGCCCACAACGTGGAGGAGGCGATTCGCGCGGGCCGCGCGTCCTTCGACCTCTTGCGGGGCGATGAGGCCTACAAATACCGCTTCGGCGCACAGGATGAGCGCGTGATGCGCGTGCAAATCGAGAGGAGCGCGCGATGAGCGGCGAAACAACCCGCCTCGCGATCCTCTCCATGCACACGGACCCCCTGGCTCCGCTGGGAGGGGATCTGACGGGCGGGATGAACGTTTACGCCCGCGAGATCGCAAAGGCGCTCGCAAGCCTCGGCGTCGGTGCGGACGTCTTCACCCGCCTGGAATCGGATGCAAGCGAGCGCGTTGTCCCCATCGCGGCGGGGGCGCGCCTCATCCGGGTCGAGGCGGGCCCCGGGGAAAAAATGGATAAGGACGCGCAGGTCGAATGGGCCGATGCGTTCGCGCATGGCATCGCGGCCTTCGCTGAGGAAAACGGAATCTCCTACGACGGCGTTTCCGCGCACTACTGGCTCTCGGGCCTTGCGGGCGAGATGCTCGCCAGAACGTGGGGCGTTCCCCTCGCCCTCCGCTTCCACACCCTGGCCGCCCTCAAGAGCGACGCCCTGCCGAGAGATACCAGGCGCGAGTCCGACGTGCGGCTTGCGAGAGAGCCTGCGCTCGCGCGGGCGGCGGATGCCATTCTGGCATCATCGCCCGCCGAGGCGCGCGCGATTGGCGAGATGACGGGCGGGGCGGAAGTCCACGTCGTCCCCTGCGGTGTGGACCTGGAGCGGTTCAGGCCCCATCAGATGAGCGAGGCGCGCGCGCGGCTGGATCTCAAGCCCGACCCCGCATACGTCCTGAGCGTGGGCCGCATCGAGCGCGTGAAGGGTCTCGACCGCCTGATAGAAGCCATCGCCGTCACCCGCCGCGAACGCCCGGGGCTGGAAGCGCGCCTCCTGCACCTGGGCGGCGAGACAAGAGAAAACGCAGTGAGAACAGGGGAAAGCCATTGCGCTGATGATTTCGCCTCCCCCGCGCAGGGAGCCGAAGTCGCGCGGCTGGAGGAATTGGCGCAAAGGCTCGGCGTTTCGGACGCCGTTATCTTCGCAGGAGCTAGGCCGCAGGAGGCGCTCCCTCTTTATTATTCAGCCGCCGATCTTTTCGCCCTGCCGTCTCGCTATGAGAGTTTCGGCATGACGGCTATCGAGGCGGCCGCGTGCGGACTGCCGACGCTCGCCTTCGACGTGGGCGGCGTCTCCCAGGCGGTGAGTGAGGGCAATAGCGGCCACCTCATCGCGGAGGGAGACATAGACGCCTATGCGCAAAAGATGATGGACATGCTCGAAAACCCCTGTGAAAGACCCAGCCGGGCAGCCGCCAAATGGGCGGAATCGTTCGCCTGGCCGCGCATCGCGGAGGCGGAACTCGACATCTGGGCGCGCCTGCGGCAGGGAGCGGCGCTTTCATCACCCCACGCTTCATAGACACGGAAGGAAACGGAATTGAGCCAGGAGGAATTCAGAAACATACTCGTCGTCGTCGCCCACCCCGACGATGCGGAACTATCCGCGGGGGGCAGCATCGCCCGCTGGACGCGGGAGGGCGCCACGGTGCGCACGGTCGTCTGCACGAACGGGGACAAGGGCACGAAAGAGGACATCAGCCCCTTCGACCTCGCCAGGATACGCGAGGCGGAACAACTCGAAGCCTCCCGCATTCTGGGTGTTGCGGAGACGCTGTTCCTCCGCCACCGCGACGGGGAGCTCGAGGATACGCGCGCGTTCAGGAACCAGATCGCCTTCCTGATCCGCCACTTCAAGCCCGACACCATCCTCACCCACGACCCCTGGCGCACCTACTACCAGCACCCCGACCACCAGGCCATCGGCCACGCCACCTTCAAGGCGGTGGTCTACGCGCGGGATCACCATTTCCTGCCCGAACTTACCTACGCCGGCATCGGCGCGCACCACACGAAGAACCTGCTGTATTTGAACACACGCGAGCCCAACTTCTTCGTGGACATCACGGAGACCTTCGACGTGAAAGTCCGCGCGGTGTGCGCGCACAAGTGCCAGATCAAAAACCCCGAGGCCTTCGAGAAGCGCACGCGTCAGCGCCTCGAGGACGCAGGCCGCGCGGCCGGCCTTCCGGTAGCGGAGTCTTTCGTCATCACGCGGATGCGCGAAGGCTAGGGCGCGCATGAACGAGGAGGCGCCAGAGGTCCGGGCCGGCCGGCGCATCATGGCCGGGTTTGAGGGAACAGACGCCCCGGCCTCGCTCATCGAGCGCGTCCGCGCGGGCAGAATCGGCGGCGTCATCCTGTTCAAGAGAAACATCGAAACCGCAGGGCAGACCGCCGCGCTCATCGCCTCCTTACAGACTGCAGCCCTCGCCTCCCCTCTCGAAGCTCCCCTCCTCGTGGGAATCGACCAGGAAGGCGGGCGCGTGAGCAGGCTCTCCCCCGATTTCACGACCTTCCCGGCGGCGCGGGGATTCGGCGATGCGGGCGACCCTGCCCTCGCGCGCGAGGCCGCGAGAATCACCGGGGCGGAACTCGAAGCCATCGGCGTGAATATGAACTTCGCACCCGCCGTGGACATGCTCACGAACCCCGGGTGCGCCGTTATCGGCGACCGCGCATACGGGGCGACTCCAGAGGTCGTCTCTGAAATGAGCGAGGCTGTGACGCAAGGCCTGCAGGAAACGGGCGTCGCAGCCTGCGCCAAGCATTTCCCCGGCATCGGCGACATGGCCCCCGACCCCCACGAGGTGCTGCCGACTTCCAGCCTCATACTCGATGACTTGGACAAGCGCGAGCTTGCGCCCTATCGACATCTCATCCGCCGTGCGCCGCCCGCCTGCGTCATGACGGCCCACGCCGTTTTCGAGGCGATAGACGAGGCTGCGCCCGCGAGCCTCTCGCCCGTCTTTCTTCAAGAGATTCTCCGCGGCGAGCTCGGGTTCAGAGGCGTCGCCTTCACGGATGATCTGGACATGGGCGCGATAGACGACGCCGCAGAGGCCGCGCTTCAAAGCATCCTCGCCGGAGCCGACATCGCTCTCATCTGTCATTCCGAAGACGCGCAGGAGAGGGCCTGCGACGCCATTGCGCAGGCCATGAAAGACGGAAGCCTCCCCCCCGAACAGGAGGCGGCCTCATCGGACCGGATACGCAGGCTCAAGGAAAGCTACTGCCGCCCGAACTGGCGGAAGGAGATGCTCGAGGTTATCGGGTGTGCGGAGCACCGGGAGGCGAGGGAGAGGATCCTCACTGCGGTCGGGAGGCCTGAGGGCGGGGGATCAATCGCGACCAACGAGGGGCTGTTGAAAAAACCCTGAGAGAGCAAAAGCAATCCCCATGAAAGGGAAACCCCGTAAAGGCAACCCCCCCTACCC
>CAYTSP010000344.1:0-5158 GCA_964440505.1 uncultured Nitrospinaceae bacterium
GACGCCGGTGGCGTCACCGCTTTCGACCGTGATCTCACGGACCTCTGAATTCGTGAGCACTTTGCCGCCGCCCCGCACGACCACGCGCTCCAGCGCCCGGGTGAAGTTCACCGAACCGCCCACGGGCAGGGCGAAGCTCGCGATGCGCGAGAAGATTCTCGGGAAGAAGATGCCGGTTGTGGGCGTGTTCTCGAGGGTAAAGGAACCGAGGAAGAGCTTGAACAAAACGCGGAGCCTGTCGTCCTCGAAATGCTGGTCCACCGCCTCGTACATGCTGAGGTTTGCATAGCTCAGAAACTCACGGCCCAGCGGCCCCGCGAAGCGCTCTTTCAATTCCTCGGGCGGCAGGGGGGCGCAGTACATGAAGGAGGTGATGATGTCGAGCATCCCCTCGGTGAACTTGACGTGGAGGTCCCGGTAGGTTCTCGCGTCGTTTTTGTTGATGCGCTCGATGGATTTGACGGTCTTCTCGACGTCGCGGTGGATGACGAACGCCGTGCCGTCGCTGAAGAGGCAGCCTTGCTGAAACTCCGGGAATATGAGGCTGAAGCCGTATTCGTGTAGTTCCAGGTCTCGCAGGATGGGGCTTCTCTCCAGGCCAACGTAGTAGTTCGAGTGCAGGTTGTGTTTGAAGCCCGGCAGTGTGACTTCGTGCGTGGAGCAGCCCCCGCCGGCAACGCTGGAGCGTTCCAGGACGGCTACCTTTTTCCCGGCTTTCGCCAGATAGGCGGCGCATACCAGGCTGTTGTGTCCGCCGCCGACGAACAATCCATCGTAAGATTCGGTCATGATCCCTCTCCTCTGAAAGGACTCAGCCTCACGGGCTGCTTGCGAACTTGTCTGTAAGTGCCCCTATTCTGCCTTGTTAAGGCGCATTTCTCAATACGCCTTTTCCTCTCAGGCCTCTGGGATATAGGCCGTGGCGTCGATTTCCACGAGAAAATCCTCTGAAGCCAATCCGTCCACGATGACGCCCGTGCTCGCGGGCGCATGGGGGCCGAAGTATTCCGCGATTACCGCATAGACGGGTTTTCGGTACGCCCTGTCGGTGATGTAGTTCGTGAGTTTCACGACGTGTGAGAGATCGCCGCCCGCCTCTTCGAGAAGCCGGCGGATGTTCTCGCACGCCTGGCGAGCCTGGGCCGCGGCGTCGCCGCGCGCGGGAGGTGTGCCGTCGAGCCCCTCTCCGGTCTGGCCCGCGAGATAAAGCGTCCTGCCCGCCAGAAGGCCCTGGGAGTAGCTCCCCGCCCCGGCGGTCACCTGCGTGGTATGGAATTTTTGGAATGACATGGCTTTATCTCCAGAGATCGGCGGAAAAACCGGAATGAGGTAGCGATGGCGCCAGCGCGCCGCGTGTCTGAGCTTCACGACCGGGTAGATGGGAAATCTCCAAGCGGAATGCGCACCACCTGGTCCGCGCTCGTTACTCCATATCGAACATCGCCGTGGACGCGACCTCGATCAGGTTGTTTTCCGGATCCCGGAAGAAGATTTGGGGATAGCCGTAAGGCTCGTCATGAAACGGGATGTCGTTCGCCTTGAGCCTCTCCTTCATCCCTTCCAGATCTTCGGTCACCATCCCGATGTGGTGGTCCATGTAGCTGTCTTCGTTGTCGCTGATGGAGTGCTTGACGTGCGTGTCGCTCACCTTGGCGAGGTGGATCTGGTGGTCTGCTCCCGCCTCGAACCAGTAGCCAGGGAAGGGGAAGTGAGGGCGCGGCATTTCGGGCAGTCCCAGGATTTCGTTGTAAAACTTGTGCATGGCCGGCAAATCCCGGCAATAGAGGCTGAAGTGCTGCAGGAACTTGATCTTGGACATCGGCGTCTCTCCTCGAGTTGTCGTGTTCTTTCTCACACTAATAATGTTCTTTTCCCTCTCTGGCAAGGCGCGGCTTCCAGTGGAGATACTCAAATCCGCACGTTTGTCGTATCCTGCTAAAAATACCAAACCGGAGGAATTCTCATGGCGGGTCGTTTCGTGGTCGAAAACGCCTGCGTCCTCACGCAGAACGAGGAGCGCGAGGTCATCCCTCGTGGGTCCGTGCTGGTCGAGGATGGCCGGGTCGCGGAGATCTCTGAATCCAGTATAAACGCAGGCGCGGCAGAGGTGATCGACGGCGCGGGCATGGCCCTCATGCCGGGGCTGGTGAACGCCCACAGCCACATCATGTGCATATTGCTGCGCGGCGGCCTGGGCGCGGACAGGCGGCTGATGGACTGGCGCCTGAACGTCATGGCGCCCGGCCAGGTGGCCTATACGCCCGAGGATGCGGCGTTATCCGTAAAACTCTTCGCGTGCGAGGCGATTCGCTCTGGCACCACGGCGGTGGTGACGAACGAGCGCATCCCCATCCCGCTGGCCGAGGCGATGATAGAGGCCATGGACGATTCGGGCATGCGGAGCGTCTTCGCCTTATGCTTCAACGAAATGTCTCCTTCGGGAAAACTCGCCGAGCGGGCGCACTCCCACATCGCCGCCTGGGGGAAGACGTTTCCCCCAAGCCTCAAGACGAGGGATGAAGTGTTCGAGGAGACTTCATACCTCGTGGATAAATACCACGGCCGCTCCGGCGGCCGGGTTCTCGTCTGGCCGGGACCGAACATCCCCGTCTACGTGAAGCCCGAGACCTTTCGCGAAGTTGTCAAGTGGGCCGGCGAGCGCGGCCTTCGCGTTTCCACGCACGTATCGGAAGACCCCATGGAATCGGAGGTAGGCGGCCTTCCCGTCGTGCAGCATCTGGCGGCCTGGGGTCTGCTCTCAGAACGTCTCGTCGCTGGCCACTGCATTCACTTGAGCGAGGAGGATGTTCGACTCCTCAAGGAATCAGGCGCCCAGGTCGTGCATCTGCCCTCGAGCAACATGTATCTGGGCTCGGGCGTCTCGCCCGTGCCCCGAATGCTGGGCTACGGCATCCCCGTGGCGCTAGGCACGGACAATGCGAATTGCAACGACCTCGTCAACATGTTCTGGGAGATAAGGCTCGCCTGCCTGCTCCACAAGGGGGTGCAGCAGGACCCCGCCGCCATCACGGCGCAACAGGTGCTCGACATGGCCACGCGCAACGGCGCTCGCGCTCTCGGCCTGGAAGAAGAAATCGGGAGCATCGAAGTGGGCAAGCGGGCGGACATGATTCTGCTCGACATGAGCGGTCCCCACATGCACCCGAACCATCATTTGCCGTCCGTGCTCGCGTATCAGGCCCACGGGACGGAGGTGCGCTGGGCCTGGGTGGAGGGTGAGCCGCTCATGGAAGCGGGACGTCTGAGCAAGATAAGCGAAGATGAGGAACGCACGATTCGCGGGGAGGCGCAGGCGGCGTCCGCGGCTATCGTCGAGCGGGCGGGCCTGATTGTTCCCGGGACGTAAAAACGGCGTTCGTGCATCGAACGCCCATGATGAATAAGGAGACTCAATCGTGTTTGATACCCAGGTGGTGAAGTTTCAGATGTCGGGACCCGAGGATGTCTCGGGTCTTGCGGAAGCGGTGGCGGAAGGCCGCATTCAGGCGGCGGACATTCAGGCCATCATCGCCAAGACCGAAGGCAACGGCCGGGTGAACGACTATTCGAGGCCCTACGCGCTCCATTCCTTCGAGGATTACATGATGGAGAAGCTGGGCCTCTCGCGCGCCGAGGTGCAGGGCATGTGCGCCATGGTGATGTCGGGCGGATGCGAGGGGATCATGAGCCCCCACGCGGTGGCCATTTCCAAGACGGACGTGGGCGATGCCGACAGCCCCGGGGAGAAGCGCCTCTCCATGGGGGTCGCCTTCACCCGTGAGCTTTTGCCTGAGGAGCTTGGCACGATGGCGCAGGTGGACCTCGTGGCCGAGGCGGCGGAGGAGGCGCTCGCAAAGGCGGGCGTGGATTCGCTGGATGATGTGGGCTACGTGCAGGTGAAGTGCCCGCTTTTGACGTCGGACCGCATCAACGACGCGGCCTCGCGCGGCAAGAAGGTGGTGAGCACGGACACCACGCGATCGATGAGCCTCTCGAACGGGTGCTCGGCCCTGGGTGCTGCGGTAGGCATCGGGGAGATCGACAGGGCATCGTTCGAGATAACCGACGTGTGCAGCCGGGGCGATCTGTATTCGGAGATGATCTCCTGCTCGGCGGGCGTGGAACTCATGCGCTCGGAAGTCGTTGTGTTGGCGAATTCCTCACAATCGGTGAGCCGCTACAAGATCGGCCGGGCGGTGATGCAGCACCTGATCGATGCGGACGCCGTGAGGCAGGCGCTCAAAAACGCAGGACTCGCCTTTGACGGCCTGCCGGGTGCGGATGATTTAAGCAGAGTTGTGCACGCGTTCGCGAAAGCCGGCGCGCCCTGGGACGGCAGGCTTCTGGGCAAGCGCGTCACGCTGCTCACGGATTCCGTTCTGGGCACGCGGCCCGTGCGCGCCGTGGCGAACGCTGTCATCGCGTCGGTGGTGCAGGACCCTGCGGTCTACGTCTCGGCCGGTCTCGTCTTCCATCAGGGTCCCGTGGGCGGAGGCGTGGTTTCCGCCATCATCGAGGCGTAGAGATGGAGTGAAAGGCCGAATGGTCAGGGAGAAGGACGCCTGAAAAATTTTGATGGTAAGGTGTTGAAATATATGGGCCTAAGATCCCCTGGCGCTTTTGGGGATAAAAAATTCTTGACACGATTCCGGGCCTTTGCTAGGATTTGAGAGTACAAATCGCAAGTAGCAAGAGGAGGGCTGTCATGGTAAGGAACTTGATAGTAACCGCCTACAACACATCTCTCCGGAGGGTTCTGAAAACGGCTCACCACCGGAAGAGGGTTCTGAAAAAACCCTAAACTGCCCCTTGGTGTTACCTGAAACGGGACATTGAGGGAAATTCAAAAACAGCAGGCGGCGTCGACGGGCGCCGCCTGTTTTGTTGTGCCTTTTTGGAGGAGGAGAGGGGAAACTCCCTCTCCCCCGGTAGCGACGAAGCTTCCCCACTTTCCTCACCCTGCGTAGCGCTCGAAAGTAAAACGCGACTGATGAAGGGCTGTTGAAAACCCCCTTGTCGAGGAGCTTTGCTTTTACCCCCCTGTTAAGGGGGGATACAGGGGGGTTGGTTTTCCGGCGGGGGAGGCGTCCCCTGCGACAGGGTTCAGGACATGCTCCGCCGTCCCCCCGCCTTCCTCATCCTGAGTAGGCGCGTAAGC
>CAYTSP010000345.1:0-6343 GCA_964440505.1 uncultured Nitrospinaceae bacterium
GTGTAGAAGCGCCAGATTTCGTTTCCCGTCCGAACGTCGTACGCCGCCAGGAAACCGCGCACGCCGGCGGGGCGCTCCTCGTCTCCATAGGCCGTGGCGAGGCATTCTTCCAGTTCCTCGGGCGTTTTGGGGCTGTCGACCATGTTTTGCGCGGCGAAACCCGCGCCATCGAACGGGTCGTATTGAGGAAGGCCCTCCGGCGTGCCGCTCTTGGGGCCCATCGTCGGCACGCGGTTGCGCTGTCTCCGCGCCAGAATGTGCAGGATGTTCCAGGCCCGCCGGTTCTCCTGTATCGGCTGAATCTCCACGAGGCCCTCTTTTTCGAATTCCTTCCAGATCTCCTTGCCCTTCTCGGTGCGCAGGACCACGATGGTCCAGCCCCGCGTTCCCACGCCGCCGCAGGCGATGTCCGCGAGTTCGGCGGAGAAATCCGCGCAGTGCTGGCATTCGGGGCGCTGGTAGTTCTCCATCGCCTCCTGGAGCGGGAAGGTCACGAGTTCCCCGTCTTTCTTGTGCACGAGCACCTCGCCCTTCACGTTGAACTTCGCCACTTCCGTGAGGGGGATGCCGAGGTCCTTTTCGATTTTCTCCGTCATGAGGTCGAAGGTGAAGACCTCCGTGCAGAACAGTCCGATCTGGAACGCCACGCGCTCCGAGAAGCCTCTCAGAAAGCCGCGCTGTTTCTCGATGTGCTGGGGCCTTTTCTTGTGGGAGACCAGAAAGGCGGGGTCGATGAGTTCCATCTTGCGAATAGGCGTGACCTGGCAGGGGACGCCCACGAAGCCCACCTTCTTCAGATCTCTTTCTTTCACTTCCTCGAGCGCGAGGTTGTTCGCGCAGTAGGTGTACCAGCTGCCCGCGCTCGCGCGAATCTCCTCGTACGTCGTGGCGACCTTGGGGCTCGGGTCGCACGGCGGGTCGTCTTCCCCGACGGCGGAGACCACGGCCCCGTCGATGACGCCGGCCTCGAGCGCCCATGCGAGCAGCGCCGTGACGATGCCGCCGTCCTGGGCGCGCTCCATCACGTCGTCACGCTTGGTCCTCGCCATGAAGATGTGCTGGTAGGCGCCGAAGATGCCCTCGTACGTCTCGCTCCTCGTCTCGCCGAAAGTGGCGTCTTTCAGGTGGATCTCCCTCGGCCAGAGTCTCGGGCACACCGACGCGCACACGTCGCAGCCCACCCCCACGCTGATGCCGCAGAAATCGAAATCGGCCTTCGCCTTGGCCGTCTGCTTGGGCTTGGCGTCGATGTATTCGATGACGTTGTGCGGGCAGACGAGGACGCAGCTTCCGCACTCGCAGCAACTGCCCGCGTCCACCACGTCGTTCATCATGTCTTTGAAGGAGTGATGGTGAAGTTCGTTCAAGGATTCTTTCTCCGGCCTGTTAGCGGGGGCGTTCGGGATTCGAGACGCCCAGGTGGGTTTCCGGGATGAAGTCGCCCGTCCTTTTCCCGCCCGAGAAGCCGGAGCCGAGCAGCGCCTCGTCATCCACGCGGGGGTGGCGGTATCTCGGGTCGTCTTCGCGGATGATGTCGTAGGTGGTCGTGCGCTGAACGGGAGTGCGCCCCGCTCCCAGGATGGCGTCGTTGAACTGCCTGGGGCTCAGGCTTTGCCCGTATTCGGAACCCGACTCGCGCGAGATGTTCTCCTCTATGAGCGTTCCGCCCAGGTCGTTCACCCCGAGGGAGAGCGCCTTCTGCGCGGCGTCGATACCGATCTTGGGCCACGCCACCTGGATGTTGGCGATAGTCCCTCTAAAGAAGAGCCGCGCCACGGCGTGGAGCTTCAGGATGGTTTCCAGGTCCGCCATCTCCTCGATGCCAAACTCCTCGCCCATCTTGTTGTCGTATGGGATGAAGGGCAGGGGAACGAACTCCGTGAACCGGCCCTCTCCGTCCGTCTTGAGCGAGTCTTTTTGCATTTTTCGGAGAATATCCATGTGTTCGGCCAGGTCGGCGCTGCTCTCGATGTGGCCGTACATGACGGTGGAGGTCGTCGGGATGCCCACGGCGTGGGCGGTCCGGATGATCTCGCACCACCTTTCGACGGGGATTCTTCCCGGGCTGATGAGCTTCTTCACCCTCTCCACGAGTATCTCGGCGGCCGTTCCGGGGACGGACCCGAGACCCGCGTCCTTGAGTCTTGTGAGCACCACCTCGAGGGGAAGACGGGTTTTTCGCTGGATGTGGTCGACTTCCGCGGGCGAATAAGCGTGCATGTGAACGCCCGGGATGATTTCGCGCGCTAGACGGAGCACTTCCTCGTAGCGGTCGATCGATATCTGGGGGTTCAGCCCCCCCTGCATGCAGATTTCGCGGACGCCGAAATCCCTGGCGCGCTCGAATTTCACGCGCAGCACGTCGTCGTCGTGCGTGTAGGCGTCCGGCGCGTTCGGCCGCCGCCAGAAGCCGCAGTACTTGCAGTCCGTGTAGCACACGTTCGTGAAGTTCACGTTCGCGTTGATGACGTAGCTCACCTCGTCGCCGACGGTCTTCTTCCTCTCCGCGTCCGCCGTCGCGTAAAGACGCTCGGTGAATTCCGCATCCCGCTCGGCGAGCAGGGCAGTGGCGCCGTCGCGCGGGATTTCCTCCCCCGCCTCGAATGCGTCGAGAATTTCATGGGCGAAGAGGGCGTTCATGCGATCTCCACGGGCAGGGCTTCCTGCGCTTCGCGCCGCTCCAGCATCCGGCGGAGCGCGGGCATGGTTTCGGGCGGACACCAGCCCGCCTCGATGAATTCATCGTACACCGGCATCCTGAGGCGCAGCGCGATGTCCTCCTGGTGGAGAGACTGGTCAAGGTTGCCGAGTTTCGGCCAATGGCGGTTCGGGTTGATGTGATCGGGCTCTGGCGCGATGCCCCCGATGTCGTCCGCCCCCGCCATGATGAGGCCGAGCAGATCGTCGACGAGGTTCGGCGGAACCTGGATGTGCACGCCCGGCATGAGCCTTTGCACCTCGGGGATCAGGACCGCAATATCCTCATCCGGCGGCCGGGTCCACTTCGCCATGGGCGTCAGGGGCTGGGGGTTCAGGGGTTGTAAGATAATTTCCTGAATATGCCCGTAGCGCCCGTGCACCTCGGCGATGGCTTCCAGCGTCTCGACCCGCTCTTCGGGCGATTCCCCGATGCCGACGAGGATTCCCGTCGTGAAGGCGATTCCGAGCTTGCCCGCCGCCTCGAGGGAGGCGAGCCGGACCTCGGGCGTTTTCGTCGGCGCCGTCCGGTGGGCGATCCGCGTGGCTTCTGGGCTTACGGTCTCCATCATCATGCCCATCGAGACGTTGTAGGGTTTCAGTATCTCGTATTCCCACTCCTCCAGCGTGCCGATGTTGGCGTGGGGAAGGAGACCGACGTCGAGGCACATTTTACACACCGCCGCCGTATAGGCGGCGTAGGAGTCATACCCCCATTCCTTCAATTGATGTTTAAGGCCCTTGTGCCGGTCGATTCCCTCGCCCGTCATCACGAGCGCCTCGACCACGCCCTGCGCATGGGCCTGCCTCGCGAGCCGTTCGCACTCCTCCATGGAGAGCAGGAGGGGAACGCTGCTGCGGAAGCTGCAATAGCCGCAATGGTTCACGCACCAGTTCGTGATGGGCAAGGTGAAGTTGAATGAATACGTGACCGTTCTCAGGACGTTTCTCCGTTTTTTCGAGTCAAGTCCGCGATTTCTCCCGCATCCTATCGGCGGGGGCCGCGTCTGACAAGGCTTGGCCTCCCATGCGCGCTAGGCGACGCCCTTTTCTTTCAGCGCGGCGATTTCCGCATCCGACTTGGCCAACAGGCCTGTGAGAATTTCTTCCGTGTGCTCGCCCAGCAGGGGAGGGGGAAGTCGGAGTTCGCCGGGCGTGTCCGAGAGCTTCATGGGGTTGCCCATCACCTTCAGGACGCCGGTCCTCGCGTGCTCCATCTCGACGACCATCTCCCGGTGATGGATCTGCGGGTCCGCGCACAACTCCTCGATCGTCCGCACCGGCCCGCATGGCACGCCCGCGTCCGATACGATTTCGGCCCACTCCGCGCGGGTCTTGACCCGCATGGTCTCCTCGATCTCTGCTTCGAGTTCATCGCGTCCCGAGACGCGCGCCGCGTTCGTATCCCATTTGGGGTCGTCCGCCAGATCGGCCCTGCCGATGGCGCGGGCGAAGCGCTGCCACAAGGAGTCGTTGGCCGCCGCGACGATGAGTTCCCCGTCCGAACAGGGAAAATCGCGGTACGGCGCGATGCTCGGGTGCCGGTTCCCCAGCCGCCCGGGCGGTGTGCCCGTGGCGAAGAAGTTCCCCGCGGCGTGGCTCATCAGCGCCGCCTGTCCGTCCTGTATCGCCGTGTCGACGTACTGGCCCTCTCCCGTCTTCTCGCGGGCGATGATGGCCAGTAGAATCCCCTGGGTCGCGAACATGGCGGTGGTGAGATCGGCGATGGCGATGCCCGTCTTGAAGCCTCCGCCTCCCTCGGCGCCCGTGATGCTCATGAGTCCGCCTTCGCCCTGTAAGAGGATGTCGTAGGCGGGCCTCTCCCTGGAGGGGCCGCTCTGGCCGTAGCCCGAGACGCTGGCGTAGATGAGCCGGGGGTTGAGCGCGCGGCAGGTATCCCAGTCGAAGCCGAGCCGCTCGATGGCGCCGGGCCGGAAGTTCTGGATGAGGACGTCCGATTTCTCGACCAGCGCCCTTAAAACCTCTTTTCCTTCTTCGGCCTTCAGGTTCAGCGTGAGGCTTTTCTTGTTGCGGTTCACGGACTGGAAATAGCTGCTCTCGCCTCCCTCGTAAAAAGGCGGCCAGCCGCGCGTGTCGTCTCCGCCGACGGGGTTTTCGACCTTGATCACCTCCGCCCCCATGTCGCCGAGCATCATGGTGCAGAACGGCCCCGCCAGAATTCTGGAAAGATCGAGGACGCGAATCCCCTCAAGCGGCATACTCATGGAATTTCTCAGGCTCCTTTTCTTTAGTGGATGCTATCGGCCCGCGAGGGCTTCGAGCATCTTCTCGCGCACGTGTTCGACCGGCATCTGCGTGCCGGTCCATAGCTCCCAGCCCAAGGCCCCCTGGTGCAATAGCCAGCCGACTCCCGGGACGGCGCGCGCGCCTCTCCGGCGGGCGGCTTTCAGGAACGGGGTGTCGAGCGGGTTGTAGACCGCATCGGCGCAAATGCTCTCAGGCGGTATATATTCCTCGGGCAGGGGGCAGGCCGCCTCCCGCGCCTTGTCCCCGCTCATCCCCAGGCTCGTCGTGTTGACGATAATATCCCGCCCCCGGGCGGCGGATTCAAGCCCATCCAGGCCGCCGCCGCTTAGTTTGACATCCTGAAAATGGGATTTCACCTCGCGCGCGAGCGCCACCGCCTTCTCCGCCGTGCGGTTTCTGATCTCGACGTGCGCAGCCCCGGTCTGCGCGAGCTTGATGGCGATGGCCCGCGCTGCCCCGCCCGCGCCCAGAAGCAGGCATCTTTTCCCTTTGGGCGAAACGCCCGTTTCCTCTTCCAGGGAGCGGAGCCAGCCCGCGCCGTCGGTGTTGTGGCCCTTGAGCCTGCCGCCCTCCTCGAAGGTCACCATGTTCACCGCGCCCATGAGCCTCGCGTCCTCGCTCAACTCGTCCACCAGCCGGAAGGTGGCTACCTTGTGGGGGATGGTGACGCAAAAGCCCGCGAAACCCATCGCGCCCGCGCCGCGAACCGCCTCCTCGTAGCGGTTCGGATGCACCTCGTAGGCCGTGAAGCGGTAGGGCAGGCCAAGCGCCTGCGCCGCCGCGTTGTGCATGACGGGCGAGAGCGTATGCCCCAGGGGATAGCCGAAGATGGCGAGCGTCTTTTCGAGCGGCATGGGCGTTCCTCAACAGATTCTGGGTGCGCTTCCACTGCGTTCGTTGTGGCGCGAATCAGAGATACGCTAAAGTAGCGCTCATCACAACTTCCAGAGACGCTCGCGCCGGTTTTTTCCGGCGCTCCATGCCATTGCTTCGAGGAGAGGGATTCGATGTCCACCGTTCAGGCCGCCACGATTCTACAGCCGGGCGAAATCGCCCTGCGCGAATATCCCATGCCCGAGATTGAGGACGACGCCCTGTTGATGCGGGTGGCCGCCGTGGGCGTCTGCGGTTCGGACAAGCACATGTACGGGGGCAACCTGAACCTGGCGTGGCCGGTGATTCCGGGGCACGAGTTCAGCGGAATCGTCGAGAAGATGGGGCCGCAGGCGAATGCGAACATGAAGATCGTGGGCGGCCCCATCAAGGAGGGCGACGCCATCACCGTGGCGCCGGGCAGCCAGGCCTGCGGAAAATGCTGGTTCTGCATTCACACGCCGCACCGGCCCCAGTTGTGCCCGAACCGCACGGTTTTCGGTTT
>CAYTSP010000346.1:0-2757 GCA_964440505.1 uncultured Nitrospinaceae bacterium
GGGTTACCTTTATGGGGTTTCCCTTTCAAGGGGATTGCCTTTACCCTCTCAGGGAATTTTTCAACAACCCCGAAGAGGGAGGAATTGCCGTCATTCCGGTGTCGGACCCGATTGATGAATCAGGGTTCGACGGAATCCAGAGCCGACGAGGATCATGGCGATCCGGCCTTTTATGTTCTCACCGGTTGGATGGGGAAAAACAAAGAGCAAAGACAAAAAGACAAGGTGATATGTCCCGTGTGGAACATTTCTGGATTCCGGCATTCGCCGGAATGACGAACAAAATCGGATTACCTCGACTACCATTGATGGGGGCAAAATGATGGCGATGAAAAATCCTCCCCATCCGGGCGGAATCGTGAGGCGGCAATGTCTCGAACCGCTCGGATTGTCCGTGACCAAGGCCGCCGAGGGCCTGGGCGTCGCGCGCCAGACCTTGTCGGAGCTGATCAACGAGCGCACGGGGGTCTCCATAGAGATGGCGACTCGACTTTCCAAGGCGTTCGGCTCGACGCCGGAGACCTGGCTCGGCCTGCAGATGGCTCACGATCTCTGGCAGGCGCGCGCCGACCTCGACGAAATCGAGGTCGAGAAGTTCGGGGCAGCCTGATGCGACTTACGCCGGCGCGACGGCGGTGGGAAAACCGCGCCGCGACGGCTAGGGACGAATCTGCAGGGTGAGAATGGTCTCCACCGGCGCGTCGTAGGTAAGTTCGTTGATGTTCAAGGCCGCGCGCGCGTGCTTCCCCCGTTCCTCGCCGAGTACCTCGACGAGAAGGTCGCTCTCCCCGTTCACCACCCAGGGCGCCTCCTGGAAGCCGGGCGCGCTGTTCACGTAGCCTTCGAGGCGCACGGCCCGGACGATGCGGTCCAAATCGCCCCCCAGGCACTCTTTCGCCATGGCGAAGTGGTTCAAGCCGCACAGGCGCGCCGAGCGGTAGCCCTCCTCGACGGTGACCCCGCCGCCGAGTTTCCCGCGGATGGGGATCTCTCCGTTGTACTGGCCGATGGTGCCGGCGAGGAACAGCACCTCGCCCACCGCCACGCCGGGGATGTAGTTCGCCACGGCGGGCGGGACTTCGGGAAGCTCGATGCCGAGCTCTTCCAGCCTCTTTTCAATCTCCATTTCCACCCTCCATGCCTGATGAGGAAACGATCCGGGGAGGCGGGCGTGTTCGCCCGCTCCCCCTCCTTGAAAACCCCTACTCCTCAGGCTCGTCATAGGAGATGAACGTGATGTCCACCGCCTCGTTGCGGCCGGGAATGAGGGCCTGGTAGCCGTCCGAGTAATACCATTTCTCCACCGCCTCCTGGTCGGGGAACTTGAGAAGGACGAACATCTGCCTGTCGTGCTCTCCGGTGAGGACTTTCACGAGTTGCCCGCTCGCCGCCACCTCGCCCCCGACGGAGGCGACGATGGCGAGTCCCTGTTCGGCGTAGCTGTTGAATCCCTCTTCGTCCTTGACGGTGATGTGTCCGACCACGTATGCGCTCATGTCCGCTCCTTTCGCGAATGGGGCCGCCCGCCCGGCGGCAAATGAAATAAGGATTTCACGCCCAAGATGCGGCGTCTCTCATGTCTCCTCGACGACCGGCCTTCGCCCGGCCTGCAGGTGAAACATCATCAATCCCTCGGGATTTCTCAAGGTTTCACAAATGGCCTTCGGGATCAACGCCGCCCGGAGGGTTGGGGATGAGAGCGCACGATCTTCCCCCTCATGGTTGAGATTGAAATCCGAGACTGACCCGCAATTTATGAACACAAGAATCACTCCCCCCTTGAGGGGGAGTCGGTGAGGTGAGGAGGCTTTTCCCCCGAAACCGAACCGGTGGGGGGATATGCCACAGAAAAAGCTCCCCCCACCGAATCGCTTGCGGGCATTCGCCCTTAGCTCTTCGACTCCCCCTCAAGGGGGGAGTGATCCCAACCTCCGATATCGCACCCCGATCTAGCATTCCCCCCGCTTTCAGGGCTGGCCGCCGGGCCTCTTTTCGGCTAATATGAAGCCATGCACGGTGAAGTCGGATAGACCACCGCCCATGGTTCGTTTTCAGGCGCAAGAGGGTTTCATACAGGACCGCCTGTTTGTCTTTTTCGTTTCTGATTCAGTGGGGGAAATCCGGTCATGAAAAAACGAGACGCATTCATCACCCTGGCCGTCCTGATGATGGCGGGCGCGCTCATCGCCGGCTGCGCGGGCGAGGGGATGATGGACAAGAAGAAGATGGCCATGAAGGACAAGAAGATGATGAAGGGCGGCGATGAAGCCGTCGTCAAGGCGCGCAGGAAGCTCATGCGCGGCATCGGCGCCGACATGAAGCGCCTGAAAACAGCGATAAAACAGGGCAGCGGCTGGGTGGTCCAGGAGCAGGTGCGCCAGGCCGCAGGCGACATGTACAAGAAGGCGTCCAAGATCAAAGGGGCGTTCAAGAAGAACACCCTGGCGGGCAAGACGACTTCGACCGCCGCCATCTGGAAGGAGAAGGGGAAGTTCAACCTCATCGCGGACGGCCTGGCCGCGAACGCCGCCGTGCTGGCGCAAATCCACTACAAGGGGGGACCTGCGGCCATCAAGAAGGCGGTGGGTCTCATCGGCAGGCAGTGCGGCGCATGCCACAAGTCGTTCCGGAAGAAGAAGAAAAGATAGCGACGCATAAGAGATACAGGGAGGCCCCGGCGCGCACCGCCGGGGTTTTCTTTTTGTGAAGACGACCCCAATAGGTGTTGTAGGGGCCACATATGGGGCTGTTGAAAAA
>CAYTSP010000347.1:0-4089 GCA_964440505.1 uncultured Nitrospinaceae bacterium
GATGTGGTTGGGGTAGATTTGCTCCACGAAGGGGTCCACCACGCCGACGCCGATGACGCGGACGCCGAGTTTCTGGAGCCGGTTCACCGTGTTCACGAGGTGGGTCGCATCCCCGTTGGGCTGGCCGTCGGAGGTGATGATGATGATTTTCTCCTCCTCGGGCCGCTGGATGAGCCTGCGGTAGGCGAAGAGCAGGTGTTCCTCGTCCCAGTTGTTGAAGCGCGGGTAGATGTTGACGAGCCTGTTCTTGACCTGGGCGAAATGATCCTCGAAACCCTTGTAGATGCGGTGCTGGAGCGGAGAATGCCGGATGTGGCGGAACTTGAACGCGGGGATGTGGCCCAGGGCCGCCGCCATGGCGGCTTCCGAGCTCTCGGTGGAATAGCCGATGACCTCGAAGGGCACGTCGAGGCGGTCGAGCGCCTCGGCGAAGAATATGGTCGCCTCCCTGGCGGCCATGTACTTCGATTCGCGGTTCATGCTGCCGCTCTCGTCCACGAGCAGCGTGAAGCACACGTCGAGCTTGTCGGGCTCTTCTTTTCGGTGGAAGAGATGGAATTTCCCCAGCCGCTGCTTCCACAGCTTCGGGAGGTTCAGCTTGCCCGAGCGGTGCGAGCCGCTGAATCGGGTGTAGGTTCTCTCCTGGATGATCTGCATGAGCTTCCACACCAGCACCTTGATTTGGCTGCCCGCGTTGTCGATCACCGCCGCGTATTCCTCGGCCTTGCCCTCGGGCGGCAGTACGATGGTGCGCTCGTCGGGATGCTCGGCGGTGGGGTGGATTTCCTTCCTGTTTCCCTCGAGTTCGAACCAGGGTGCGGCCCAGTGCCCGAGCGCAGCGAGTTCCTCGGGACTCAGTTCGACCTGCTCGCCCACGTCTTCCTCGTCGATTTCTTCGGCCGCCTCGGGGTGGAGCATTTCGAGCGCTTCGTCATCGTCGCCCTCCAGGTTCTGGCTCTCGATCTTCTGGAGGATCTCTTCGGGAATTTCCGAGAGGTCCTGATCCTCGCTCATCCGGGAGAGTTGTTCTTCGGTGAGATAGCGCTGGATGGCGTCATAAATCTCGTTGGCGCAATCAAAAGCGGTTTTTGGGTCATCGGCGGCGCAGGCGCGGTCTACCAGCGGAATGAGCCTGTGAAAAATCTGCACGACGGCGGAATCGAACCAGGCCGCGGGCAAATCCCCGGGCCGTGAGGAGGGGACGCCGGGCGTCTGCCCGATTCCGGCGAGGTAGATTCCCCACTGGATCTGGAGAAACAAGGGGAGTTGCCCGCTCATCTGGTTGCGTTCGGCCGCCTCGATGGCCGGGAGAATGAAGGCGCGGAAATTCTTCTTGGTGCCGGGCAGCGATTCCGCGAGGCGGTTTTCGCACCGCGCGTCCTCGAGCGTGTGCCAGATGTGGAACAAGCCCGGCCTCTCGCGGTTCGCGAGCGCGGCGCGCCCCGCCCAGCGGAACGTGCCGTGGATTTTGTGGGCCACCTCGATGAGCGTCATGCCCTTCTGGAACCTGAGGACGTGCTCGTCGTTGAGTCCGCCGCCCAGGCGCGCCAGGGTTTGTTCGGGGTCCTCGACGTGAATGGCGTCTTCGCCGTTCTTCGCCTTGGGGCCGAAGCTCAGGGCGAGGTCGTAATCGTGCGCGGTCACCTGCGCGAGCGCTTCGAGACGGGCGCGTCGGCGTTCCATGCCTCATCTCCCGGCTAGAAGTGGTTGTCTACGATGTCCTCGAGCACTTTGGCGTCGAAAGAGTTGACCTTGCTGAAAATGGTCGAGACGGCGGCTTCCATGGGGTCGAACTGCGCCGCCATGCGCGCCCAGTCGATGAGACGCCGGGTGCTGAACGTGCAGAATACCTTTTCGTTCTGCATGGCCTCGCGCACGTCGTGGCCCACGCGCACCATGCGCTTGATCAATTCCTCATCGCGGTTCCCGCTCTGCTGCATGATGACCTCGACTTCCGCCTCGAAGGGCAGGTAGTCCATCTTCACGGTGACCGGGAAGCGGTCCAGAAGCGCCTCGTTCAGGGGTTTGGTGCCGCCGTATCTGCGGTCCTCGTGCGGGTTCATGCTGGCGAAAAGCCTGAAATTCGGGTGGGGCTTGACGATGCGGCCGTCGTACTCGGACAAGACGATCATGCGGTCGTCGTCGAGCAGACTGTGCAGGCAGAAGGCGATTTCCGGCAGACAGGCGTTGATCTCGTCGATGAGCAGCCAGTCGCCCGATTCCATGGCGTCAACCAGGATGCCGTTCACCCAGTAGGTGCCCTGTTCGTTGATCATCAGCTTGCCCACGAACTCATCGACCGTGGTCATGCCGTTCAGGTTCACGCGCCGGAAGCCGTTGTTGGTCATGTGGGCGAGGTGGCGTACCGAGAGGGTCTTGCCGACGCCGGTCTCCCCCACGAGGAGGACGGGCAGGTTGCGGCTCACCGCCCAGGCGATGCGCTCGAGCGAGTCGCCCGCGGCCAGATAGAACTGCACCGGGGGAACGAAGGAGTTGCCGTTCGTCTCGTTGATCGGAATTTCGCTGCGCCCGATGCGGTAGGCGCCATTTTCCACAGTTTCATTCAATATTTCGGTAGTCAATTCGCATACTCCATAGCTGAAACGCCGAACAGGAACATCATGATGGCCTCGAGCGCGCCGCCGCCGATGGCGCGCGATTTATCGGATATCGTGTAACAATGGGCGGGCTCGGCTCTGGGGTCGACATCGCCCACCTTGAATTCCGCGCTCACCTCGATGCCGTCTCTCAGAAGCCCGCGCAAAACACCGTCGATGGCGGAGGTCACTTCGCCGCCGTCCACGCGGGCGACGGCCTCTCCGGCGCGTACCACGTCGCCAATCCTGGCGATGGAGGTGAATACGCCGGCTTGGGGAGCGCGCAGCAGCCGCTCGGTGGTGTAGCCGCCGATCGGGCCCGGAACGCCGGTGTTCGGCTTTGCGGCGCCTTCCAGGATGACCCGCCCCAGGTCGTGTCCCCGGGAGGTCTCGACCACGGCGTGGCAATCAACGCCCGCCGTGAATCCCGGCCCAAGGCCGACGACAACCTCCGCGTCGTCGATGCGCGTGCCGAGGTTTCGCTTCGCGAGTATTGCATCCACCACGACGGCGGGCCGAAGATGAGTGACCACCTCGGCGCGCGGGTCCACCATCACCGGAACCGAACCAGCCTCCAGGATGGCGCGCGCGTTCTCCGCTTTCTCACCGGGCGTTTCGCCGCCCGCCCGCATAGAGGTTATTCCCTCCACTTTCCACTCATTTTCCGCATACAGACACTCGGCGAAGGAAACGGTGCGCCTCACCATGGTGGGGTTTTCGATTTCGGTGATTACGACAGGAAAACCCGCCCGGTACAGGCGATGCGCAACGCCGGTGGCGAGGTCTCCGCCTCCCTTGACGAGCACGAGCGTTTCGGCGATGGACCTGCGGTTGCTCATGCTTCTAGTCTTCCACGAAGGCGATCGCGTCTATCTCGATGAGCCATTCGGGTTTCGCCAGGCCGCTCACGATCAGGAGCGTGCTCGCAGGGTACGGCTCGCCGAAGTATGTCTGCCGCACCTCCATGCATCCCGGGACATTCGCAGCGTCGGTGATATAGACCGTCAGGCGGATGATGTCCGCCATCCCGGCGCCCGCAGCCTCGAGCGCAGCCTTGATGTTCTCGTACACCTGCCGGGTCTGGCCCCTGATGTCGTCCCCGCCGACGGTGTTGCCGTCCACGTCGACCGCCACCTGTCCCGCCAGCATGATGAGATGTCCGTTCGATACCTTCCAGCCCGTGGAATACGCGGCGACCGGCTTTACCTTCTCGGAGTTGATTTGTTGTTTCGCCATGGATTCTCCCCCTTGCATCTCATCAGAAAAGAAAGGTCATCTTCCCCGGAAACGGAAATCTAGCACGGGGCCGAACCCGAGGCAACGCAAACGGGGCTGTTGAAAAAGGCCAGGAAGCGATTTTGGGTTGCGCGCCCGCTTTTGAAGTCCACTCCCTACTTAAGGGGTCGGGCATCCCGAGGGGAATGCCCGATGAAAAAGTTCTTCTGGATCGGAATTGACCATCGCCGTCATTCCGGCGAAAGCCGGAATCCAT
>CAYTSP010000348.1:0-21275 GCA_964440505.1 uncultured Nitrospinaceae bacterium
CTTGTATACCGGGCGCACCCATTTGTTCGCAGATTTGAGGTAGCCCGCCTTGTCCTTGTAGATGGAGCGGTTGGACTGCATCATCGCCATGGCGAAACGCACGTAGGCGTCCTTGTTCGAGTTGATCTTGGACGAGGGCGCGATGAACGCCCCGTAGAAGAAGTTCGGCATGGCCTTCCACAGGTCCATCAGCTTGTTGAAGCTGGGCTTTCTCTTCTTGACGACGAGAACCTGCTCGACGTGGATGACCACGGCGTCTGCCTTGCCCTTGAGCAGGAACGGAACGCGCGCCGGCGGCGGGTACAGCCACCTGGGCGCGCTCGCCGTGCTGGCGACCGCCGGCCTGGCGGACAAGGACGTGAAATACATCAAGACCCCGCCGCGCCCCTCGATGCCGATGGTCTTGCCCCTGAGGTCGGCGGGCTTCTTCACCTGATCGTTCGCGGCCATCTGCGCTTCGTTCAGGAAGGCCATGGAGTGGAAGAACTTCATGCCGCTGCCCTTGGTGATGCCCACCATCGCGATCGGGGCCGGCACCCAGGCGGCGTCCAGGCCGCTTTTCTTGCTCGTTATCGCCCGGTGCGTGGCGACGCCGCCGCGGAAGAATTTGATCTCCACGTCCAGGCCGTGCTTCTTGAAGATATCGTTGTCCAGCGCGTAGAACACCGGCAGGTGCACCATGACCGGCGGCCGCACGGGCATGCCGAGCACGATCTTGTCGGCGGCGACGGACTGCGCCGGCGCGCCCCACACCGCTGCGGCGAGAACGAACGCCGCGACCAGAACCATCCACATCTTTTTCATTTGAAGCTCCTTATAAAGAAAAGAAAATTGATTCCCCGGCAAGACGCGCCCCATCAGGACTCCTGCCGGACCCTCCAGGATGAAAACTTCGTTTCACAGATGTTCACCACTTTCGTCAAAGCTATACCCACTATCATCAACAAGACGACGGGCGCCAAGCCTTTGTCCAGTTCCAGGTCCGCAATGTAGTCCTGGCTCAGCGCGCCGAGGCCCGAGATGCTCATCAAGAATTCCGCCACGACCATGCCCACGAGCGCGCGTCCGCACGCTAGCCCCAGCCCCGCGACGAGGTACGGCACCACGCTCGGGAAGATCAGGTCCCGCCACCGCTGGCTCTCCGTGGAGCAGAAAGAGCGCGTCACTTCCAGAAGCGAGAGGTCCACGTTCCGCACGCCGTGATAGACGTTCACGATGATCGGCATGATGGCGAAGAAGACGACGATGGTCGTCTTGCCCACGAAATCCACGCCCAGCACCATCGCTATCGGGAACGCCAGCGCGACCACCGGCGTGGCGTAGAGAGCGAACACGTAGGTGTCCACGGCGTATTCGAACGTCCGGAAGCGTCCCATGAGAATCCCCAGCACGATGCCGAGGGGAATCGCGATGAGGAGGCCCGCCACCAGGATTTGCGAACTCTCATAAGCGGCGGCGGTCATCTTCCCGCTGGCGATCAGGTCCCAGAACGCGACGGATATGGCGCTCGGGTAGCTGAAGGTGACCGGGTCGATGTTGCCGGTCTGCCCCATCAGCTCCCACCCGCCGATGACGACCACCAGCGATATGAGGCGAACGTACACGGCGGGCTCCTTGATGCGCTCCCAGGTTGCTTTTTCCGCCGTCGATACGCCTGTTGCCGTCGGTGCGTCGGTAGCCAAGGATTGATGCCTCCTATTCTGAACCGAGCTCGGGGATGGGTTCCGGCTCTTCCTCCGGATTGCGCATGGCTTCCCAGAGATAATGGCGCAGCGCCTGAAAGCGCTTGCCGCCCCGGAGTGCTTCCAGATCCCTGCCGCGGCCGAAGCCGGTATCGAACTGAAAGCGTATTCTGCCCGGCCTGGGCGTCATCACCAGAACGCGATCTCCAAGGAGAAGCGCTTCGTCGATGCTGTGGGTGATGAAGATCATCGCCTTGGGCTCGGCCTCGTTGATGCGCAGCAACTCCTCCTGCAGCGTCTCGCGGGTGAGCGCATCGAGGGCGCCGAAAGGCTCGTCCATGAGCAAGACGTCGGGCTGCGCGGCGAGCGCCCTCGCCAGGCCCGCTCTTTGCTGCATCCCGCCCGATAGCTGCGAGGGGTAGTTCGCCTCGAAACCGCCCAGGCCCACCAGTTCCGTGTAATGGCTCACCAGGCGGTCGATTTCGTTCTTGTCCTTGCCCTGTATCCTGAGCGCGTAGCCGATATTCTGATCGAGGCGCTTCCATGGGAAAAGTCCGAAATTCTGAAACACCATGGCCATCTCGGGCCTCGGGCCGTCCACTACCTCTCCCTTGAAGGAAACCTCTCCCCTCTCGCAAAGAATGAGGCCGTTCACGATGCGCAGAAGCGTCGTCTTCCCGCACCCGCTGGGGCCGAGGACCGTCAGAATCTCCTGCGTCTTCACGTCGATGTCGATTTCTTCGAGCACCTGCAGGGAGCCGAACCATTTCCCGACGCCCTGGAGGCGCAATGTCGGATTCAAGCCGTTGTCGGATGAGGACATGGATACGAGAGTTCCTGTCGAGAAAGCGGCTTCATGCGCTTCTTCGGATGGCAGACGATTCGCCGCGCGAATGAGGGCTATAAACCGGACGTATCATGAATACCGCGACGCCCGCTTACCACCCGGAAGCGATTCAGTAATTTTGCGAGACTAGCATCCTTTGGTTGAGGCGGCAAACACGGGTTTTTGCACCCGCTGCCCTTCCCTTATTCCTCGCCGATGACGGCGATGGCCTGTATTTCGACCATCATTTCAGGCTTTGCGAAGCCCGCCGCCGTGATCAGGGCGCTGCCGGGATATCCACCGGGGAAATACTGTTTTCTGAGCTCGACGAACCTGTCCCCGTTTGCCCCGTCGAGAATATAGACCGTCATCGTCACGATGTCCTGGAGCTTTCCGCCCGCCCGCTCCAGGGTGCGCTCTATCTGGCGGAACGTGGCGTGCACCTGCGCGTCGAAATCTCCCGCCAGCACGTTTCCCCGCTCATCGCGCCACGCCCCCACGCCGGCCAGCCAGACGTGCTCGCCTCCTTTCGTCTTCACCGCAGGTGAAAACGAGCGATCTTGCTGCCAGGTTCCCTTGAAATACTCTCGCGTCATGTCGTCTCTCTCCCCGGGTTACCCCGTTCTTTGGTTTTCTTCCCCAATCGCATGGATGCCGAAACAGCCAGCCAACTCATTATGGCGAAAAAGATGTAGCTCGCATCGAGGTTCATCACCTCGGCGAGCCATCCCCCCAGCAAGGGGGCGATAAAACTCAAACCGTGGCAGGTGTAAATGAAGCCGACCGATGAAGTCAGAATGTCTTTCTCCGAAAAATCCGCCGTCGCCGTGAGAATAATCGGGCTGACGAACCCCACGACGCCCGTCAGGGCGGCGAGGATGAAAAAGCCCGTCCGCCACTCCATGAACGGCAGGGCGAGAACGAATGCGCCCAGCAGCGTCAAAGGCCAGAACAGGGCCGCCCGCGCTCCCCAGCGGTCGTAGAGAATGCCCATCAGCGGTTTGGCCAGCATGCCGAAACCGAAATGGAGCGACACGGCCACCCCGATTTGCGCCGTGTTCATCCCCAACTCCGACGTCGCGAGCAGGGGGAGAAACCCTATCGCCCCTTTGGTGCACATGCCGCGCAAGGTATAGGTCACCGCCAGCCATACCGTGTTCCTGTTCTCGACGACTCGCCGGACGATGGATAAAACGCTTAAATCCCGGGGATTTTCCGTTTCCTGCCCGCCATCGGGTTTTGCTTCGCGAAACCGGGCGTACACGGTGGGCAGAAGCAGCGCAGCGGGTGCCGCGCAGGCGCCGATCGCCGCGCGCCAGCCGGCCATCGCCGCCACGGCCGCCTGAACCAGCGGAACGATGCTGGTTCCCAGATTGCCGCCCAGGCTGTGCCATGAAATGGCGAACGCGCGATCGCTCTCGAACCGGAGAGCCGCCAGGGCCGTTCCGCAGGGATGGTAGACGGAATTCCCCACGCCTGCGAGAAACGCAAGGGCGCACATCGACCAAAAGTGACTCACCCAGAGAATGGAGAGGAAGGATGCGGCGGAGAGGCTCATGCCCATCACGAGTATCTGTTTTCTCCTTCCCGTGTTGTCCGCCAGAATGGAGAGCGGGTACTGGAAGATCATCGAGCCCAGGCTGAAAGCGCTGAGCAAGGTACCCGCCTCGATGGGCGAGAGACCGAGATCCACGACGATGAGCGCGAGAACGGGAACGAGCATGTTGGAGAACCCGTCGCTCAGCCCGTGGGTCAAGCCGATGACGCTCAGATCGAAATAATCCCCGGGTCTCCAGGCCTGCTTTTCCGCACGAGAGGTCATTACGAAGCGGGCAGGTCTCGCCAGGCGGGAACAATGCCTCCCCCGTCGGCCTCCATCACGGCGCGGCAAATCGCGTGGCCGACGGCTTCGATCGCCGCCGCCCCGACGACGTCGAGGGCCACCTCGCGCTCCCCGTGGGACAAGGCAAATACCATATCCCCATCCACCGTCGTATAGGAGGGGCGGACGGTGCGGATGAGTCCGTTCGTCGCCAGCTGGGCGAGTTTGTGGGTTTCTGTTTTCGTGAGGCGGGCGTTCGTCGCCACGGCGACCAGCGTCGTGTTCTCTGAGGTGTTGGAGAATCCCTCAAAAGGTCTCCCGTGGATCCTCAGGTGTTCTTCCGTGTTTACGATCCCTTGTTCGGGGGGCATTGCTCTGGGGCCGGCAACGGGATTTCCCGTCCCGGGCTCATACACCCCGCCAAACGCGTTCACCGCGGCGACGACGCCCACGACGCCGCCCCCCGGCAGCCTCACGCTCGCCGTGCCGACGCCGCCCTTCATGGCGCGCTCCTGGCCGAAGAGTTTCCCGATCGTGGCGCCTGTCCCCGCGCCCACGCTGCCCTGGGGACCTTCTTCGTTCGTGGCCGCCTCGCATGCGGCGCACCCCATCGCGGCGTCGGGACGGATTCGCCCGTCGCCGAAATGCAGGTCGAACAGTACGCCGGCGGCGACCGTGGGCACGTTGAAGCGTCCGGTGGGAAATCCCCTGCCCTGTTCTTCCAGGAAAGCCATGACGCCGTCTGCCGAGGCGAGCCCGAATGCGCTCCCTCCCGTCAGAACGATGGCGTCCACGCCACCGACGAGGTGTTCTGCGCGCAGCGCGTCCATGCCGCGCGTGGCCGTCGCCGTTCCGCGCAACTCGCACGCCCCGACGGTTCCGGGAGGACAAAGCACCACGGACACGCCCGTCCTGGCCGCCTCGTCTTGCGCGTGGCCGAGATAGAAACCCGGAACGTCGGTTATACAGCCTTTAAGGTCAGAGAGATTCAGAAGAGAGACTCCTCGTTTCCTTGCGCATCCAAGAACCCGCTTCAGTCCGCGACGGGCAGTTCGCCGGGCGGGCGGCCGGGCAAATCGCCGGTTTCGAGGATGCTGTCGATAACGTATCTATATTGTTCCGCAGGCACCGCGCCGACCATGACGGCGCGATCGTTCACCACGACGGAGGGGATGCCCGTGATGCCCAAGTTCGTGGCCTCCATGTATTCCTTGACGGCCTTCTCCTTCAAGCCCCCGCTTTCGAGAGCGTCGCGGTACCTGTCCATATCCAGGCCGCTCTCCTCGGCCACGTCGCTCACCACGTCGGGGTCCGAGATGTTGCGGTTATCCGTGAAGAAGGCGGCCAGAAGATTGTCGTGAAACTTTTCCCACTCTTCGGGACCCTGAAACCTCGCGGCCAGCCCCGCTTCCGCAGACGGCATCGAGCAGTTCGGGAATTCCTCCTCGCTCTCCCACAGGGTGAAATCGCCTGAATCGGGTTGTGAGTTCGCGTTCGTCCAGTGGTTTCTGCGGTAATCGTTGAACACCGCCGTGGGATCCGGCTCGGGTCTCAGCATGAAAACCCGGTACTGAATATCTACTTTGTCGCCATATTCTTCTTTTACCTTCTTCAGGCGCACGGCCGAGTTGAAGCACCAGGGTCACAAAAAATCGCTGTAGACCGTGAACCGCACTGGGGCGTTATCCATTATCTCTCTCCTTGGGCTCCGGGAGGATGGCCCCGGAGCGGACTGATGAAAGGCACTATAGTCTCATGTGCCTCATATGCACCTTTACCTTCTCGCCGATGCCCGCTTCCAGGAATTGCGCCGCGTTCCCTTCGGGCACGAAGATTTCGAGCCGCGTCCAACTGTTGAACTGCGCCCCGAGATCGCCCGCCTTCACCGCCTGATAGTATTCGCTCACCCCGCTGATCGCGTGGCCACCGATTTCGATGATCGGCAAATGCGCGGCGTCGTCCTCTCCATATTCGAAGCGCCAGAAAGTCGTGGTGTCGATGTTGGTCACCAGGTTCCCGTAATGGTCGACGTAGATGACCTCGCCGGTGATGGTGTCGGCGTCCTCGAATTCGACCGAGGGGAAATCGAAGCGAACCGGGTCGGTGATGACGGAGCCGAAATCCTCAGGCGGCGCCCCGTAGGAGAGATGCCCCGCGACGGGCGCGAAAATGTCCCTCCCGTGGAAAGTGGAACTTACCTCGTCCAGAAAAAACGCATCCTCTTCGAGCTCTCTCGTCCACATGAACAGCGGGTCGTCATACACGCAGGAAAACAGGCCGTTGTCCGGTCCCACGAAGTAATAGTTTTCCGTGGCGGCGATCACGCCCCTGCGGCTGCTGCCCACGCCGGGGTCCACGACCGCCACATGAATCGTCCCGCGCGGGAAGTAATGCGCCGAAGAACCCAGGATCAACGATGCGCCCCTGACATCATACGGCTTGATGGCGTGCGTGATGTCCACGATCCGGGCCACCGGGTTTATCGCGAGGACGACGCCCTTCATCACCCCCGTATAGTGCTCATCGCTGCCGAAATCCGTGAGAAGCGTGACGATCGGCTGCGCGCCGCTCTCCTCTTCGTAATCGGGCGCGTCCCCGTGAAACGGATTCGGACGCGATTGATCGTCCGTCATGACGCAAACTCTCCCCATAAGGCATCCGACCTTGCAGCGATGCGGGAAAACCCATTCTTCTCGGGCAAGGGCGCGAGGCGCACCGGAACCGTGCCGCCTATCCACTCATCGGGCCCGGAAGCCAGCACCCGGATGTAATTGTCCGACAAACCGGTGAGAAGACCATCTTCAACGCGGCGGCTCTCGAACAACACGTCCGTTTCCCTCCCCGTTTGTGAGGAGACGAACGCCGCCCATTTCCTGCGCCCCAATTCCTGGAGCGCGCGCGCACGGGTTTTTTGCTCGGTTTTTGAAATTTGCCCCTGCAATTCGATGGCCGCCGTGCCCTCGCGCGGCGAATACGGAAAAACGTGCAGATACGCCAGCGGCGATTCCCGCACCCATTCCATGGTTCGCTCGAACGCCCCTTTACTCTCACCGGGAAAGCCGACGATGAAGTCTCCGCCGAGGCAGGCCCCGTCTATTTTTCTTGCGATCTCATCGAAGCGGCTCGCGCAGCGCGCGGAGGTATAGTTGCGGTTCATCGCCGCGAGCGTTTCATCGTCCCCGCTCTGGACAGGTATGTGGAAATGGCGGCAGACGTAGCTTCCCCCGTTCGAAGAACCCGCACCGTACGCCTTGCCCGCCACGACGCGGATGAGTTCGCGCGTGAATTCCCCCGGCTCCACGGAGGACAGCCTGAGGCGGAAATTTCTTTCTATCTCAAGCAACCGGCTCACCAGACGGCTCAGGGTGCTGCGCGGCTTCTTGTCCCTGCCGTATGCGCCGAGGTGGATCCCCGTGAGCACCAGCTCCTCGTGTCCGCCCGAGAGGAGGGCATCGGCGTGCTCCACGCATGAACCCGGGTCCAGCGAGCGGCTCGCCCCCCGCGCGATGGTCGTCGCACAGAAAGAACAAGAGAAGTTGCACCCGTCCTGCACCTTGAGGTACGCCCGCGTCCGGCTGCCGAACTGGGGCAGGACGACACTCTCGATTTCAAGGCTATCCTCGATGGGAGAAACCCGCACTTCGGGCATTTTTTCTCTTGACAGGGGCCTGGCAAGTTCATCGGGGAGCCTTAGCTTTTCCCTGTTGCCGAGCAGGAGGTCGGCTTCGGGGATCAGCATTCCCTCCGTGTTCGCCTGTGCGGAACATCCCGCGATGACGACCCGGGCGTTCGGGCCACCAGTCCGCCGTGCCCGCCGCGCCAGGCGCCTGCCCTCACGATCGGCTTCGGCCGTGACCGTGCAACTGTTGACGACGTAGACGTCCGCTTCCTCACCAAAGGGAACGAGTTCAAAGCCTGCCCCGGCGGACAGGTGCTTCATGGCTTCGCCCTCCGCGTGATTGAGCTTACACCCCAGATTCGCCAGGGCGAGGCGCAAGCGTTTCGCGCTCGTTCTTTTCACGGCTTCGCTCGTCTCGTTCATGCGGACTACCTTCAAATGTTGAAAAATGCTACTTTTACAGCGAATCTTACGCTTTGCGCAAATTGACCCGCAAGGGCTGTTTCGCTTGACGAGAAAGAGCGGCAGTTGGTAGGGTAGGCGCGCCCGTATGAGAGTGAGAGCTATTTGTTCGGCCAGTTCACCTGGGGACGCTGGCCGGCTACGTCACTCTGAGCGTTTTTCTTGTCCCCTTCTGTCGGGTATGATCCGGCATCGTTTTCAGTTTTCATGACAGGCGTTTGCTATATTTTATTTCAGAAAATTGAGGAGATCTTCCGTCTATGCGTGGTTTTGACTTCGTGGCGCCGACGAGCATATCGGCGACCTTAAAGGCGGCAAAAGGCAGAAGCACAAAGTTCATTGCCGGTGGCACCAATTTCCTGCCCGATCTGAGGCATCAGCACGATGGGCCGGCCAAAGTCGTCATCGACCTGATGAGGGTCTCCGCGCTGCAGGGGATATCCTCCTCAAAGGGCGTGGTGAAAATGGGCGCCCTTACGACGATGACGGATTTTCTGACCAACAAGATCATCCTCAAGGAAGCGCCCATTCTGGCGGCGATGTCGGAAAAATTTGCAGGGCCGATCATACGCAACCGCGCCACGCTGGCCGGCAACATCATCGACGGCGGTCCTGCGGCCGACGCCGTTCCTCCCCTGCTCGCCCTCAAGGCGAAGGTGAGGCTTGCGAGCGAAAAAGGCAGAAGGACGGTCGACCTGGATAAATTCCTTACAGGATACCGGCAAACGGCCATCCGGCCCGATGAATTGATCACCGCCGTGACCTTCCCCTCCCCCGGCAGGAGCCACAAATGGGGTTATTACAAACTCGCCCGTAGAAACGCGATGGCCATCACCGTGGTGGGCGTGGCGGTCGTGCTGAAAGTGAGGCGCAAGAAGGTGGAGGAAGCGGGCATTTCGCTGGGCTCCGTTACGGCGGCTCCCATCCGCTGCTATGAGGCCGAGAAGATACTCGAAGGCAACGTGGTGGACCTCGAACTGGCCCAGAAAGCCGCGGAGGCCTGCGCCGCCGTGGCGACGCCGATCGACGACATCCGGGCATCGGCGGAATATCGCAAGCTGATGTGCGAGGTATTGCCGCGCCGCCTCATCTGCCAGGCGCTGGATATTTCACAGGACAACGAATAAAGACTTCATCGTCTCTTGAGTATTTCATTGGAGAACCCTTGAAGATGGCTACAGCGAACAAATCAAAACGAACCAGAAAATCGAGCGCACCCGCATACGTGCCGCCGAAGAAGCTGCCCATTTCGTTCACGGTTAACGGCCAGGAAGTCAACGCCGAAGCGCCCGCGCACACCACTCTGCTGTACCTCCTGCGTGACCTGGGCTTCACCGAAGTGAAAAACGGCTGCGAGGCGGGCGATTGCGGCGCCTGCACGATTCTTCTCGATGGTCTGGCGATGAACGCGTGCTGCGCGCTCGGCATCCAGGCGGAAGGCCGCGAGATCACCACCGTGAAGGGCATCGGGACGGTGGACAACCTCCACCCGATACAGCAGAAATTCATCGAACACGGCGCCATTCAGTGCGGTTTCTGCACGCCTGGAATGATAGTCGCCGCGAAAGAGTTGCTCGACCTCACTCCGAATCCCAGCCGACATGAAATCAAGGCCGGAATCGCAGGAAACCTTTGTCGGTGCACCGGCTACGTGAAGATCATCGACGCTATCGAGGCCGCGGCTGAAGAACTTTCCCCGAAGAAAGGAAAAAGGAAATAAACGTGACTGCCTCAACAAACTCGACCAGAAAGAAAAAGGGTTCTGAACAGGGATTCGCGGACGTCGAAGACGTGCAGGAGTCGTTCAGAAAACTAGACTACATCTCCGACAGAACGCTGGCGACCACCCTCTTCCTGGCCACGAAGCTGGAAAAACCCCTTTTCCTCGAAGGAGAAGCCGGGGTCGGCAAAACGGAGCTCGCAAAAGTGCTCGCCAGCGCGATGGATACCGAACTCATCCGCCTGCAATGCTACGAGGGCCTCGACGCGAACTCGGCTCTCTATGAATGGAACTACGCGAAGCAACTCCTCCACATCAAGATGGAGGAAGGCAGGGATTCGGACGCAAAGCAGATCGAAAGAGACATTTTCAGCGAGCAATACCTGATAGAACGGCCCCTTCTTCGCGCGCTTTTGCGTTCAAAGGAAAAGCCTGTGGTTCTGCTCATTGATGAAATCGACCGATCGGATGAGGAATTCGAGGCTTTCCTGCTGGAAATTCTCTCCGACTACCAGATTACGATACCGGAGATGGGGACTGTTCAGGCGGTCAGCAAACCCCTGGTGGTGCTCACCAGCAACCGGACGCGCGAGATCCACGACGCCCTCAAGCGCCGCTGCCTGTATCTTTGGGTCGACTACCCCTCCTTCGAGAAAGAAGTGGAGATCATCACGACGAAGGTGCCCGGTGTCAGCGAACGGCTGGCGGAGCAAATTTCGCGTTTCATGACCCAGGCTAGGCAAATGGATTTCTACAAGCGCCCCGGCGTGGCCGAATCGCTGGACTGGGCGCAAGCGCTTCTTGCGCTGCACCGCAATGAACTCGATGCCGACGCCGTTCGAGAGACCATCGGCTGCATCTTGAAATATCAGGACGACATCAAACGCGTAGAGAATGACGGTCTCGACAGCATGGTAGCGACGGCGCAACTCGCGCCCGACGCCTGATCCGGGAACTCCATGGCAACCTCCATCCGTCCCATCGTACAAGGCACGCTTCCAAAACGCCGGATTCGCGTAAAAGGCCGGGGCCTCAAAGGCGAGATGATCGGCTTTTGCCGTATCCTCAGGCGCGCGGGCCTCAAGATAACTTCAGGCCGGATCATCGACGTGTTCCGCTGCTTCGACTCGCTCGAGGCCACCAATCTCGACAACATCTATATCGCCAGCAAGTCGAATCTCATCTCCAGTCAGGATGAGAGCATGATCTTCGACGCCGTGTTCCGGCAGTACTGGTTCGATGAGGAAGGAAATCCTTATTCGGGCGACGAATCGGTGCAGGTGGACACGCAGTTCGAAGAAGAAGGCGAGGGGCAGGCCAGCGAAGGAGGCGGCTCATCGGAAGAAGGCGAATCAGACGCCGAGGGCGAAGGACAGGAAAACCCGGGGCTTCCGTCTGAAGATGACGTGGAAAGCGCCGCCGAACCCGGCGAACAGGGAGATGACGACGAGGGCGTGCCCTCCTACAGCCCCGCCGAAGTCATATCGGACAAGGATTTTTCCGCGCTGAACATGGATCAGGTCGCTGAACTCAGGCGCCTCATCGCGAAGCTCGTTCCCAAGCTCGCCACCAAAATCAGCCGCCGTAAACGGCCAGACATGCGTTCTCCCGAAATCGACATGAGGCGAAGCGTGAAGAGGAGCGTTCGCTCGGGCGGCGAGGTGCTGAAACTCTTCCGCCGGAGGCGAAAGATACAAAAAACCCAGATCGTGCTGATCTGCGACGTATCGGGGTCAATGGACAGTTACAGCCAGTTTCTGATTCAGTTTCTCTACAGCCTCCAGAACGAAATCAAATCGCTGCGCACGTTCGTCTTCAGCACGCGTCTTTCGGACGCTACGCCCTATCTGCGCCACAAAGACGTCAACACGGCTCTCAAGCGCCTCTCCATGGAGGTGCACGACTGGAGCGGCGGCACGCAGATTGGAAACTGTCTCAAAACCTTCAACTATGAATACGGAAGAACCATCCTGAACAGCCGAACCATCGTCATCATCATATCGGACGGCTGGGACCGGGGCGATACGGATACGCTGGCAGAAGAAATGATCCGCCTCAAGAAAATCTGCTACAAGCTCTTCTGGCTCAATCCCTTGTTGGGCAGCCCCGGCTACCGCCCTATCGACAGGGGAATGAGAACGGCCCTGCCCTATTGCGATGAATTTCTGGCGGCCCACAACCTCGACAGCCTGATCGACATGACGAACAAGATCGCACGCATATAAAACTCCCCTTTTCTTCACACCTCAACCGGCTGTATAAATTGCACTTTTATTGGCCTGCTTTCGTGGACAGGGAACGGAATTGGCGAATTTACTGATTTACACGGCAGACAACGGATTCGCGGACGCGCTCGGGCGCGCCCTGAGGCGCGAAGGCCATTTCTGCAAAATGGTGCAGGATGAAACCACGGCCTTACAAGAAGTGCGCGCCAGGGGTCTGGCCCTCATACTGCTCGATGACGCCCCGGCACTCCCAAGAGTGGAAGAAATGAGAAACTGGACCACGCTGCCGATCCTCCTGCTCCTCGAGCCGGACCGCCTCGCCGTCGTTCGCACGCCCACCGAAGCCGATGACATTCTCGTAAAACCCGTCCGGGAGGAAGAGCTTTTGTATCGCGTCCGCAACCTTTGCCATGGCTCCGCACAGGACGCCGAAGGGGGGCGCACGCTCAAGAGCAAGGGTTTGACGCTGGATGAGAGCCGCTACGAGATCAGGCTCGACGGCGAGTTGATCGATCTGACGTACCGCGAATTCGAGCTTTTGAAGCATCTCATCAACAACCCCGAGCGCGTCTTCGACAGGGAACAACTCTTGAACCTCGTCTGGGGGATCGACTATCTCGGCGGTCCGCGGACTGTCGACGTTCACGTTCGCCGAATTCGCTCGAAAATCGAAGTCAGGGGATATTCGTTTATTTCCACGGTGCGGGGAGTCGGGTACAAGTTTATCGGAGATTCGTCGTGAGGTCGGAGACTCCTGCATCTTCTTTCGAGGCCATGAAAAAACGCCGACACGAAACCGGCGCGAAACATTCACGATATAGGCTGAATTGCTTTTCCGGGCAACACCGGCTCAACTGGAGTTCATCATGCCTGATGCATTCGATGATAAAGACCGCGATTTCGTAATCAACCAGGCCCGCGAACTCGGCGTGCGTTTCATCCGCATGTGGTTCACGGACATCCTGGGTTTTCTGAAGAGTTTCGCCATCACCATCGAAGAATTGGAAAATGCGCTGTATGAGGGCCATCTTTTCGATGGAGCCGCCATAGAGGGCTTCGCGCGCATCGAGGAGAGCGACATGTTCGCCCACCCCGATCCGACGACATTCTGTGTGCTGCCCTGGCGCCCGCAGGATGGCGGGGCCGTCGCGAGAATGTTCTGCGACATCAAGGACCCGGACGGCAATCCTTATGCAAGCGACCCGCGCTTCGTGCTCAGGCGTACTCTCCAGAGCGCGGCGCAGAAGGGATTCACGTTTTACGCGGGCGTGGAATATGAGCACTATTATTTCAAATCCCCCGAACCGCCGATTGAAACGCTCGATCAGGGCGGATATTTCGACCTCACTCCCCTGGACATCGCGAGCGATCTAAGACGCGAGACGGTTTTGAACCTCGAGAAAATGGGAATCGGGGTAGAATACAGCCACCACGAGGTCGGGCCCAGCCAGCATGAAATCGATTTGCGCTATGGGGATGCGCTTACCATGGCGGACAACGCGATGACATATCGGCTCGTCGTCAAGGAAGTCGCCATGCGGCACGGCGTCTACGCCACCTTCATGCCGAAGCCCTTGTCCGACGAAAACGGAAACGGGATGCACACCCATCTCTCCCTGTTCCAGGGTTCGGAGAACGTGTTCCATGACCCGGAAAAGCCAGGCGGCCTCTCGGATACGTGCCAGGCGTTCATCTCAGGCCTTTTGAAATACGTTCCCGAGATGACCCTTGTTCTCAACCAATGGGTGAACAGCTACAAACGACTCGTCCCCGGCTTCGAGGCGCCCGCCTACGTCACCTGGGCGCACAAGAGCCGCAGCGATCTGATCCGCATCCCCAGCACGCGCAAGGGCATGGAATTCGATACGCGGATCGAGTTGCGCTCGCCGGACTCGGCGTGCAACCCGTATCTGGCGTTCGCCTGCATGCTGGCGGCCGGAATCGCCGGTATCGAGGAGGGGCTCCCTCCGGTCCCCGCCGTGGAGGAGAACGTCTTCGAGATGAGTGATGAGAGACGCGAGAAACAAGGCATCAAAAGCCTGCCGGGCAACCTGCGGGAGGCCACGATGCTGGCTGAGCAGAGCGATTTCCTGAGAGGCGTGTTCGGAAACCAGTTGTTCGATAAATTCATCGAGAACAAGAAACTCGAATGGGCGCCCTACCGCGCCCACGTCTCGGATTTCGAACTGAACAAATATCTCTCTATTCTTTGAGTGCCGCCTTCCCTCTCAAAAAAATGAAGCGGGGGAACAAGGCGCGCTAGTCGGCGCAACTCTCCGCCAGCCATTCGAGGTAGGACGCGCTGCCCTCCTCGACCGCTATGGCCAGCACCTCCGGCACGTCATAGCTGTGGATTTCCGCCAGATGATCGGAGAGGGGCTGTAAATTTTCCCGTGTGGTCTTCATGATGAGCAGGATTTCCGCATCGTCCTGAATCGCGCCCTCCCATCGATAGAGGCTGCGGATTTTCGGCACCAGATTGACGCAGGCGCACAGCTTGCGTTCGAGCAATGATTTCGCAATCCGCGCGCCCTCTTCTTCGGAACCCGCCGTGCTCAACACGATCCGGAACGCTCGCCCGTCCTTCATGGCTTTCTCCTCATGCGCCCAGTATCTGTTCTGCCGCGCTGTAGGGGTCCACTCTTCGCGCGGCGATGGCGTCCAGGAGTTCATCCAGTTCGCGGCCGCCTTCCACGCCGTCCCCCATGCGCTCCACCGCGAGTTCCTTCATCACCTCTGCGAGGGTGATGCGGGCGCGCTCGCGTCCCAGGCGGCCGGCCACATCCTGATGCTCCTGCAAAAAGGACACGCGCGCCTCGATCTGCGCGGCCAACTCCTCCGTTCCCTCGCCCGTGAGCGCTTCCGTCTTGAGCACGGGCGGTCTCCAGGAACTCGCCGCGCCGGGATGAAACTTGAAATCCAGCATTTCCTCGATTTCCTTCACCGTGCGGTCCGCTCCGTCCCGCTTCGCCTTGTTCACTACGAAAATATCGCCGATCTCGAGGATTCCCGCCTTCGCCGCCTGAATGTGGTCCCCGCCTCCGGGCGTCTGGAGTAAAACGACCACGTCCGCACATTGCATGATACTCACCTCGCCCTGACCCACGCCTACGGTCTCGATGATCACGACGTCCCAACCCATGGCGTCCATGACGCATAGCGCGTCTACGGTCGCGCGGGCGAGTCCGCCCAGATGGCCGCGCGTGGCCATACTGCGAATGAAGACTTTCGGGTCCGTGTTGTGCCGGCCCATCCGGATGCGATCGCCCAGAATGGCGCCGCCCGTGAACGGACTCGTCGGGTCCACGGCGATAACGCATACCCTTTTGTCCTGTGCGCGATAATGGGCGATGAGTTGATCGGAAAGCGTGCTCTTGCCCGCGCCCGGAGGGCCCGTGATGCCGATGACCAGGCTTTTCCCGCCCTTCAGATACAGTTCCTGCAGAATGGGTTTCGCGCGCGGGTCGTTGTCTTCCACCAGCGTGATGAGCCTGGCGGCGGGGCGAACCATGCCGTCCAGGATCTGAGGAATCTGAATTTTATTTCTATTGCTCATATATCGTTATTAAATAGAAGGTTATGGGCGTATTCTCAAGTTGTTTCTGAGCAAGGTTCGGCCTTCAAGAATCGAACAGATACCGGCAGACAAGATTACGATGCACCTCGCTCGTGCCTTCTCCGAGCGTGAACACCCGGGCGTCGCGCCAGAACATACCCGCCGGGGTTTCGTCGGTGTATCCATATCCGCCATGAATCTGTATCCCTCTGTCGCACACGCGAAGGCATGCTTCTGACGCGAACAGTTTCGCCATGGCCACTTCTTCCCGGTTGTCTCCTCCTGCGTCGCGTATTCTCGCTGCAGCAACGACCATCTCGCGCGCGGTGGCGATGTCAATGGCGCTCTCGGCCATCATCCCCCGCAGACCGGCGAAATCGGAGACCGGTTTCCCGAACGCCTCGCGCTTCTTGGCATGGGATGCCGCCGCTTCGAGTGACGCCTGCGCAATGCCTGCGCACATCGCGCCCAGCACGACCCTCCCGTCGTTCAGAACCTGCATCGCCTGCCGCAGACCGGCCCCCTCCTCCCCGATGAGGCGCTCCGCAGGAACCTCGCAATTCTCAAAGAAGATTTCCGCCGTACCCGCCGAGCACATCCCGAGCGTCCGTGCGAGCGGGACGCTTCTGCACCCTTCATCGCCCTTTTCTATCAAAAATGCGCTGATTCCGTCTTTTCCCTCCGCCGTGCGTGCAAAGATAACCAGGCTTTCAAAAGCCATACCCTGCGTGACGAACATTTTCGCGCCGTTGATGATGTAGGCGTCCCCTTGCCGTTTCGCCTCGCACTCGAGAGCCGCCGCATGACTTCCCGCGGCCCGCTCGGTGATCGCCCACGCTCCCATGGCTCCATTTGTGAGATTGGGAATGCAACTTTCTCTTTGCGCATCCGATCCGTGATGCAGCAAATGGCCCCCGCACAAGCCGGCCGAGATGCTGATCGTAAGCGCAAAACTCGGATCGCCACCGGCCAGTTCCTCCATGACGAGGCATTCATCAAACAACCCGAGGCCGCGCCCGCCCAGGTTCTCGGGTATTTTGACGCCGATGAATCCCGCCTCCGCCGCTTCTTTGTACAGGTCGGATGAGAACGTACCCGTATGGTCGCGATCCAGGGCGCCGGGAGCGAGCCGCTGTTGAGCGAATTCACGGGCCTCCGCCTGGATGGCTGTTTCTCGTTCCGTTAATTCCGTGTGCGTGGCGATAGACAAGCTCGTTATCCTCCACCCGCTTGGAGCGCCGGGATGATCTCTTCACCCAGAAGGGTCAGCCTGTGCGGGTTGGTATCCAGATCAGGGATGGTGACAAGGATGTGATCCACGCCCGCTCTCGGGTATTCCTTGAGGCGCGCAACGCAGTCATCAGGCGTTCCGTAGACGCACCCCGTTTCCGGGATGACGCTCAGCTTCTCGCGAGCCGCCCTGGCCACCGCCCTGTCTTTTTCGGGAATCACCATCACCATGAGCGATGCTCTAATTGAGTCGGGGTTCCTACCCGCTTTTTTGCATTCGGCCTCGATGACGGGCCTTTTCTCCAAAAACTGCTCAGGCGTCCACCAGCGGCAGTTGTAGCCGTCCGCCTGACGGGCCGAGACACCGAGCAACTTTGGTCCCTCGCCTCCCGTCCAGATCGGTGGATGCGGCTTTTGAGCCGGAGGCGGATCGCAAACGCCGTTTTGAATCTGGAAATACCCGCCCTCGTAATGGGGGGCGGATTCGGTCCACATCGCGCGTATCAACTGAATGGCTTCTTCTAATTGTTCTATTCGCACGGCGGCACCCGGATAAGGATACCCGAAGGAATGATATTCATTTTCTATCCAGCCCGCTCCTATCCCGAAATCCACGCGGCCTTTGCTGATAACGTCTACCGTGGCCGCCGTTTTCGCCAGCATGGCCGGCGGGCGGTATCCCACGCACGACACCAGCGTGCCCAGACGCAAGCGTTCCGTGTCTCGCGCGAGGGCGGCCAAGGTCGTCCAGGGCTCCAGAATCGCGGTATCGGCGGACTGTTCCTTCTCATCCTGGGCGCCGAAGCCCGTCTGGCTCCCGTAAGAGGCGGGGTCGAGCGTCACGAAATGATCGCAATGCCAAAGCGAGTCGATGCTGAGCCTCTCAGACTCCTGGGCGACCTCTCTCAGCTTATCGTAGTCGCCGATGTACGTGCCCTTGAGCGTCAGGGCCACGATGATGCCGACTTCCACCATGATGTTTCCTCTCCACGCGCAATTACAGGAAAGTCGTTTTTTCTTCCCTCACCTTATCAGCATTGTAAACGAGAAACGAGGGGGAGCTCATTCTCCGGCCGGCATCGCTCCGCGTCTGGAGGAAACTTATTTGCCCAAAACGACGCCAACGGCGCCGATGACGGACAAGAGACCACCAATGACGACGCGCAGGTTCACCGCCTCCTGTTTTCTGAAAAACAGCCAGGACAGGAAAATGATGAGCAGCACCGAGAGGCGATTCAGGGGAATGATCTGAACGATCTCCCCCGTTTTTATGGATGACCAGAAGAAAAAGGCAGCCATGGCGTTCAGGCAAGCGCCGCCCAGAACGGCCAGAAGCCCTTTCTTGTCCCAGGATTTGGGCGTCCTCCTCTCCACGGATAAAGGCAGGACAAGCAGCGCGAGGCAAAACGCCGTCATGCTGCCTGCCGTCATGCCCAGAGAGGCGGATTTGATAATCTGCAGCCCGAACTTGCCGAATACGTGCGTCATCGCAAACAAAACGGCCGTACCCAAAGGGGCCAGGTAATAATACAAGGGAATGCGTCTTTGTACCTCGCCCTTTTCATAGACCAGCAGAATCGATCCCGCCATAATGATGAGCGTCCCCAGCGCGATGAGCCACGTCATCCGCTCGCCCGCAAAAACCACGGCAAACAGAGACGCCCACACGAGACTTGTCTGGGTGACGATGGAAGAACGCGCCAGACCCACCAGCTTCATGCCGACGAGGCTGAAATAACGCCCAACCAAGGAGCCGGAAATGCCCATGGCGGTGAACCACAGCAAACCCCCGAGCGGCCAATCCGCCACCCCGCCTTCCAGAAGATAGAACGTCGTGCCGAAACACACCTGCACGGCGAGCATGAAGACGTTCATCACGATCGGGCTTAGACGCGCCACGCCGGCGCGGTACAGCGTGCGCGCGGAGGCGATGAAACAAGCCGCGATAAGAGCCAGGATGTTGGGATGGATGGAATCGACCAACGCTTACCTGCCTGTCACAGTAAAAAAAGCGCCCGCCAGAGCAATCAGTGCGCCGAGGACGACACGCCACGTCACGTTTTCCTGCTGCCGGAACAAGAGCCACGAGAGAAAGATGATCAACAAAACGGACAGGCGGGTTAACGGGATGACGCGGGTGATCTCGCCGAGCTTCACCGAGGACCAGAAGAAGAAAATACCGCATCCCTGCAATACACCTCCCAGCAAGAGTACGAAAAACCCTTTTTTGTCGCCGCCGGCGGCCGGGGCTCGTTCTCTTTGCGCAAAGGGCAGCATTCCCAGCAAGAGCGTGAGCGAGGTCGTGTTGGCGACCGCCATCCCGAAAGCGGAGGAGGAAATCCACTCGAACGCGAATTTCCCCACCAGATGTGCAAACGCGTACATCACCGCAGACCCGATGGGAATGAGGTAGTAATGCAGCGGAATGCTGCGACCGCTATCTCCTCTGGGGTTGTAGACGAGCAGGCTCGCCCCGCACATGACGCCCAGGATTCCGCCCGCCTTCTGGAGGGACATCCCTTCTCCCAGTATGAATACGGCCAGCAGCGACGACCACACCAGGACGGTCTGGCTCATCACCGCCGCGCGCGCCAGTCCCGTATGTCGGATAGCAACGAAATTGATGTACCTGCCCAAAAAACTCCCGAAAAAACCCATCGCAATGAACCAGAAAACGCCCTGATAGGGCATCTGGTCGAGCGATCCCTCTATCCGAAAAAATAACCACCCGAGAGAAGTCGTCGCACATGCCATGATCAGATTGGCCGTATGCATCTTCATGCGCGGAATCGCATAGCGCTGCGAAACGCGGGCGAATGCGATGAGGGCCGCCGAGCAGAGCGCTAGAATGTTGGGGTGAACGGCATCAAGCAAAACTTTGACCTTTTATGAGCAACTTATCTCCCGTCCGAACACCATCAGGCCCGGGATGCGCGCGCATCGCCGGTCACTCACCGCAAAATGCGACAAAACCGGCCTGGAGGTCCAAATTGTGGGTGATGGATCGGTTCAAGGAATTTCCCACAGGCAGAATATGATGAATGATTATGGCACGGAATGCGTTTTATTGGATAGCTTCAGGCACTGCGAAACGCATGAAACAGCAAGGATTTGCCAAGTGAGTACAGAGATTTTTGGGGTTCGATCACTACCCGGCGTGATCTTGTAAAGAACCGGGGCTCAGGGATGAAAGCTACATCTCATCCAGGCTCTTGTTGACGACTTTGGGGCCCCGATAGCCCGGAAAATTCTCGACGTAGGGGCAATCCTCGGGAAGCCCCCCCATTTCGATGATTTCGGGCCCGATCGGCAGGCACAACGGCTCTTTTTCGAAACGCTCGGGATATACGCGGCAACAGTTCGTTTCGACTTCGAGATACGGACAGGCGCTGGTCAGCAGGAGCAGCCTGTCGCCCTCCCACACCTTGTCGTAACAGCACTTCCCGCAGCCGGTGCAGAGCGCCTCCCACTCGGGCGTATCTGGAGGAGGCAGGTTCTCGTCCATCCACGTCTGTATTTCATCCAGGCGGCGCTCTTTTTTCGTCTTGTACATCGGGATGACCTGCGTACCGCCTTGTTTATGTGGCTTTGGCGCGGCCACTTTCCAGATACGCCCGTCCTTCTTCCCCCTTTGGGGATTTGTCCGCCTCATGGAACTGGCTTTGAGGGCCATAGATCAACGATCCTGGAAATCGGCGGGGCGCTTCTCGATGAACGCGTTGAGTCCTTCCTGTGAATCTTCCGTGCTGTACACCAAGCCGAACTTCTCGGTCTCGAGCGTCAAACCCTCCTCGAGACCGCCCTCCAGGCCGCCGTGTACGGCCTGCAAAATCAATTCGATAGCAGGCTTGCTCTTGGAAGCCAGTTTTCCCGCCAGCGCCCTCGCCTCATCCATCAGGGCATCCGGCTCGCAAACCTTGTTCACCAGGCCGATGCGGTGCGCCTCCTCTGCATTCACCGGATCGCCCGTCATGAGGATCTCCAGCGCGCGGCCCGCGCCGACGAGGCGGGTAAGGCGCTGGGTGCCGCCGTAGCCGGGGATGATGCCCAGGGTGATCTCGGGCAGGCCCAGCTTCGCGGTCCTCGCCGCGACGCGGCAGGTGCAGGCCATCGCCACCTCGCAGCCGCCGCCG
>CAYTSP010000349.1:0-9893 GCA_964440505.1 uncultured Nitrospinaceae bacterium
CTCCCGCATTACATGCCGGAATACTTCTCCCACTTTCTGGGAGCTGGAGGCGGGTGGTTTTGGAAACCCGGCGGCTTCTTCGTCCGATGCGCCGTCGATGTTCTGTCCAACGTCGGAGGGATGATTTCTGAGCAGGAGCAGTTTGAGAGGCAGGATGATGAGGAGTATCGAGGCGCCGAAAATCAGATAAGCGTAGCGCCAGCCGAAGAGGGCGATGAGTCTTTCGATGGTGGGCATCAGGATCAATGAGCCGATGCCGATGCCCGAGAGGGCGATGCCCATCGCCAGTCCCCTGTTTCTAAAGAACCATCGCGGCATGAGCGCACTGTGCGTTACGAAACCGCTCATCGCGATCCCCACGCCGATCATGACGCCGATGAACACATACACGTGCCAGAGGGAGGAAATGAAAAAACCTAGCATGAGTCCAAGGCCAATCGAGACAGAACCCCACGGGATCAGGGCTCTCGGACCTTTCCGCTCCAGGATGGAGCCCGCCTTCGGGCTGCAGATGGCGTAGAGGCTCATGCTCAAGGCGAATGCGCCGCCCAGGGCGCCTCTGCTCCAGCCGAATTCTTCAATGAGGGGAACCTGAAACAGGGAAAAGGAAAAGGTTGCCGCCATGTGGAAGGCCATGGTGGTGAACGATACGCCGACGATCACCCATCCATAATATAAGCCGCCTGTTCGCCCGCGCCTGGCGGAGTGGCCCGAAGCCGGGGTGGAACCACCGGATTTGTTCAAGAAATCGCCTTTCTATTCGTTTTTTTCAGAAGCATGGGTATAATGGCGCTACTCTAAAGGGTTTTTGTTCATTCAGGAAGCGCGCGAGGATTTTGAGGTGGATAGCGCCGGGTTCATTCAAAAATTGACGGATGCGGTGGGGGAGGAATTCATTCACACCGATCCGGTAGCGCTCAGGACGTATGATTGCGACGGTCTCACGATTTACAAGGGCATCCCCTCAGCCGTCGTTTTGCCGGAGAGCACCGAAGAAGTCAGCCAAATCGTGGGAATCTGCCGCGAGTATCGCGTACCCCTGATCGCCAGAGGAGCGGGCACGGGCCTCTCCGGTGGCGCGACGCCACTGCCGGGTGGTGTGCTCATCGTTTTCACGCGGATGAACAAGATTCTGGAACTCGATTATGTGAACCGCCTCGCGCGCGTGCAGCCGGGTGTGGTGAACCTCCACCTCTCCCGCGAAACGCTGCCGCATGTTTTTCATTACGCGCCCGATCCTTCCAGCCAGGCGGCCTGCACCATCGGCGGCAACGCGGCGGAAAACTCCGGCGGCGCGCATTGCCTGAAATACGGAATGACGACGAACCACATCATGGAGATGACCGTCGTCCTGCCCACAGGCGAGGTGGCGCATCTGGGCGCGGACGGGGAGGATACGCCGGGTCTGGACCTGCGCGGATTCTTCATTGGTTCCGAGGGCACGTTCGCCGTCATCACGGAACTCACCGTGCGGCTCACGCCGAACCCTGAGAGCGTGCGCACAATGCTCGCTTGTTTCTCTCAAGTGGGGGATGCCTGCCGGACGGTGAGTGACGTTATTGCAGCAGGAGCAGTTCCCGCCGCAATGGAGTTGATGGATCGCTACACCATCGAGGCGGTTGAGACTGTGGTTCAGGCGGGTTATCCCAGAGACGCCGAGGCCGTTTTGCTTATCGAACTCGACGGCCTGCCGTCTTCCATCAAACCGCTCGAGACCCTCATTCGCGAGGTAAGCGAGAAGAACAATTGCTCCTCGTTCCGGATCGCGCAGACCGAAGAGGAGCGCGAGGGCCTGTGGATGGGCCGGAAAAAGGCGTTCGGTGCCTTCGGGGTCATTGCGCCTACCTACTATTGCCTGGATGGCACGGTTCCCCGCTCGAAGCTGGCGCAGGTGCTTGAGGAGTTCGACGAGATATCATCCCGCTATAATTTGCGCATCACCAACGTGTTTCATGCCGGAGACGGGAGCCTGCATCCCAACGTCTTGTTCGACGATCGGGTGCCCGGGGAGACGGAGCATGCGATAGAGTGCGGCGCGGAGGTGCTCCGCGCGTGTATCCGCGCCGGGGGCGTACTCTCGGGGGAGCACGGTATCGGCATCGAGAAAATTAAAGAGATGAAGGATCAGTTCGATGAGCCTACGCTCGAAATCATGGAGCGCGTGCGAGACGCCATCGACGAGGATGGCTTGATGAACCCCGGCAAACTCATACCCGATGAGGAGAACGTGTTCCCGGTTGCTCACAGCGGCGCCATCGCCCGCATGGGCGGGGGGATGACGAAGTAGGATACCCATGGCTCTCAAACTCGACTCGTTCGCTCAATCCATTGAAGCAGATTCAGGCGATTCCGTTTTGTTGTCGGATGAAAGGGCGGAGTCTTTCCGGCTGGGGACCAAAACGCCCTCTGTCGTAGTGAGTCCCGCCGATCACGAAGCTCTTTGCCGCGTTCTTTCGCGCGCGAACGAAGCGGGCCTGGCCGTATTTCCCTGGGGAGGAGGCACAGGCAAAGGAACGGGATATGCGCCCGAGAAGTACGACGTGGCCCTCTCCCTGGAGCGCATGTCGAAGGCGGTGGAGTTTTTGAAGGACGACCTCACCGCCGTGGTGGAAGCGGGAATGAGCGTCGAGGATCTCGGTAGGTTGACGGGCGCCGAAGGCCAGACGGCGGGACTCGACCCTCCGCATCCGGGAGCCTCCACCGTGGGGGGAACCATCATCGCGGATAGTTCGGGCCCCATGCGGGTGCGCTGGGGCAAGGCGCGCGACCGCGTGATGCGCATGAAGGTGGCGCTGGCCGATGGCGAGACCCACACCTATGGCGCGCTGGTAGTGAAAAACGTTACCGGCTACGACATGAACCGTCTTTTGTCGGGAAGCTGGGGGACGCTGGCGGTCGTCACCGAGTTGGCGATTCGCCTCTATAAGGTCCCCGAGAACATTGGAGCGAGAGCGGCCTGTTTTTCATCCACAGACGCCGCGTTCAAAGCGGCCAGGGCGCTGATGGCCTCGCCCCTCATGCCGGTTTGGGTGGAAGTGTTGGACGATGCGCGCATCGCCTCGCTGGCGTCGGGCGGCGACATCGCCTTGCCCGGCCCGGTCAGTCTGGTGGCTTCTTTCGGGGATTTTGAAGAAGGGCTGAACGATCAACTGGCCCGCTTCGAGGAAATCCTCGCAAAAGAGGGCGGCGACGATATCTTGCGCCTAGACGATGAGACAACTTCGCGCCTGGGCCGCACCCTGGCCGATCCGCCGGGAGGAGACTTCTCCGGTCCCGAAGTGCTCGCTCTCAGAGCTTCGGGCCGTCTCGATCAGTTGCCCCGCTTCGCAGAGGCGGCGAGGCGCGCCGCCGAGGCGGGAAAATATCGCTCCACCATCTCGGCGCACGCGGGAAGCGGCGTGCTCAAGGGCTGGCTCGCGCCCGAAGATGAGGAGTCCTCTCCGCTCGAGGCGTGGCGCGTCTTCTCTTCACTTTGCAGGGAGGGGAGGAATGAGCGCGAAGCACGCTCGGTTCACCTGCGCTTGGATTCGGGACCGAACTCACTTAAAGAGCAGATATCCGTATGGGGTGAGGACGCGCTCGAGCCCGCCGCGCTGCAGGTGATGCGGAACATCAAGAAAACTTATGACCCGAAGGGAACTTTGAGTCCCGGCCGCTTCGTGGGCCGGATGTAGGAGGACAGGGCCAAGTGGCCACGGATCAAAAAGCAGGTTTCGCGCAGGTTTTTCCCGAATACGAGAACCCCTTCGTCGGCCCGGACGCTCCCGACAGGGAGATGATTCAGCGCTGCATCCATTGCGGGTTCTGCGGCACGAGTTGCCCCACCTTCACGCTGCTCGGCAACGAGATGGACTCCCCGCGCGGGAGAATCTACCTCATGCGCATGGTGACGGACGGCGAAATGGCTCCCAACGAGACGGTGATGAAACACCTCGATCGCTGCCTGGACTGCCGCGCCTGCGAGACGGCGTGCCCGTCCGGCGTGCCTTATGGCTCCTTGATCGAAGCGGCGCGCGAGGGACTCGAAAAGGTACGAAAACGTCCCCTATCGGTGCGGATTTTGAGGAGAGTTCTCTTCCGCTGGCTTTTGCCGAACAGAACGCTGCTCAACCTGGCGGGCGTGGCCACCCGGCTGTACCAGACCACGTTTTTGAAAAGCATGGTGAGGGGCCTGGGTCTTTTGCCCAGGAAACTGGCCGAACTCGAACCCATGATGCCCGAAGCCCCGCCCGTATCCTCGATGAGGGCCCTGCCCGCAGAAGTTGCGCCCATCGGCGAGGAAAAATATCGTGTCGCCTTTTTCGGCGGGTGCATTCAGTCCACCCTGTTCGGCGACGTGAACAGGGCCGCCATACGCGCCTTGGCGGCGAACGGGGTGCGTGTCGTGTTTCCCGCCTCGCAGACCTGCTGCGGCGCGCTGCAGGCACATGCCGGGGACAGGGAAGCGGCGAGAATCCTCGCGCGCGAGAACCTGGACGCCATCGACGCGGGTGCGTTCGACGCCGTCATCCTGGCCGTTTCCGGCTGCGGGGCCATGCTCCACGAATACAAGGATTTGCTCGCGGAGGATCCCGTCTACGCGAGCCGGGCCGAGGCGTTCAGCGACAAGGCGATGGACGTTACCGTGTTTCTCTCCAGAATCGGGGTCCGGGAAGCGGCGCACCCCGAGCCCCGGAAAATTGCGTATCATCACCCGTGCCATCTGTTTCACGCACTCAAGGTCCGCAAGGAGCCGCTCGAGGTTCTTTCCGCGATCCGCAACGTCGAGTCGGTGCCTCTCAAGGAAAGCGATTGGTGCTGCGGCTCCGCAGGCAGTTACAATCTCACGCAGACCGAGATTTCCATGCGCCTTCTCGACAGGAAAATGGGGCACGTGAAAGACTCCGAAGCGCCCGTGGTCTGCACGGGCAACCCTGGTTGTCAGATTCAAATCGCGTACGGCGCCCGCGAGCGGGACATGGACCTTCGAGTGGTGCATCCCGTCGTCCTGCTCGATGAGGCGTATGAGGCGGAAGGCGTGTATCGAAACGCTACGCTTCCATGACCTTATTACCGGCGAGGTGCTTGAAGATGACCAAACAAACTTCCAAAGCCGTACCAACCACAATCGTCCGTTTCGCAGAGATCATGCCCGATTGGGCGCCGTCGCCCGATGCCCGCGAAGAGGGGCACCACCGGGCCATTTATCGCTACATCGGGGGACCTCGCGACAAAGAGTCCAAGGCGGCGCTCCCCGGATGGGAATTCGCCAACGGAATCGTGATGGCTCCTCCCGGAAACGGCGCCCCTATGCACAGCCATGGGTTCGAGGAAGTTTTCATGGTGTGGCATGGCGCGTTCGAAGTTTCGTGGGTCGATCCGCGCGATGGAGGGATAAAAAACGTCGAGCTCGGGCTTTACGACGCCATCCGGATGCCGCCGGGCGTCATGCGCGGTTACAGGAACTCAGGCGATGAGGATGGGTTTCTCTACTACATTCACGGGCGCGGCGCGTATGAGCCGCCCGTGTTTCAGGGAGAAGGGGAGGACGCGGCGAGCGAGAGTGCCTCTTTCGTCGATCCCCTTACCCAGGTGGTGCGTTATGATGATTGTCCCAAGAATTTTCAAGTCTATTATGAAGCCTCCCTGCCGGAGGGCGTGCGGGGGATTCGGCGCTACGTGGGCCACGTGGGCGGCGAGCTCGAGGGTGTGGGTCCGGCCCCCTCCCTGCCGGAGGGTGAGTTTTCCTTCGTGATCAACGAAAACCGGGTGGGTTCGGGTGCTCCGCTGCACGATCATCTGGATCTCGAGGAGGCCTTTATTCCCCTGGAGAGCGACTGGACGGTGTTCTGGACCGATGAGAGGGGGGATTCATACCAAGAAGTCCTCGGACCATGGGATATGTGTTGGGTTCCTGCGGGCGTTACACGCGGATTTCGCAACTCGGGCCGGGGATGGGGCAAGCTCCACGTCGTTCTGGGACGGGGAGGCGCGCTGCCGCCTGCGTATGACCGGGATTATTCGCACCTGAAAAATTAAGGGTATCTGGATTTGAGCACTGCCCCACGAAAGAATGCGGCTCTGAAGGGAATAGAGCGAATCGATCACTACATCGATTCGGTCGATCCCGGCATCACGCTCCACTTGAGAGAAAAACGCCCCAAGGGCAAGAGGAAATTTGAAGATCAGGCCACTCTCCTCATGGTGCACGGGCGGATGGCGCCCGGCCCCGTGGCCTATGACCTCCCGGTTCCCGGCTATTCGTGGATGGATTACATCGCCTCGCGCGGGTTCGACGTGTTCGCGCTCTCGGTTCGGGGTTTCGGCGAATCGACGTGGCCGCAGGAGATGCTGGAAAGCTCCAAGGACAAGCCTCCCGCGATACCGGGGAAGGTGGCCGTGAGGGACATCAAGGCGGCGGTCGATTTTATCCACGAGCGCCGGGGCGTGAACAAGCTCGGCATCCTGGGCCGATCTTGGGGGACGACGACTGCCCCGGCATATGCGGCCGATAATATGAAGCAGGTGCATAAGCTTGTTCTTTATGCGCCTTATTACGCTTATGACAACCCTCAGCGCGCCAAGCAGATGGAAGACCCCCGAAGGCCCGGGGTATTCGACGCGAGGCGAGGCGCATGGTCTTGGTGTACGGAAAAAGACGTGCACCATCGCTGGTGGGGTCACATACCGGGGGATGCTCATCACAAATGGCGCGAACCCAGGGTGCTCAAGACGTATTTTCGCGAACTGCTTCGCTACGACACGCGAGGCGCCAAGCGCAAGACGCCCGCGTTCCGGCTGGCGAACGGCTCCCTGGCGGATCTGTATGATAGGGCGAGGAACAAACCTCTCTACGACGCGAGCAGGATTACGTGTCCCGTACTGCTCATCCGGGGTGATCAGGACGGCGCCTCGGCTGACCCGGAAGCCTGGGGGCTGTACAAAGCCCTCTGCAACAGCCGGGGCAAGCGCTACGTAATCATCAACGACGGCACGCATTTCATGGAACTGGAAAAGCGCAGGATGGAGCTGTTGAGCGAGGTTCAGCTCTTCCTGGAAGGGTGAATCCTCGCCCGCGTCGGCTCCGCTCTTGCGCTCTGAGAAGTGAACGACTAGATTAGGCCACCTTCGAGAGAACGGACAATTTCATATCGTTTCCAATTCAAAGGAGCATACATGTCAGCTTTATCCGCACCCACGAAACAGCGCTGGTGTCTCATCGATTCCACGGCCATCGGCGTAGACAAGAAATACGAGCCGCCCCTCATTATTGCGTGGGGCGTGGACAGCAATGCCACCGGCACCCAGACCATCACAATGGGGCGTACCATCATTCCCCCCAAGGGCCGCAACCAGAGGCACTACCACGTCTGCGATGCGACGTTCTACATCGTCAAGGGCCCGATTATCGTCTGGATGGGGGAGGACAGGGAAGAACATACGGTGCCCTCGGGTACGTTCGTCTATTGCGCAGCGGGCGAGATTCACGGTCTCTACAACCCGAGCGAAACCGAGGACGCCGAACTCGTCTTCACGTATGGCAATTGCCCCAACCGGGACGCAGCCAAAACCATCTATGTGGAAAACGAATGGATGGAAGAGGATAGCAGGGACAAGATTCCCGGCTAGGCACTAAGCGAGAAAAAGAAAAAGCCGGCCCATGGGGCCGGCTTTTTTCGTCAGCTGGTTTCTAGTTGAGCATCGACACAAGTTCGAGAAAATTCTTTTTCAGACCATCCACTTCAGGGGCGCGCCTGATGGCTTCGTAAATTTCGCCTTGCGCCTTGCCGTATTCTTTTTTCTGAAGGTAGATGCGTCCCAGGTTCATATAGGGGAAATGACGCGGCTCGTACCTAGGTGCGGACTTTGCTTTTTCGAGCCATCCGGCCGCTTCGTCGAGTTCACCCAACTGCATGAGGTAACAGCCGATATCGTTGTAGGGGTTTCCGAACTCATCGTCGACCTCAATAGCCATGTGGCACTCCTCAATGGCCTCCTCGAGTCGGCCCTGCTTGCTGTACATCCAGCCCAGATAGGTGTGCGCGTCCGCCGTGGGGTAGTAGGCGATGGAATTCCGGTACAACTCGATGGCCTTGTCGAGGTCTCCTTTCGCGTGGGCGACGCCGCCCTGGTTCAGAAGATCCAGGGCGCGCTTGAGGTCGGAGTTGACCTTGGATTCATCCTCATATTTTTCGTCGAAACTCACGTCTTCGTATTCATCCGTCATCGGTACCCCCACCGCTAAATCAAACCCCATGAGCGTATAAATTATGACACCTTTATTCGGTTGTTTGTCAAGGAAAAATCGGCTTTCGACAATGGCGATGCCGCCGGATGATGTGAAAGAATAAAGGGTGGTTGCTTTGAGATGGGGGCGGCGGATAAGTTCTTTTATATCAAGGAGAAGATGCGATTCGCCGAAAAGGTGACCTTCGCTTCAATCCATTGATTTTGCCGGGAAGGATAGGCGCATGGCCGATTCGGTACGAAAAAAATTCAGAAATATTCTTGAACGTCCGGAGGCGACGATCATCCCCGGCGCGCACGACGCGCTGACGGCCAGGCTCATCGCCTCCAAGGGATTCGAGACCGTCTACATGTCCGGGGCGGGCGTGGTGAACGCCCTGGCGGGACTGCCCGACAACGGTCTGGCGTCTTTCAGCGAAGTGCTCATGAATGCGAGGTATATGGCCGACGCCGTGGACATCCCACTCGTGGTGGACGTGGATACCGGCTACGGAAATGCGGTGAATGTGGTGCGCACGGTGCGTGATTTCGAAAGGGCGGGCGTTGCTTGTATTCAGATAGAAGATCAAGTGTTGCCGAAGCGCTGCGGCCATCTGGACGGAAAACAGGTGGTGAGCCGTGAGGAATTTATTGGGAAAATCCGCGCCGCCGTGAATCATCGAACAGATCCTGATTTTGCCGTCATGGCGCGAATCGACGCTAAATACGTTCACGGGATGGAAGAGGCCGTCGAACGCGGCAATGCCTCTCTTGAAGCCGGGGCGGACGTCATTTTCATCGAGGCGCTCGAAACACGCGATGAGTTCGCCGAGTACGCCGAGCGCTGCCCGGGGCCACTGCTCGCAAACATGACGGAGTTCGGAAAGACGCCTCATATCTCAAAAGCGGATTTCGGGGAGATGGGCTATAAACTCGTCCTGTTTCCGGTGAGCATCATGCGCGCGATGCTCAAGGCGGGTGAATTGCTGCTCGATGAACTGAAAGAGAAAGGCACGATGGCGGATTATCTCGACAACATGATGACGCGCAAAGAACTCTACCGACTTCTCGATTACGACGCGTATCATGCGATAGAAGCGGAATATCTGCCCAGGGGATGAGGTGAAAATGAACGGCCAAACGCGCGAACTCGCGCGATTCATCTGTGAAACTTCCTATGATGATTTGCCCGAGAACCTGCGCGCCTGCATGCGCAAGTATTTCCTGGACGCCATCGGTTGCGGCCTCTACGGCACGACTACCGAATCGGGGCGCATACTGTCACGCTTTATCCAGGAACAAGGCGGAAATGAGGAAGCCACTCTCTGGAAAAGCGCCTGGCGCGGGCCGGTGGGGCCCGTCGCTCTTTGTCTGGGCACCTGGATGCACGCGTTCGAACTCGATGATTACCACAGCGGCGCCAAGCTACATCCGGGTGCTGTGGTCTTCGCCGCAGCATATCCGCTTGCCGAGAAGTTAGGGGCAAACGGCAAAACTTTCATTACCGCCTGCGCCGTGGGCTATGAAACGATGATCCGCGCGAGCATCGCCGCAGACTGCCTGGAGGTGCGCAGGCGGGGGTTTCATCTCACGGGTCTGTGCGGCCCGTTCGGTGCGGCCGCTGCGGCGGCGCATATGATGGGCTTGACGCCCGAGCAGACGGCCAACGCTTTGGGTCTCGCGGGAAC
>CAYTSP010000350.1:0-2832 GCA_964440505.1 uncultured Nitrospinaceae bacterium
ATCCAGAACAGGCGGGAATTCCGAATCGCAGGACGCCCAAGAAAAACGATAAAACAAATTCAAAAACAAAGTCCCTGGATTCCGGCATACGCCGGAATGACGATCAAAAGCGCATTCACTCTTGCGTCCCCGGACAGGCCCTAGCGCCTGTCCGGGGACGCATGACGCGATGGTACCGTAGGGGAGGACCTGTGTGTCCTCCCCCTCCATCCAAGACTATCACCCGCCCTGTTTACATCGAACCCTCGGCGGGCGCCATGTTCTTGACCCCTCTTTCCTTCCAGTACCGCGCGGCGCCCGCGTGAACCGGAATCACCAGCCCTTCGGTCGGGTTCGCCTTCTTCATGCCGGCCAGGCCGCGGTTGTTCTTGGTCAGGTAACCGACGCAGGACTTGCCCCAGAGCGTCTTGGTCATCTGGTAGATCAAATCAGGCGATGTGTTCTTGTTCGCCACCAGAACACCGCTCAGGCCCATGGTGGAGACGTCATAGTCCACGCCCTTGTAGGTTCCTTTCGGGATCGTCGTGGGCTCGAAGCCGGGGAATTCCTTCAGGAATCCGCTGAAATCCACCCCCTGATCGACGCTGAGCAGCCGGACGGGCCGGGTCAGGGCCGCCTCCGTCACCGAGGGGTTCGGAAGACCGCCCTGCAAGGCGTAGCCGTCGATCTTGCCGTCCTTCAGGTAGCTGACCTGCTCGCCGTGGGAGAGGTTGCTCACCTTGATCTTCTCGTACAGGCCGATGTGTCTGAGAAAGGAGCCGACGGACGCGTAGCAGGTGGTGCCGATGGGGCAGGGCGAGAACTTCTTCCCGCTCAAATCGGCCAGTTTCTCGATGCCGGAGCTTTTCAGGACGACGAAGTGGAATATCGAGGAGGAAATCCCGAAGCCGACCGCGCGCAGATTCTGGAGCTTCTTTCCCTTCCAGCGTCCCTTGCCGGCCCAGGCCGGAAAGGCCACGGTCTGGAAGGTGAACCCTGCGTCGGCCTTGCCCGCCTGGAGTTTACTGAAGGCTTCCATGCCGCCCGAGGTCGGGACGACGGTGACCTTGATGTCGCTGTTTTTCCGCATGCACTCGCTCATCGCGGTCAGGTAGCGGTACCAGGAGCCCTTAGCACCACCCGACATGAAGGTCAGTTGCTTCTCCATGGCGAACGCGGGGGTCGAGAGAACGGCGACAAAGCCGAATACCGCCAAGGCCAGGAGCCCGCCGATCCTCACGGCTCGGTTGTGAGCGAGACGCTTCCTGCTGATTCGATTACGCCACATAGCTTACCTCCCCTGTCTCTGGGTTCCGGAAAAGGAAAGCGCATCGGCGCCTTCCGTGTCTTTGCGCTCAGTTGTTTTGTAGCTGGAATCGCAATCAATACCGGCTCGGGTGGCCGATAAGAACCACGCATGTTTCGCGTCCATCGGGAACCCCTTTTAGAGGTTGTGAAAACACAGGTGGATCATTGATGGCGTGGTTACGAATATAGATATAAGAGAACATTCAATGTACCACAGGGAGTAGGGGAGGGCAATTTGGCTTCACCATACGCCGAATTGCAATTCCGATTATCCGCCGCTTTCGCCGTCTGTCTTTGCGTGTATCTGCCATATATCCTGCGAGAGTATGCCTCAGCCTGGCGCGTGCGTTTGGATGAACAGCTCCCCCCTAACCCCCGAACCCGTACAGCTCCACCGCGTTGTCGCGCATGATGCGCGCGCGGAGCTCTGCGTCCACGCGGCTCGGCAGGGCGTGGACGGGGGAGTCGAAATCCCAGTGGGGGTAGTCGGTGGCGAAGAGCAGGATCTTCTCGGCGTGGACCATCTCGAATATCTGTAGCAGGTGCGCGTCCTCCTCCGGCTCCTCGATGGGCTGGCTCGTCACCCGGAAGTGCTCGTAGAAGTATTCGCTCGGCAGCTTTTTGAGCCAGGGCACCTCGGCGCGCATGCCCCGGTAGTTCTTGTCCAGACGCCAGAGCAGCCCCGGGATCCAGGAGAGGCCGCCCTCGATCAGCACGACCTTGAGCTTCGGGAACAACTCGAACACGCCCTCGCAGATGAAGCTCACCACCTGGGTCATGAAGGCCTGGCTCATCGCCGTGTGCCACTCGATGTAGTAGGTGGGCCAGCCCGAAGCCGTGGGCGGCGGCGCGTTGCCGGCGCCCGTGCCGCCGAAATGGATGCCGATAGGCAGCCCGCGCTCCTCCGCGGCAGCGTAGATGGGGTGGTACCGCCGCTGCCCGTAGGGGGCGTGCGAACCCGCCGGGAAGAGCACCTGCGCCATGTCGGCGCGTCCGCCGACGCGCTTTATCTCGTCCACCGCGTGCTGGGGGTCCTGGTGCGAGACGGTGATGGCGCCGCGCAGGCGCTCGTCTTTTTCGAGCCAGTGCTCGATCGTCCAGTCGTTGTGCGCGCGAGCTAGGGCCGCGCCGAACTCGGGGATTCCCATGAAGGAGACGTTGTAGTACGCCCCGTTCAGCACCCCGTAGCTCACCCCGTAGGCGTCCAGCACCTGCTCCTGGAGCATCGGGAGGCTCGACCCCGCCGGGCCGTCCGGCGGGATGGCGTCCTTGCGCACGCCGCCGCCCGCCGTCTTGGGGTAGGGGGCGTTCGGCAGCTTGGTGTAGTCGGTCTCTTCCACGTAGTTCCGCCAGACGACAGGCAGATAGGGCAGCAGGGCGTCGAGTGAGGGCGGTACGTGGTGGATGTCCGCGTCCACCATGCCGATGCTGGTTTCGGTGACCGGCAGGGGCGTTTTCGCGGCTTGCGGCGTCGTGCTCATGGTGGTTCCTCCCTGAGAATTATCGGCATATTAGCACGGAAGCGCGGGAGTTTGCCGTCATTCC
>CAYTSP010000351.1:0-7975 GCA_964440505.1 uncultured Nitrospinaceae bacterium
CCCCTGTTAAGGGGGGGTAGGGGGGGGCGGTTCTCAAGCCGAGGGAATGACGAACGGAGCGGATTTTTCAAGGCTCCCATCAGGAAGTGGTTTCGGAGAGGGAATGATGAATTGACCGGCGAGAAGAAATCGTCAGCTCAAGGATATATTCCCTGTATTCACCTTCTTATTTAGAGCGAGTGGCCTGATTCATGCCGAAAAGAACGGACATATCGAAAATACTGATCATAGGCTCGGGACCCATCGTCATCGGACAGGCGTGCGAGTTCGACTATTCGGGCGCGCAGGCGTGCAAGGCCCTGCGCGAGGAGGGCTACGAGGTCGTGCTGGTGAACTCGAACCCAGCCACCATCATGACCGACCCCGAGATGGCCGACGCCACCTACGTCGAACCCATCACGCCGAAGGTGGTGGAGGAGATCATCAAGAAAGAACGCCCCGACGCCCTCCTGCCTACCATGGGCGGCCAGACGGGGCTGAACACGGCGGTGGCCCTGGCCGAGAGCGGCGCGCTCGACGCGCTGGACGTGGAGCTCATCGGCGCCAAGCTGCCCGCCATACGGTGCGCGGAAGACAGGGACCTGTTCAAGCGGGCGATGCGCGAGATAGGCTTGGACCTCCCCCGGAGCGAGGTCGTCACCACCATGGCCGAGGGCTGGACGGCGGCGCGCGACATCGGCTTTCCGATCATCCTGCGCCCCGCCTTCACGCTGGGCGGCTCGGGCGGGGCCGTTGCGTTTCGTGAGGATGAATTCGAGGAGAAACTCGCCTGGGCCCTCTCCGAAAGCCCGGTGGATCAGGTGCTGCTGGAGGAGAGCGTCCTGGGCTGGAAGGAATTCGAACTCGAAGTGATGAGGGACCTCAAGGACAACGTGTCCATCATCTGCTCCATCGAGAACTTCGACCCCATGGGCGTCCACACGGGCGATTCCATTACCGTCGCCCCCGCACAGACGCTCTCGGACCGCGAATACCAGACGATGCGCGACGCGGCCATCGCCTGCATCCGGAAAGTCGGGGTCGAGTGCGGCGGCTCGAACATCCAGTTCGGCCTGAGTCCCACCGACGGCAGGATGGTCGTGATCGAGATGAACCCCAGGGTATCGCGAAGCTCCGCCCTCGCGAGCAAGGCCACGGGCTTTCCCATCGCGAAGATAGCCGCCAAGCTCGCGGTGGGTCTCACGCTGGACGAGATACCGAACGACATCACGCGGCAGACGCCCGCCTCGTTCGAGCCGTCCATCGACTATTGCGTCACGAAGATACCGCGCTTCACCTTCGAGAAATTCCCCGAGACGCCCCCCGTCCTCGACACGCAGATGCGCTCGGTGGGGGAGGTGATGTCCATCGGCAGGACGTTCCGGGAATCGCTCATGAAGGCTGTCCGGTCGCTCGAGATCGACCGCTACGGCCTGGCGGACTCCAAGCCCGAAGAGCTCGAAACATTATCGGAAAAAGAACGCAAGAAATTGATTTCAAAAGGATTGAGAATTCCAGGCCCTGATCGCCTCTGGACGATCGCCCGCGCGTACCGCGATGGTTGGTCGGAGGAGGAGATATACCGCGCCTCGGGCGTCGACCCGTGGTTTCTCGCGCACCTGGCAGAACTCGTGGAACTGGAAGAGGAGGCCGGCGCGCCCGGTCTTCTGGATGATGAATTCAGCCTCCGCTATCTGAAGCAAAACGGCTTCAGCGATATGGAGATCGCCGGAAGACAAGGCGTGGAGGAAAAAGAGGTTCGCGCGGCGAGGCACCGCATGAATGTGCGGCCCGTCTACAAGCAGGTGGACACCTGCGCCGCGGAATTCGAGGCCCATACGCCCTATCTCTATTCCACTTACGAGCAGGAAGACGAGGCGCCGCCGACTGCGCGCGAGAAGATCATCATCCTGGGCGGCGGCCCCAACCGCATCGGGCAGGGCATCGAGTTCGACTACTGCTGCGTTCACGCCGTGATGGCGCTGGCGGAGGCCGGCTTTGAGGCCATCATGGTGAACTGCAACCCCGAGACGGTGAGCACAGACTACGATACGAGCGACAGGCTCTACTTCGAACCCTTGACGCTCGAAGACGTGCTCGAGATCATCCACCGCGAAAAGCCCGCGGGCGTCATCGTCCAGTTCGGGGGACAGACGCCGCTCAAGCTCGCCCTGGCGCTCAAGGAGGCGGGCGCGCCGATTCTGGGAACCTCGCCCGAGAGCATCGACCTGACCGAAGATCGCGACCGCTTCAGCCACCTGCTCAAGGACCTCCACCTCAGCCAGCCGCCCTCGGGAACGGCCACGAACACCGGGGACGCCCTCGCGATAGCGAACGCCATCGGCTACCCCGTGCTCATGCGGCCCAGCTACGTGCTCGGCGGCCGCGCCATGGCGCTTGTCCACGACGCGGAAGAACTCGCGGCCTATATGCGCGACGCCGTCCGCGCCTCTGCCGAACGGCCCGTGCTCATCGACAGGTTCCTGGAGGACGCCGTGGAGGTCGACGTGGACGCGGTATCGGACGGGGAGAACGTGATCGTCGCTGGCGTGATGGAGCACATCGAGGAGGCGGGCATCCACAGCGGCGACTCGGCGTGCTCGATCCCCCCCTACACGCTGGGGCCCGACATCGTGGAGGAACTCAAGCGCCAGACGAGGATTCTGGCGAAATCGCTGAACGTCGTGGGCTTGAGCAACGTGCAGTTCGCGGTCCACAAGCGCCAGGTCTTCATCCTGGAGGTGAACCCGCGCGCGAGCCGCACGGTGCCCTACGTGAGCAAGGTCGTCGGCGTGCCCTTCGCCAAGGTGGCCGCCCGGGCCATGGCGGGCGAGGCGCTCCCCGCGCTCGGTCTGGAGCACGACGTGGAGCCGCGCCATTTCGGCGTCAAGGAAGCGGTGTTCCCCTTCAAGAAATTCCCCGGCGTGGACGTGATCCTGGGACCCGAGATGAAGTCCACGGGGGAGGTGATGGGTCTGGGGGCGGATTTCCCCACGGCGTTCCTGAAAGCGCAGGAGGGGGCCGGCTCCGTCCTGCCGCTTTCGGGCCGGGCGTTCATCTCCGTTCGTGACGGGGACAAGGCGGCCATTATCCCCCTGGCGCAACTGCTCGTCGAACTGGGCTTTTCCCTGGTGGCGACGGCGGGGACGAGAGCGGCGCTCCTGGCCAACGGCATCGAGGCGGACTTCGTCCACAAGGTGACCGACGGCGAGGCGGGCCACGTCGTGGACCAGATGGAGGCGGGGGAGGTGGACTTCGTGCTCAACACCACGGCGGGCAAGCAGTCGATCAAGGACAGCTATTCCATCCGCAGAACGGCGCTTTTGCGCAACATCTTCTATTGCACCACGCTGGCCGCCGGGCAGGCGGCCATCCGCGCCGTACGGATTCTGCGCGAAAACGAGTATTCGGTGCGCTCCCTGCAGGATTATCACGCGAACGCGCTCGCGCGCGCCTAGCGATTCCCATCCGGGGGGTTCTGCGTGTAGAGTAGCGTTTTTCCGAATCTCGCTTCACCTCGTGAGGCCCGGCGTATGTTTCGATTTCTTTTTTATCTGGTTTTATCCTGGCTGATATTCTATCTTATACGCAGTTTTTTTACCGGCTCCAGGAGCGCGGCGCAGAAAAACCAGGAAGCGCAGGCCGGCCTGGACGATGAGATGCTGAACTGCCCCGAGTGCGAGACGTTCTTTCCCTCGCGCATCGCGATTACGAAGCGCGCGGGCGGCGGCAGGCGCTCTTTCTGCAGCGTGGCGTGCGCGGAGAAATACGCCGAAAGAGGCGGCCCGCCCGAGACGGAGGGTTAGGACGTATTTTTTTCGGTTTGTCATATATAATTTGGTATTATGCGGTTCGATAAATCACGAAAGGACCCAGGCGAGCGCTTCGTGAAGAACCGAACGCCGGAAACTCAGGCGCGGGCGCTCGCCGAAACGGGAGAACACGATGTCTACGGAAGCAAGCGGCCCGAACGCGCGCGGTGAAGACGGAGCCACCGCCCTGCACCGTGCGGTGATGGGCGACGATGCCCTGGAAGCCGCGGGCGACCTGCTCGCGGCCGGGGCCGAGGTGAACGCGCGGGACAAGAAGGGATGGACGCCCCTGCACTGGGCGGCGTGCTACGCCGAGAACCCGGCGGTGTTGACCGTCCTGACGCGGGCCGGGGCCGACGCGAACGCGCCGGATGAAAGAGGGGCGACGCCCCTGCACGCGGCGGTGGCGTTCAACGCGGCGCCCGATATGGTGGCGGCTCTGCTGGTCGTGGGGGCCGACCCGAACGCGGAGGGCATATTCGGGTGGACGGCCCTGCACGCGGCGGCGGCGTTCGGCGAAGCCTCGGACATCGTGGAGGTTCTCGTGCGTGCGGGCGCCCGGGTGAACACGCCCGACAGAAAGGGCCTGGCGCCCCTGCACTGGGCGGGGATGCGCAGTTCGGCCCCCGCCATCGTGAAGGCCCTGCTCGCGGCGGGCGCCAACCCCGACGTGCGGGACAAGCGCGTGCGGACTCCGCTCCACTACGCGGTGGCGAAAGACGGCGTCATCCTCGCCGTGGTCGAAGCCCTGCTCGACGCCGGCGCAGACCCCGCCGCAAGAGATTCCGAAGGCAAGACCCCTGTCGAGGGCGTCAAGCCCGACTCCCACCTGCGCGGTACGGAGGCGTACAGGAGGCTGGGGGGGTGAATTCCGACTGATGAAGGAGGAATTCCTCCGGCCGATGAGGGAGGGTTTGCGAATCTAGCCGATGTAGGAAGTGCGATGGTTTCGTAGGGGCGGACCTTTGTGTCCGCCCGTATTTTTTCGTCACTCCTGAATGGGGGTTGAGCCGTATCCAGAACGGATGCGTTTTCCATCCGCCTGGATTCCGGCCTACGCCGGAATGACGGCGTCTTGGGCTGCCCGGGCCGGTGAGGGCAATCTCCCCTTCCTCCATCGAAACGACCTGTAGGGGTCGCATACATGCGACCCGGCCTTTTCGCTGACCGGTCATGGGCCGCATGTATGTCGGACATATATGTCCGACCCTACACAAGAACCTCGCGTTCCTGATCGGTGAGGAAGTCGCCCCCCTATCCCTCTTTACCGTGAACCCTCCCTCCTCGGTTGGGTCGAACCCTCATTCTTCAATCGCGTCCGACCCCCGACCCCCTTGTCAGGGGACTTCTTCAACAACCCCCTCCCTGGTTGCGTCAATCGCTCATTCTTTCATCGCGGTTGACCCGCAACGGGGTGCAATGACGAAAAGCGGGGAGTGGATTCTGAAGCGCGCATTTGCCGGAATGATGATGGAAAGCATATAAAGGTGCAGGCGGAACGGCGCCCTCTTTATCACCCGAGGAGAATGGATGATGTGGCCGGACCGGAGAATACTGGACCTGCTGGGGGTAGAGCACCCCATCGTATTGTCTCCCATGGCCAGCGCCACCAACGCGGAACTCGCGGCGGCGGTAAGTTCCGCGGGCGCTCTGGGGGGTTTCGGAGCCGCCGGAACGAGTCCCGAACGGTTGGGCGAGGTGGTGCACGAAATCAGAAAGCGCACAGCCCGCCCGTTCAACGTGAATCTCTTCTCCCCTCAAACCGAGGGGTTCGACTCAGGGCTCCGGCCCGGACCGGGACTGATGCGGCGGCTGGAGGAATATCACGCCGAAATGGGGTTGGGCGAAATCCCGGAACCGAAAGGAATGTACGGCCCCGCAGGCGAGCAGCTCGAAGTCTTGATTGAGAGGCGGGTTCCGGTGATCAGTTTTCATTTCGGCGTCGAGCCGGGCCTCCTGGAGAAAGCCCGGGAATCGGGTGCGAAGGTGCTGTGTTCCGCGACGACCGTGGCGGAGGCCAGGCAGCTTGAGGAGGCCGGCGTCGATGCGATCATCGCGCAAGGTTCTGAAGCGGGCGGCCACCGGGGAACTTTTCGCGGCGATTACCGGCAGGCCCTCATCGGGACACTGGCGCTCGTGCCGCGAATCGTGGACGCCGTGGACCTTCCGGTAATCGCCGCAGGCGGCGTCATGGACGCCCGGGGCCTGGTGGCTTGTCTGGTGCTGGGCGCTTCGGCCGTGCAAATGGGCACGGCGTTCCTGGCTTGCCCGGAAGCCCCGGTTTCCGGGGCGTGGCGCGAGACGCTTCTTCGCGCGGAAGCGGACGACACCGTGGTGACGGAGGCCATGTCGGGCCGGGCGGCGCGCGGGATTCGCAACCGCTACATCCGCGAGGTGGAAGCGCTGGGAGAGCCGCTGCTGCCTTATTCCGCGCACTATTCTCTCTCAGGCGACCTGCGAAAGGCGGCCATCGAGCAGGGCAACACCGATTTCATGGCGATGTGGTCGGGGCAGGGAGTGGGGCTCATCCGGCAGCAACCCGCCGCCGAGCTGGTGGCCGAACTGGCGGCGCAATCGCGTGAGCTGATGGAGCGGTTCGCCGGACGCTGATATGACTTGCCGGAAATACGCGCTTGCTCCTCGGAGGCGTTTCGCTTAACCTGCACATACCGATTCCATGCTGAGGACCCGCATCCCGATGCTCGAATGGGCGGAGGCACCGGGGTGAACCACCGCCGCCATCGCCGAGGGGCGGAAGGGATTGTGGTTTGGGACCCAGGAAAAGGAACGCCATCTCTCCACCTGCGCCGGTAGACCGCATCGCGCAGTCCATTCTTCTCATCCGCGACCAAAAAGTCATGTTGGATGCCGACTTGGCCGACCTCTACGGCGTCGAGACCAAAGTCTTCGTGCAGGCCGTCAAGAGGAACATGGCCCGATTCCCGGCGGATTTCATGTTTCAGCTCACGAAACGGGAATTCGACGACTTGAGGTCACAATTTGTGACCTCAAACCGGGGCGGCAGGCGGTATCCTCCTTATGCGTTCACCGAGCAGGGCGTCGCCATGCTCTCAAGCGTTCTACGCAGCGAGCGGGCGATTCGGGTCAACATCGAGATCATGCGTGCCTTCGTGGAGTTGCGGCGGATGCCGGCGAGTCATGCCGATCTCGCGCACAAGCTCTCCGCTTTGGAGAAGAAATACGACGAGCAGTTCAAGGTGGTCTTCGACGCGATCCGGGAACTGATGGCCCCGCCGGATACTGGGAAAAGGCGCAGAATCGGGTTTTCGCCGACGCCTGGCAAACGTAAATGAAGCGGTTTGCGAAAGATCGAGCTTTTTTCAGGAAGGCGATTCGCATAATCTGATGGCGCCATTTTGCAAAAGGAGTCTCGCCATGCCGAAATTCAAGGTCGACCTAACGGCGGAGGACGAGGCCCGCCTCCAAGCCCTGCGCAAGGCAGCCGACGTTGGGGTCGCCGATATCGAAGAAGGGCGGTTCCGAACCTTCGACGCGCCCGAATCGCTTCGCGGGCATCTATCGCAACTGGCCGAAGACGCCATCACAGACCCAGCCGCCGAGGCGTAGGGGTGTTCACGAGCAGCGTGCAAGTGCACTCGAACTCCCCCTCCTCGGGATTTTTGAAAAAGTCTCCCTCGACCTCATCCTGAGTAGGCGCGCCAGCGCCGTATCGAAGGTTTGACCCGACCGAAGAGGGAGGGCCAAAAGGCGCTTCTCCCCTGCAGGCGCGAACTTCGCCCTTCGATACGCGGCTTCGCCGCTACTCAGGGTGAAGCGGAGCGGCGGGTTGATCAGGGGATGGGAGATATTACGCACAGTGGCGCATCTGTTTCCGCTGGGAAAGCAACGGCCCGCATGACGTGGGGATTGTGGACTACCATTGAAAGGATAGGCCGATGAACGCGAAAAACACCATGAGGCCGGTGCATCCGGGCGAGATACTGCGTGAGGAACTGGACGCGCTGGGACTCTCGGCCAACGCGCTCTCGAAGGCGCTGGGCGTGCCGGTGAACCGGATCACGACGATACTGAACGGCCGGCGGGGCGTGAGCGCGGACACGGCGCTGCGCCTGGCGCGGTATTTCGGAACCACGCCTGAGCTCTGGATGAACCTGCAAAAGACCTGGGAGCTTCGCCGGGCGGAGATCGCGCAGGGCCGCCGG
>CAYTSP010000352.1:0-12154 GCA_964440505.1 uncultured Nitrospinaceae bacterium
CGCCTTTTTATACCCCCCTGTCAAGGGGGGGTAGGGGGGGGTTGCCTTTTCTGTCGAGAGAGGCGTCCCCTAAAAAGGAGCATTTTCAACAACCCCGTATGCAGCCCCCTACAACAGCTGATCCCCCTAGACAAAGCCGTAGGGACAGGTCGCGACCTGTCCCTACCAAAACAAAAAAATCGTCAAATGCAAAACAAGCGAATCCGCCGAACGCCTACAGCGTGATGACGAGGTCGGGCGCGGCGGGGGCGAGCGCGGCGTAGAGCTGCGGGAAGCAGCCGGCGCTCACGCCGGCCACCAGGCCCTTCGCCTTGACGTCGCCCGAACCGCATTGCTCGAACGTGCCCTCGGCGAGGTTGCGCCGCACGGCGCACTGATCGCAGACCATGAGGAGGATGTTCTGCTCCGCGGCGACCCTGGCCAGGCGTTCGCCTATCTCGTCACCCTCGCGCAGGCAGAACAGGTTGTCGTCGAAGAAGAACATGCCGACGACGTTCACCCCGTGGTTGCCGGCTTCGAGTTGCGGCAGAATCATGGTGCCCAGCTTGTAGGTCGCCGACATGTCGGTGGCGAAAATATATGCGATGTTCATCCTTCAGGCTCCTCCTCACGGGCATCTCACGACGGGTGGATAATGGCCCTGCCGGCCCTGTTCGCATCAGGCGAAGTTTGTCTGTCACTGGAAGCGGGGGTGAGCCTCTCACCCCGCGCACGCGGCGTCAACGCCATTTTCTTGTTTCGAGGATGTTCCTGAATTCAGGGTTCGTCATCGCCCGGGCAGGCTCGATTCGCTCGACATCCCCGTCATTCACGGTGAAGAAAAACATCTTTTTATACAGGCAACCGGCGGGACAATCCCCCCACGCCTTGCGGACGACGATATGCCAGGCACCGCCCGATTTCGCCGCCTCGATGTCGGGGCCGTCCCCCAGGTGCGCATCGGGCTCCGCGTACTCGACGCCCGCTGACTTCTGGTACGCCCGACGCGCCGCCTCGATGTTTGCCCGCTCGCTCAGGTGCATGACGAGTACGCCGATATGGCGGTATGGCCGCACGGCCCGAAGCCCGAGTTTCGCGTTCAATGCGTCAAATGCAGGATTTCCGGTGCGCAGCTCAACGGGATCCTTCAAATGGGTGAGAGAACGCGAGACGTCCCTGAACAAACGGGGCTTCACGCTCAGGAGAAGCACACCGGGCGGATGGGCCGCCCGGGCGGAAATTTTCTCAATTTCGGGGTAAGCGTATCTCAACCGCTTGAGCACTCCTTCGATCTCACGGGCGAGTTCGCTCCGACGCTTCTCGTCAACGAGCAAATCTTTGCTTTCCCTCGCCAGTATCCGGTGAGCCAGAACGACGGCCTCGGGAAGCGGCGCAGGCTTTAAGGAGTCGGCGCGCACGACTACCTGAGCCGGGGCCGCTCCCCGGGCTTTCGTGCTCAACGAAAGACTCCAGGCCAAAGGCAACAGCAGGCAAACAACCGCGAGGCGAAGCAACGTCGTCATGACCCGGTTTTCGACTCGCTTGTTGCGATGAAACAGACGCCGACTCATCTTGTCGATCCTCCATGAGGCCTCGCTTTTATTCTCAATTTCCCCCGCCTCCTGCGGCGCGCATACGAGGGGCCAGCCACAGCCCCCACGCCGCCAGAGCGAGCAGCCCCGTGAACGCGGCGGCCCACGCGGCCCCGCCGGTGGGAAACAGAATGACGGCCACGGCGACCGCCCCGTAGACCGCGCGTTCGGGCAGGCGCAAGGGGCCCTTCAAGTATCCGCTCAGCGCGACCGCCCACGCGCCCGTCGCGCAGAAAAGCGAAAGACACGCCACGACGACCCAGCCCAAGTCGCCCTGCCCCAGCAGCCTCGGGTCGAAGGCGAAGGCAAAGGGGATCAGGAACGAAACGAGGCTCAGGCGAAAGGCGATGAGGCTCGTTTCCATCGATCCCGCCCCTGAGATCCCCGCCGCGGTGAACGACGCCAGCGCCACCGGCGGCGTGACCATCGAGAGCACGCAGTAGTACATGACGAAGAAATGGGCCGGGAGCTCGGCTATCCCTAAATCCTTGAGCGCGGGGACGAAGAGGATCGCCCCGATGATGTAGGCGGCGACCGTCGGCAGGCCCATGCCCATGATGAGGCACCCGATGATGATCAGGAACATGGCGAAAAACAGCTTGCCGCCCGATGCGCCGATGAGCCCCGAGGAGAACTTGAGCGCCAGGTTCGACTGGATGGCGACGGCGATGATGATCCCGATGGCGGCGATGGGCACGGCGATTTCCGCGGCCTGCCGCGCGCCGTCTCTCACCACCTGCGCCCAGTCTGCGAGGTTCAGCCAGCTCCTGCGGCGGATGTAGGCGACCACCACGCATGAGGCCGTGCCGATGACGGCGGCGTAGGTGGCGGAAAAGCCCGCAACCAGCATGGCGATCAGCACCAGCGGAGGTGCGAGCAGGTAGAGTCTTCCCGCGATGGGGTCTTCGGGCGCCAACTCACTCGCCCCGAGAGCCTGCGCGCCCTCGGCCCGCGCGCGCAGGTCGATGAAGATGAAGATGGCGGCGTAGAACGCGAGCGCGGGGATGAGCCCGGCTGCCGCGATGCGCGCGTAGGATATCTGCAGCAACTCCGCCATCACGAACGCGGCGATGCCCATGATGGGCGGCATCAACTGGCCGCCCGTGGAAGCGATGGCCTCCACCGCGCCCGCGTGGGCCGGGCCATAGCCGGTCTTTCGCATCAGCGGGATGGTGAAGACGCCCGTCGTCGCCACGTTCGCCACCGCGCTGCCGCTGATCGAACCCATGAGGCTCGAACTCACGACGGCGGCCTTCGCCGCGCCTCCGGCGAAGCGGCCCGCCGCCTTGAGCGACAGGTCGATGAACAACTGCCCGCCGCCTATCCCGGAGTAGACCGCGCCGAAGAGCACGAAGTAGAAGACGAACTGGAGCGAGGTCGCCGTGGTGATCCCCAGCACGCCGTTGGTCGTCATGGTCATGATCTCGACCACTTCGTCGATCGTGAACCCCCGGAAGCCGAACGCGCCGGGCAGCATCTTGCCGACGAACGCATAGGCGAAAAAAACGAGCAGAACGCCTAGGAGCGGCCAGCCCACCGTGCGGCGCACGCCCTCGAACAGCAAAACCATGATGAGCGCGAAGGCCGCCACGTCCACGGCGAGCACCGGGTCGATGGTTTCCATGCGTTCGGTGAGGCGTGTCGAGGCGAGAGCGTAATACGCGAAGACGGCCAGCGTTCCCGCCAGCAGCAAAGCGTCCGTCAGGCGGGCGCGCCGCAGCGGAGCGCCCCTTTTACTCAGCGGATGAAAGAGCAGGACGAGCGCCAGCGCCAGAAGCAGGTGGAGGGGCCGCTCGACCAGCGGGGCCTGGGGGTAGAAGACGATCCACATCTGGAACGCCAGCCAGAGGGCGCCGATAGCGAGCGTGACCATGCGCATGGCTCATGGAACCCCGATGCGAGAAAACGGGGCGGAAGACGAAACTCTCTGCCCTCCGCCCCGTCGTGGTCGGTCTACAGCCAGCCTTTTTCCTTGAAATACTTCGCCGCGCCCGGATGCAGCGGCACCCCGACGCTGGCCGGTTTGCCGCCGTTTTCGGGCTTGAAGAATCTCCAGGCCGCGTGGGCCTTGCCCATGGCCTTCTTGTTCTCGGCCAGCGTTTTCGTGATGGTGTAGGCGAGTGAATCCGGCATGTCCTTGTGCGCGATGAGCACGGTGCCGAGGTCGACCGCCATCACCTTGCCCTTGATGCCCTTGAACCACTTGCCCGGCACGGCGGCCGTCCTCAGGCCGTGGGCGGCGAGGGCCTTGAGCGCCTTGGGCGGAAAGCTCAGGAAGCGCATGGCGTTGGTGGTCGTGACTTCCGTCACCGTCGGGTGCCTCGGGATGGCGACCTCGAAGTAGAGGTCCGCGCGGCCGTCCTTGATGATCGACGGAATCTGGTTCGCGGCCACCTGGATGATCCTGCCGCCGCGCGCCTTCATGTCCTTGCGGCTGGTTCCAAGCGCGTCCATCAGCATGTCGGCGACGACGGGGACGGTGCTGCCCGCAGGCTTCATGACGATGCGCGCGGGCGGCTTGGAGAGCAGGGCTTTTTCGAGCGTGTCGTTGCCCGTTCGCTTGATGTAGCTCTCGGTCACCATGGCGGTGACGCGCACCTTGTTCAGCCCGCCGATGAGCGCGCGGATGTTGTCGTGCTTTTGCTTGTAGACGCCCTTCAAGCCGTTGTAGGCCCAAAGCGCCGAGGCGACGTTCGAGAGCGCGATGGTCGCCTTTTTCCTGTCCACGGCGGCGGGATTACTCACGCCGCCGCCGCGCGCGATGACTTCGGGGTTGCTCCCCTGGGGCAGGCCGGGCTTGAGCAGTTGCGCCAGCGTGGCGCCGAACACGTACCAGGCGGAGCCGGGCCGCATCGCGCCGATGCTGAACGGATCGGCGGCGGATGCCGCAGGAGCGGCGACCAGGGTCGACGCAGCCAGCAGAAGGGCGGCCATCAGGCCCTTGAAGCGCATTCTATTCCTGAACATGGGTTCCCTCCCCTCGTTGGTTTCTCCTTGAGAGATGAATGTCTATCCGCTTGTCGCGGTTTCGAGTTCCAGCAGGCCCGATTCCTTCACGGCGCTTCTGATCGCCTCGAACGTGCGTCCCTTGGCGATCTCGCTCGGGGGGCGCACGACCGCCGACTTGAAGCGCCCGGCGAGCACCATCGCCGTCTTCATGCGCGCGTGGGCCTCCCCTGAGGGCTCGCCGCTCGAATAGACGACTTCCTTGAGCGGCAGAATCCGCGCCTGTATCTCCTGCGCGCGGTGCAGGTCGCCCGCCTTGACGGCCTCGTAGAGCGCCACGATGAGGTCGGGGATGAACGAGGCGAACCCGACGAGCGCGCCGTCCACGCCCTGCACCATCGAGGCGAGGAGATATTCGTCGTGACAGGTGAGGATGGTCGTATCGGGCGCGTTCTCGCGGATGGAGGCGATGTCGCGCGCGTATTGCGACATCTCGCGCGTGCCGACCTTGAAGCAGGTCACCCAGGGAATCCGGCCGAGTTCGCCCAGAAGTTCCGAGCTGTAGCTCGCCTTCGTCCACGCGGGATAGACGTGCACCACGAGGTTCAGGTCGGACGCCTCGCCGAGCGCCGTGAAGTAGTCGATGACGTGCTGCGGACGGTGCCCGAAGCGCAGCCAGTGGTGAAACGGCATCACGAGCAGTCCGTCGGCCCCGGCCTCCCGGGCCATCTCGGCGTGCTCGACCCCGTCGCGGATGCCCTCGCAGGCAAGACCCGAGATGACCGGCACGCTCCCGCCGACGGCGTCTACGACGATCCGCGTCACCTCGGCGCGCTCACGCGCCGTGAGTGAGAACACCTCGCCCGTGTGGCCGTTGGTGACGAGTCCGTTCACCCCCTCGAATCCGGCCAGCCACCCGGAGAAGCGGCGAAGTTCGGCCTCGTCGATATCCATGTTGTCCAGCATGGGAACCTGCATCGCGGGCAGGATTCCCGTATAGCTTCTGCGTTCCACCATATCGTGCTCTCCTTCTTGACGTTTCCGCCGCCGGGTCCTGCGGCTTCCAAAACGGGGATTTCCGCGCCGGAGCGCTGATCTGTCGAACTATCGGTAGTCGGCCATTTTAGCCGAGCGGATATGAAATGCAATCGGGGGCGCAATACCTCACTTCATCCACGGCAAGGAATTCCCGCCTCAATCGTGGCTTCCGGCCCACTTCTGGGAAACCAGTACGCCCGCCAGACCCAGGAACCCCAGCGCGCGCAGAGCCAGCGAAGGCGTAAAGAGGAGCGCGGCGGACACCCCCAGCAGCACGCGGAGCATCGGCGAGACGGGCGCCAGCAGAAACCCCTGCAGGCAGCCCACCATGGCGAGAAAACCGAGTGTGACGCTCACGGCCGTCAGCAGCATGGGGCCGAAGTTGCCCACATCCAGGAGGTTCGTGTAGGCGAACAGATAAGGCGTGATGAGGAGCGCGAGCGACATGCGCAGCGCCGCGTACGCCGTCTGGTTCACGTCCGATTGCGCGATGCCCGACGCCGCGAAGGCGGCCAGCGCGACCGGCGGGGTGACGCCCGAGGTGAGGATGAACCAGAAGACGACCAGGTGAGAAGCCAGAAGCGGAACGCCGAGTTGCTGCAAAGCGGGCACGGCGATGACGGAAACCACGACGTAGGCGGCCACCACCGTCATGCCCATTCCCAGGATATAGCAGACGACGCCCACGAGCGTGAGCGTGAGGAACAGGTATCCGCCGGTGGCGTTGATGATGAAATCGCTGAACTTGATCCCCAGCCCGGTCAGCATGATGGCGCCGATCATGAGGCCCACCACGCCCGCCGTGGCCCCCACCACCAGTGAATTCCGCGCCCCCAGCACGAGAGCGTCCAGAAGACGCTGCGGCGTCAGGCGCGTCTCGCGGCGCAGGAAGCTCACGACGACGATGGAATAGATGGCCACCACGGCCGCCAGGTTGGGAGAGTGCCCCTGGATGAGCACGAAAACCATGAGGAACGCCGGCAGGAGAAGGTGGCCCCCGCTCTTGAGGACGCTCTTGAGTGAGGGCACCTCTTCGGCCGGAATCAGGCGGATGCCCTCCTTGGCCGCCTCGATATGAACGAAGAAGAGAACCGAGAGAAAATAGACCACGGCGGGGACGGCGGCGACCGCGATGACGTTCACATAGGGAATCTCCGTGATGGCGGCGATGATGAACGCCGCCGCTCCCATGATGGGCGGCATGAACTGGCCTCCCGTGGAGGCGGCGGCCTCCACTGCGCCGGCGATGTGGGGCCGGTATCCCGTGCGCTTCATCAGGGGGATGGTGAACGACCCCGTGGCCACCACGTTGGCGACGCCGCTGCCCATCATGGAACCCACGAATCCGCTCGAGATAACGGCCACCTTGGCCGGCCCGCCACGGCTGCGGCCGGCCAGGGCGTTGGCGAACTGCACCAGGAACTCGCCGCCGCCGGCCGCTTCCAGGAAAGCGGCGAAGGCGATGAACAGGAAGACGTAGGACGCGTAGGCGTTGATGACGACGCCGAACACCGCCACCTCCGATGCCATGAACTCCAGGATGCGCTGGGCGCTGAACCCCTTGTGGGCGAAGACGGTATCCGGCAGCCAGGGTCCCACGTAGGCGTATACGATGAAGATCAGCGCCAGGATAGGCAAGACATTCCCCAGCACCCTTCTCCCCATCTCCAGGGAGACGACGATCAGCATGCCGCCGATGACCATGTCCATCGCCGTGGGCTCGCCCATGCGCTCCGCGCGGTAGGGCGTGTCCCAGATCCAGTAATAGGTGGCGAAGACCGTGAGCGCGATGAGGAACCAGTCGACGGCGCTGGGCCGGTTCTGCGGGGAGGAGGCGCCCGCCGGGTAGAGAAGGAACAGAAGAATGCCGGTGAAGATCAGGTAGAACCCCCGGTGGCTGTGCGTCGAGAAAATCCCGAAAGTTCCCGTGTAGATGTAGAAAAGGGAGAACACGACGGCGGCGGCCACCATCGCGTAACGCACCGCTCCTTCGAGCCGCCTCGTCTGGGGCAGCCCCGGTTGACGAGCCATCGAATCACTCCTCGGCGAGGGAGAGCCCGGGCCCGGCGGCTATGAATATCGCCGCGGGACCCGGGCGTAAAACCCGGCTTCGAGAATCAGTTGATGCCCCTCTCTTTCCAGTACCTGGCCGCACCCGGATGCATCGGCAACCCGGACTTCTTCGCCTCCTCCACTCCGGCGGCTATCCCGCGCATCAGCCTGTGGATCTTGGGCAGCACCTTCTTGACCTTGGGGGTGAAGACCGTCTTGACGATGTCGTAGGCGATCTTCTCGGGCACGCGCTTGTTCGCCACCCAGAAGACCGTGTTCCAGATCGTGGGGTAAGGGTCCTTGATGGTCTTGAACACCTTCGTCGGATCGTAGGTGCCGGGCCAGAATCCCGCATACGTCTTGATGAACAACTTGCGCTGCGCCTCGCTCATGCGCACGAGGCGAAGGGGACGCTGCGCGTCCAGCGAGAGGGTCCAGGCCGAATGCAGCCCGTTCTGGGCAGCGGCGTCGAGCGTGCCGTCGATCATGGCGTTGGTCTCATCCGCGTAGGTCAGGTACCGGATCTTCACCGTGTCCAGCAGACCGAAGGCCTGAAGCGCCATCTTGAAGTTCTTGATGCTCCCGCTGCCCGCCGGGCCGCCTGCGATGGTCTTGCCCTTCAGATCGTTGAAGGTCTTGATGCCCGATTTCTGGAGCGTGAGCACCCCGAAGGGGCTGTCGTAGAACTTCATGAGCACGCGGATGTCCTTGGCGGGCTTCTTGCCCTTGAAGGAGCGGACGCCGAGATACGCCTCCGCCATGGTCGGCGCGTGGACGATGGCCATGTCCAGATCCCCCGTGGCCATGCGGCGCACGTTCTCCACGTCGCCCTGGGTGGATTCCGCCACGACGTTCAGATTTTTTATCTCGCGTGTCAGGATGGGCGAGAGGCCGCCCGCCATGTAGAACCAGCCGCCGCCGGGCCGGCTGCCCGCGAAGTTGAGATACACCTTGGCGGCTTCGACGGGCGCGGAACTCAAAAGGACGCCTGTGAGGGACATGGCCGCCAGGCCTGTCAGGGCGGCTCCTCGGATGCGGAGGAAACGCCAGAGTCTGTTACGCATGATCCGTACCTCCTTTTGGGGATGGAAAGAACGACCGGAGATCGGCTTCGGACGCCGTTCAACCGGAGGAAACGCAATGAAGCCGGGTCGGGGAAAGTGAAGATGGCGTATTGCAGATGAAAACAACGCGCATTCCGTGCCCATCAATAACCCTTCGCAACGAGGAAAGAAGATGGACCAACTATGGCGATGTATGTATGCGAGACATAGTAAGGTAAGGAGGTGTATCGCGCAAGCGGGTGCCCATCCCCGATCCGCCCGCTCCGGGCGGCGCATTTTCGGGCGAGCCGCCGGCCTGCCCCCCTTCTTTTCTCGCAGGCGCGCGGGTGCTAGTCTTTTCGGATTCGACGAGCAATCAGCGAAATCGACCCCTTCAATGAGAGGAGGCCCTTCGTGGATTCCCGGGTAGCGGTGGTGGGGGCCGGCATGATGGGCCACGGCATCGCCCTTCATTGCGCGCTCACCGGCGCGAACGTGGCCCTGACGGATCGGGATCCGGCTCGACTCGAATCCGCATTGAAGTGGATGGAGGGCGACCTCCGCATTCTGCAGGAACACGGCCTCGCGCCCGGGGAGACCCCCTGCCCGCTCACCGGGCGCGTATCTCTCGCCCCGAGCGTGGAAGAAGCGGCGGCTGAAGCCGGCTTCGTCTTCGAGGCGGTATATGAAGACCTGGGCGTCAAACAAGGCGTCTTCCGGGAACTGGACGAGCACGCCCCGCCCGAAGCCGTGCTTGCGACGACCACCTCATCGCTCCGCGTGGCGGATATCGCCCGGGTCGTTTCCGGTCCCGGCCGCGTGATCGGCGCCCACTGGGCGAATCCTCCGCACATTCTTCCGCTCGTGGAGGTGGTTCTCGGCCCCGCCACGAGCGAGGAGGCCCATGCCGCGCTCCTCGCGTTCTTGAGGAAGATCGGCAAGGCGCCCGTCACTTGCCGGGACGTCGCAGGCTATATCGTCAACCGCCTGCAGTACGCCATGCTGAACGAAGCCGTCAGCCTGGTGGAGCGGGGCCTCACCACGCCCGAGGACGTGGACGAGGCCGTCCGGCACGGCTTCGGTATCCGTCTGGCCTGCAAGGGGCCGTTCGAATGGAACGACCTCCTCCACGACGCCGACATCACGCTGAACGTTTTCGAGAACCTCTATAAATCCGAGGGCGACCCCAAGTTCAAGCCCTCTCCGTTGTTGTTGAAGCGGATCGAGCGGGGCGAAATGGGGCTTTCCACGGGAAAGGGGTGGCGCGACTATGCAGGGCGGTCGCAAGAGGAGCTTATTCAGGAACGGGATACGGTGGTCCTGCGAGCGGTGCGGGCCTTACAAGAGCTGGGCATCATCCGGGGCGCGCCCAGGGGCCGGACGGACCAACCCTCCTGAGGAACGCCCGGCCACGCCATCACTTCTTGCCGATCGGCTTTCTCGCGACGTTCGGTTCGGGCGGACCCCGTCTCAAGGAGCGCCCCCGCTTTCCTCATCCCGCGGGTTCGAAGGTCCGCTCCGTCGGGCCGACCGAACTGAGGCCGCAGCGCAGGGCCTCGAGATTGAACGTCATCCAGGGAGGCACGTTCCCGATGTTCACGTCGGGGCCGAATTCGGTGAGCAGGAACTTCTGGAGTTCGTAGATGACGTTGTTCGTCGTGCCCTCGATCCACCAGCCGGGAAGCTCGAAAATCACTTTGGGCAAGTCCATCTGCCCGCGGATCGAATCGATCAAGGCGCGGTCGGCCACGCCGCCGGGCATGAGTTCCGCCGCCTCGAAAAGCACCACCGAGGCGCCCGCATCCATGCAGATACGGGCCTGAGCGATCAACTCCGCGGCGTCCTGCTTGCCGGTCTTGGAGCCCACCTCGCCGTGCACCTCGAGACCGGCATCTATTGCTGAGCGCACCATGCGCTCCCTTTCGCCGTCGGACAGGGCGACGCAGTTGTCTGAAATCTCTATGGCCTCGACCCCGTATTCCGCCGCCGCCTCGAAATAGGGCTGAACCCCGCCCCAGCCCTGCGTGGCGAAGATGAACTCCAGGAACTGTCCGCCGATGAAGGGTTTGACCTCGTGGCTTTTGAACAGTTCGAGCTTCTCGCGGTAGTAATCCTCGAGATACAGGCGCGAAGTGCCCACCGCGATTTTCCCCAGGTCGATAAACGGGCCGCTCATCCGCAGAAGCCCCTGGAGATATTCGATGGTCTCCCCCTTGTCGATCATCATGGTGATCCCGCTGGTTCTGGGCTTTTCCATGCTCCGCTCTTCCGGCAGGGGGACGAAATCGAAGGCGAATCCGGCCATTCAAGAACTCCTTTCAGATCTTTTTCACCAATGAGGATCAGGTGTTTCAGTAAATCGCATCGACCGCGCGGTTGCAAGGATGGGAAGCGGGGGGGGTTCTGGGGGTTGTTGAAAAAGCCTGCAATGTCGGTATGACGGCGACGGGACCCCGCCTTGCCAGAGGGTGTGTAGGGGCCGCATATATGCGGCCCATAACTGGCGACGAGAAAAACAGGGTCGCATATATGCGACCCCTACAACAGAAACGACAATGACGCCGGAATTACGAACGCAAACGCTCGCTCGATGACCACCTCACCCGGTTAGTCTCCGGGCGGGCGCGCCCGTATAATGCGCCCACACGCCATGCCATCGAGGGCGGGGGAAAACCCGCCCGTTCAAGGACACCCAAAGGTTCCGGAAGGAGGAAACATGCCGGATTTCTCAAGACCCGTATTCATCGTCAGCGCCCCGCGTTCGGGTTCGACCCTGTTCCGGCTCATCCTGGACGCACACCCGCGCCTGGCGGTGCCCTCCCCCGCCTGGCTGTACGAGATGGTCTATCCCTACCTCTACAGCTACGGCGACCTCTCGACACCTGAGAACCTCACGGCCCTCGCCGAGGACATCTTCGAGAGCCCCTTCATCAGGAACATGAAGCTCGACATCACGCCCCGGGACCTCGTATCCGCCTCTACCGAGCCCACCTTCCGGGGGCTTTACGATGCCCTTCACCGCCACTACGCCGTGCGCACGGGCAAGGAGCGGTGGGGCGAGAAATCTCCCCGCAATTCGTTCTGGATGGAGGAAATCAAAGGCGATTTCCCGGATGCGCAATTCGTCCACATCGTGAGGGACGGGCGCGACATGGCGATCGACATCGCCGCCTCGCCGGAAATGCTGCCCGAGAACGTATATTCGGGCGCGCATGTCTGGAAGGATTTCGCGGGCGCCGCGCACGGGTCGGGAAAACGCATGGGAGAATCGGATTACTACGTCATCCGTTACGAGGACTTGTGCGCCGAGCCGGAAAACGAGCTCAAAAAACTGTGCGAATTCCTGAACGAGGATTTCGATGCGCAGATGCTGGCCCACCACGAGACGGATTCCTCGAAGAACTGGAGTTCCCTTCCCAACCACGTGAAGAGCGGGCGGCCCATCTCCACGCAATACTGCGAGATGTACAAGACGCGCCTGCCGGCGGACGACGTATCCGCACT
>CAYTSP010000353.1:0-29845 GCA_964440505.1 uncultured Nitrospinaceae bacterium
GCCCAGGCCGTCGGAGCGCGGATGAGTCTGGGAGTGGCCGGCGCCATGGGGGATGTGGGTTGCCTGTCGTTTTATCCCACCAAAAACCTGAGCGCGCTTGGCGACGCCGGTATGGTTTTAGCCAAAAACGACGCACTCGCCGAGCGCATGCGCAAGCTCAGGATGCACGGTTCGCCCGATAATTCCGAGTATGACGAGGTAGGCGGAAATTTCAGGATGGACACGATGCAGGCGGCGGTTTTGTCCATTAAACTGAAGCGCCTGGAAGAATGGAATGCCAAGAGACGGCAAAACGCCCGGAAGTATTACGAAAGATTCGAAGCCGGCGGGGTAATCAGCGAGCGATTCAGGCCGCCCTCGTATTCGGATGAGGGCCATGTGTTTCACCAATACGTGGTTCGCACACCCGAGCGGGACGCGCTGCAAGAACACTTGTCGCGGAACGGCGTCGGGTGCGCCGTGTATTATTCCTCTCCTTTGCATCTTCATCCCTGTTTTGATGGCTATCGACAGGGCGATTTTCCCGAGAGCGAAACCGCAGCGGCCCAGGTATTGTCGCTTCCCGTCTACCCGGAATTGCCGGATGCGGATCTCAATTTTGTAGCGGATACCGTGATTCGGTTTTTTGAATAAAGCGCTACGCTTTATCCGTGCAGGCTGGTGATTCAGTTTTTCAGTGTCAGATAGAGCAGCGCCAGAAGAAGCCCCGCTACCCCGAACCAGAGGATCTTCCCTTCTGTTTTGAGGTAATTCCGCCATTCCGCCCTGTCGTCTTCGGTGAAAGGTTCTCTGCGCGCCCCGTCATCGTGCGGGCCCGTGATTTCCTGATACAAATCCTTTTTCCGCGGGGTGTCGGATTCTTGTTTCTGGCGGTTTTGCGCCGTCCAGTTCAAAAGAGCGAAATAAGCGAGAAAGACGATTATCGCCAAAAGCCCCGTGATTCGGGCGCCGGTATGATCTCCGAACATCCAGCTCCCGATTCCCACGCCTAGAATGACGAGAAGAAAAACCGGGGAACAGCCGGTGAGCATGTTTTCTCCCGTTGCTTAAGAATGATGATTCTCGGTCATCAGATATCCCTGTGTCCTGAAAAATGTCTTACCCTTTATTCCGCCCGATGCGATTTTCCTCCCCCCGCATCATTCGCCCGATGTTGTCCTGATGCTTCCAGATCACCAACAAGGAGATGAGGGCGGATGAGGTGCATACCAATGTGGAGTAGTTCATCCAAGCGCCTGCGAGCGGCACAGCCACAGCGGCGAGCATGGAACCGAGAGAGACGTAACGGGTCGCGGCCACCACGAGAATAAAGACCAGCGCGGCGAGGGCTGTTGGCCCCGGAGTCAGGAGGGCGAACACCCCCAGGCCGGTGGCCACGCCCTTGCCCCCGCGAAACCCCGTGAAAGGCGAATACATGTGCCCGAGCACCGCCGCAAGGGCGGCGATGGGTTCCAGAGCGGGGGCGGAGATGCGCGAGGACACATAGCGGGCGAAGAGGATGGCTGCGACGCCTTTCAGCACGTCGAGCAGAAGGGTGAGAACACCGCTTTTCCAGCCACTCGTTCTCAAGACGTTCGTCGCGCCGATGTTGCCGCTTCCCGATTTTCGCGGGTCCTCGGCGCCGAGCAATCGGGTGATCACCAGCCCGAAGGGAATGGCTCCCAGGAACCCGCTAACCAGAAAGACGAGAAAAAAAGCGCCCATCAGGATATGGCTTGGATGATATGACGAAAATAATCAACTGCAGAAACCACCGCAGCAATCATGGCGGCCCAAATCAAAATGGTGCCCAGCGGGGGGAAAATGCTCAGGATGAGGAAAAAGATCGCCGCGACCTCCAGGCCCATCTTGATTTTGCCGAGAAAGCCCGCCGGTACCACAAGACCCCGACGCATGGCTACGGCGCGAAAGGCCGTCACCAGAAGCTCCCGGCCCAGCAGGATGCCCACGACCCAGGCATCCACTTTCCCCAGCGACACCAGAGGGATCAAAGCAGCGACGATGAGCAGCTTGTCGGCCACAGGGTCGAGAATCTCACCCAGAGGGGTGATCTGGTCGCGGGTTCTGGCCAGGTGGCCGTCGAGCCAGTCCGTGAAAGCCGCCATGACGAACAGACCAGCCGCGAAGTATTGTGCGGGGGGCGAGCCTTGGAGCAAAAACATGACAAGCAAAGGAACCATAAGGATACGGGCCAAAGTGAGACTGTTCGCGAGCGTGAATTTTTCTCCGGTTCCACTCGCGATGATACGTGAGGCCGCCTCCCGCCAGCTTGCGGGAGAGTCGTCAGATTTTTGTGGTTTTGCCTTGGACATCGTCAACTCAAAAAATCATGCAGTGTCTCGTGGCTGCCTTCCGCGCGAAAACGGTTGATCACTTTTTTTTCTATTTGTCGGATTCTTTCACGCGAGAGCCCGAGTTTTCTTCCGATTTCTTCGAGCGTCATCGACTCTCCGTCGAAACCGTAGCGCATACGAATGATGTCACGCTCTCTGGGGTCGAGTTCTGCGAGCAAGTCCTCTACCTCTTCTTCGAGAGAGTGCTGCACCACGTTATCCTCCACGGATACGGCGCTTTGTTCTTCGAGTAGATCGAGGTAGCTGGTGTCGTCGTCGGAAGAGATCGTAGCATCGAGAGAAAGATAATTACGATTAGCGCGTACAAGTTTTTCGATGTCGGTCACTTTCATGTTCAACCGTTCGGATAGCTCGGATGTCGTTGGCTCGCGCTTGAATTCCTGCCGGAGCTTCTCATACGTGATGGAGATTTTGTGGAGAAGACCTGCCTGCTTGACGGGCAGCCTGACGGTGCTCCTCTGATCCGCCAGAGCGTGCATGATGCTTTGGCGAATCCACCATACGGCGTAGGTGATGAGCTTTACGCCGCGTTCTGGCTCAAAGCGTTTGATCGCATTTATCAGGCCGATGTTCCCCTCATTTATCAAATCCTCGAGTGAAAGACCGAAGCCCTTGTAGCGATTCGCCACGCTGACGACGTATCTCAAATTCGAACGAATGAGTTTATTGAATGCCTCTTCATTTCCATCTCTTGCTGCGAGGGCTAACTGGTGTTCTTCATCGCGCTTGAGGATGGGGTGGTTGCCGATGTCTCTCATATAGAGGGAAAGTGTATCCACGGCGGGAGAAGCGGACGTATCCTCATCGAAGTTCCCCGGGGAATCGGAAAAAGCGGGTGACTCCTCTTTTTCATTAACGGTGTGGGAATCCGTTTTTTTTGTACCGGAAACCTCGTCGTGTGCGGCAGGCAAATTTTTGTCTTCGGACTCGCCTTCGTTCGGCTCAGTCATCTAAAATTACTCGCATGTGGCTGGGATGTTTGGACACAACGGGTAGAAATCATTTTTTGCCTGTGAGGGCGAGGAGCCTGTTGTATGCGGGTGAAGCATACTGGTCTTCGGGGTAAGACTCCAATACTGAACGATAGGCCTCTCCCGCTTTCTTGAAACTCTCTTCTATCCTGTAGCTTTCCCCCAGCTTGTACATGGCTTCAGAACGAACATGGGGGACATCTTCAAAATCTCGAATTATTTCTTTGTAGCGCGGAATCGCGGAGACGCGCAGATTCGTCCTGAAGTAAAAATTCGCGATAAACAGAGCGTTTTTGGCGAGATGGTCTCTTAATTCCGATATCTTCTGCTTCGCATCGGGCGTGTATTCCGAACCGGGGAAGCGACGCACGAGAGTTTGGAAATTCTTGAGGGCATCTCTTGCAACAGAAGCGTCCTGGTCGATGTCGAGATTTCTCTCATAATCGCTCATCGCGAGGAAATAGTACGCTTTCGGCGTTCCAGCGCTTACAGGGTAGAGGCGCACGTATTCGGCGTATTGCAACTTCGATTCAATGTATTCTTCCGCGTGGAAGTATGAATCTCCCAAACGCAACAGCGCGCTTCGGCGGTGCTTGCTGTCGGGGTGTTCCTCCAGCAGGCGCTTGAACGCGAGGCGCGCCGCCTCGAAGCGCTCGGCCCGTAAATCCTCCTCTCCGATGACGAGCAATTCTCCGGGTGACGCCTGCTGCTTCGGACGCGAGACGCACCCGCTCAGGAGAAGCAGCACGCAAACCAGGGAGAAAAAAACAATCATAACCTCGTGATTCGTGCGTTTGGGCATATTTTTCTCTATCGTAAAGGAAATATCGTCGTGCAACTTCGTCTTATTTGGAATCTTAGGAGAGCATGAAAGCAGGTGTCAAGAAACCTTTGATTCTAGCGGCGAACGATGAGTTTTTCTCCGGGGAAAATTTTGGCCGAGGCGTTCAGTCGGTTCCAGGCGAGTAGAGATTCTGTTGAAACTCCGTATCGCTTGGCGATGAGCCAGATGTTCTCTCCCGGACCGACGAGGTGGTGCAATGGTTTATCTTGCTTTTTTATCTCGCTCTTTTCGGCTTTTGCGAGGTGTTTTCGGGAAGGAAGGTGAATTTTCATGCCGATGCGCAAGCGTCTCGGATTGAGGCCGGTATTGATGCGCATGAGTTCTTGGGTGGAGATGCCGTATTTTTGCGCGATGAACGAGAAATTTTCACCCTCTTGCACGACATGCAACTTCGGCACGGGGGCAACCCCATTTGACGGTGCGGCATTTTGTAGAGCCGTCTTCAGCTTTTTGGGCGGTTTCGGCAGAAGAATTTTGGCGCCCACTTGAAGTTTTCTGGGATGAAGATGAGTGTTCAGTTCGAGAATCCTGTCTAGCGGGACTCCGAATCTTTGCGCTATGGCGCCGAAAGTATCGCCCGGCTCTATGCGGTAACCGTTGGGAGCAGCGTGATATTTCTTGGCCAGTTTCGCCAGTTTCATGGCAAATTTCTTTGCCTCTTCATGCGGGAGAAAAAGATGGTATCCATTTCTCGGAGGCGTGACGGAGGTTCTCAACTCCGCATTGATTTCCCTCAAAGTGCGCAAAGAGACGTTCGAAATACGGGAAATCGCTCTCAAGCTGGTGCCATGAGAAAGTTTGACGGCTTTATAGTCCCAGGAGTTGGCATATTCTATGTCCACGAATCCGAATACTTCCGGGTTTTTGGCGATAATCATCCCTGCCAGGTACTTCGCGACGTAGTTGCGCGTTTCGTTGGGCAGGTATCTTGTTCTGGCGAGTGACCAGTAGTCTTTTCGCTTCGATCTGCGAATGGCCCTGGCGATGCGGCGCTCTCCCGCGTTGTATGCGGCGAGCGCCAAATGCCAGTCGCCGAATTCCTTGTAAAGTTTCGATAGATAGGCCGAAGCCGCACGCGTGGATTTCATCGGGTGGCGGCGCTCATCCACGTAATAGTTAATTTTCAGGCCCATTCGCCTCGCGGTGCCCGGCATGAACTGCCAGGGCCCAACCGCGCCGGCTCTGGAGCGTGCCTTCGGGCTGAATCCGCTCTCAATCAAAGAGAGATACGCCAAGTCTTGTGGCAGTCGGTGTTCCTTCAGAATTTCACGGAACAATTTGATATAGCGTCCCCCCCTGCCCAACCAGACGGAAAAACTGGCGCGTCCGGAACCCGTAAAGTACGCAATCCACCTATCCACGATGGCATTGCGGACGACGGGGACGTCATACAAAAAAGCCTTGGGTTTCTTGGCCTCCGGCGTTGATCGGAACTTGAGCCTTTCTTCGATTTCGGGCACCGGCAGGCTGATGTCATGTGGGGAAGGTTCAGAGTCTTTGTCCGCCTTTTCATCCTTGGAATCTACAGGGTCTGACGGCTTTGTGATTTTATCCGCTTCGATGTCATTCAATGGTATGGATACCGAGGCCATGGGTGATTCTTTCTGGTCGGCTTCGGGTGGTTTGGGCGTTGCGGATTTTGGAACCGGAGGAGGGAGTAAAACCGTTTTTCGGGGATCAGTCGGGTTAGGCGTCTCTACGGAGATGCCAACTGGTATATTCTTCGGCTGAATTCCACTTTGAGCGATGGGCGCTGCGCTACAACCCATCACGAACACGCACATCAGGAGAAAACATCTTCGTCGAATTAGCAAGATACCTTCTCCCTGATTCCTCGGTTATTTACGAATAGAGATGGAATAGTCATCAAAACAGCAAAAAGGATAACAATCACCGATAAGTTTGGTCAAATTGGTTATGCGCGGTGCTCCGAGGTGCGCGAATCCCGGAAAAGAGAGAGTTGATAGTCGCTTTGTTCGACAGGAATCGGATATTTCCCGGAAAAACAAGCCGTGCAAAATGCCTCTTCATTCGGGTGAGCGCAATTCAGCATACCCTCCAGGGATAAATAGTTCAGGCTATCCGCCTCCAGGAATTGCCTGATTTCCTCGACACTGTTCGAAGATGCCTTCAGTTCCTCAAGGGTAGGCATATCGATGCCGAAAAAACACGGGTGGGTGATGGGAGGAGAACTGATGCGCATGTGAACTTCTTTTGCGCCGGCTCGCCGGATGAGTTCAACGATCTTCTTGCTCGTCGTGCCCCTGACGAGCGAGTCATCAACTACGACGACGCGTTTATCCGCCAGGAATTCTTTCATGGGGTTCAATTTCAGTTTGACGCCGAAATTTCGAATGGACTGTTCCGGTTCGATAAATGTGCGGCCCACGTAGTGGTTGCGTATCAGGCCCCATTCCAGAGGAAGCCCCGAAGCATCTGCGTATCCGAGCGCGGCCGATAGGCCCGAGTCTGGAACGGGTGTGACGATATCCGCCTCCACGTTGTCTTCCTCGGCGAGCCGAGCGCCCAGTTCTTTCCTGAAGGCGTAGGCGTTTTTCCCGAAAATGAAACTGTCCGGACGGGCGAAATAGATGAATTCAAAAATACATTGCTGATGTTCAAGAGTTGGGGAATGAGTGATACTCCTTAATCCGTCTTGATCGATTATGACCATCTCGCCGGGTTCGATTTCGCGGATATATTCGGCGTCTATCAGATCGAGCGCGCAGGTTTCGCTCGTGAGTACCCAGGAATCGCCCCCGACCTCGCCTGCTGGGAGTTTGCCAAGAACCAGGGGACGAAAGCCGCGGGGGTCGCGGATGCCAATCAACGTATCTTCCGTCATCATCGTGAGCGTGTAGGCGCCCTCTAATCGTTGAACGGCTTCTATGATGGCGCCCTCAGTGGTTTTTTCCGCAGAACGTGCGATGAGATGCAGAATAACCTCGCTGTCCGTAGTGCTGCGAAATATGGATCCGTTGGCTTCCAACTCTTCGCGCAACGCTCCGCCGTTGACAAGGTTTCCGTTGTGGCCGAGAGCGAGTGTTCCTTTGGCGTAATTCACCAAAAAAGGTTGGGCGTTTTTGATGTCGGATTGTCCTGCCGTGGAATAGCGATTGTGTCCGATGGCGATGCGCCCTTGCAGTTTGGAGATGCGCTCTTCGGTGAAAACATCAGCAACGAGACCCATGCCGACTTCACTGTGCACTTTTTCTCCATCAGAGGCTACGATGCCCGCACTCTCCTGTCCTCTGTGTTGAAGAGCGTAGAGACCCAGATAGGCCATATTGGCCGCCTCGGAATGGCCGTAGATCCCAAATACGCCGCATTCCTCTTTCGGATGGTCATCTATCCATACGGACATCTCACATCACCTCGGAGAGGGCGCCTGACCATGCCGCAACAATGTGCGGCATTGCCAGATCAATCAAAGGAACATTATCGGGGGTTTTGACGACGAAAGCACCCTCCTGGACACGACCGATACGCGTAAGTTCTGCTCCGCAACTCTGTACGGCCTCATGCAGAGTGTCCACCGCGTGAGGAGATACGCTCACCAAAATGCGCGATGCGGCCTCGCCGTATAGCAAGCCGTCGAGTCTGCCCTCCTGCTCGGGAAGCCACACTTCGACCCCGAACCTGCTATTGGGTGATGCAATAGTGGATTCGGCCAGAGAGATTCCCAATCCGCCTTCGGAAAGATCGTGAGCGGAGTGCACCAGACCCATATCGATGCCGCGCCTGCAGGCTGTCTGCACGGCTTTTTCCGCATCCAGGGATATCGTCGGTGCGTCACCTCCCTCCTGGCCCGTTTCCAACCACACATATTCATGAGCGCATGTTTTCGGCAATGGCGCTTCGTCTTTGGGGTGTATCAGGGCGATGGCGTCATTCTCCGAGACGAACCCGTGGCCTGATCTTTTTTGAATGTCATCAAGCAAGCCGACCATGCCGATGATCGGTGTGGGGTAAATGTCGACCTGGTTCGTTTCGTTGTAAAAACTCACGTTTCCGCTCACCACGGGTAGGCCCAGAAAACGACAAGCCTGGGCCATGCCTTCGATCGAGAGAGAGAATTGAGCCATGACCGCGGGACGCTCGGGATTGCCGAAGTTGAGGCAATTGGTGATCGCGAGCGGCCTTGCGCCCGAGCAGCAGATGTTTCGCGCGGCTTCCGCCACGGCGAGCATTCCCCCCTTGTAGGGATCGAGCATGCCGTATCGTGCGTTCCCATCTGCCGTAAGGGCTAGCGCCTTGTTCGTACCCTTCAGACGGATGATGGCGGCGTCTCCGCCCGGAGGGGTCAACGTGTTCGTGCGGACGTTATAGTCATACTGGCGCCATATCGGCTTTTTGTCTCCGTGGTTGGGGTGGCCCAGCATCTTGAGCAGAGTGGAGCCCATGTCTTCAGGTTCCGGCAGTTTGAGTAGCGGATCGTCTGGTGGGAGTCCTCGTTCGGGTTCTCTGGGGCGATCATAGGCTGGCGCATCATCCGTCAGCGATGATACCGGCAGGTCGGCGACCTCATCCCCTCCGAAAGTTGCGCGAAGCCTCCCGTCCCCGGTTACTTCCCCCACGACGGACATTGGGAGGTCCCACCGTTCGAATATCTCTCGCACCTCGGATTCTCTTCCTTTTTCCGCTACCAGCAGCATCCTCTCCTGGCTTTCCGAGAGCATCATCTCATATGGCGTCATCTCCTCTTCCCGGCAAGGAACCGCATCCAGACGGAGGAGAAGCCCTGTGCCGGCGCGGCCCGCCATTTCGACGGAAGAGGAGGTGAGCCCGGCGGCGCCCATATCCTGAATGCCGACCACGGCGCCGCGCTTCATCAGTTCCAGGCACGCCTCGAGCAGGAGTTTTTCCCGAAAGGGATCCCCCACCTGAACGGTGGGTCTTTTTTCGAGGGCGGAATCGTCGAACCCCGCCGATGCCATGGACGCGCCATGAATGCCGTCCCGCCCGGTGGGCGCGCCGACATAAATGACCGGATTTCCAACGCCGGAAGCTGTGCCCCGGAATATGGCGTCTGATCGCATGATGCCCGCGCACATGACGTTCACCAGAATGTTCCCGTTATAGCAGGGGTGAAATTTCGTTTCTCCGCCCACCGTTGGAACGCCGATGCAATTTCCATAGCCCGCGATGCCGCCTACGACGCCACCGACGAGATAAGGAGTGCGGGGATGTTCCGGCGCCCCGAAACGCAGGCTGTCGAGCAGCGCGATGGGTCGTGCGCCCATCGTGAAGATATCTCGCAAAATGCCGCCCACCCCGGTGGCCGCGCCTTGGTATGGTTCGATGAAGGAGGGGTGATTGTGGCTTTCCATTTTGAATGCGACGGCCATGCCCTCGCCTAGATCGACGACGCCGGCGTTTTCACCGGGTCCCTGCAGGACATGGGGGCTCTGCGTGGGAAATTTTTTCAGGTGAACGCGGCTGCTTTTATACGAACAGTGCTCATTCCACATGGCGGAGAATACGCCGAGTTCCATGACCTTGGGCTTGCGCCCCAGGGTTTCCGTAATCTTCTTCCATTCGTCCGGGGAAAGGCCATGGTCAAGTGCCATCTCCTCTGTGGCGAGAACGTCAGTCGTGATCATGATGAGATCACCATTTGCATGACGGACGTGAACATCCGTAGCCCGTCCTCGCCACCCAGCAGAGGATCGCAACTGCGCTCGGGATGCGGCATGAGGCCCACAACGTTTCCCTGCAGGTTGCATATGCCCGCGATGTTTTCCATCGAGCCGTTGGGATTCGCTTGCGCGTTCACGTCACCATTCACGTCCGTGTAGCGAAAAACGATCTGATCGTTGTCTTCGAGTTCGGCGAGCGTCCCGGAATCGCAGAAGTAGTTTCCCTCGCCGTGCGCGATGGTCATTTTGAGAGTTTCTTCCGGCTCGATGTTGCAGGTGAAGGGGGTTCTCGACGTTTCGCATTTGAGCCAAACATCATCGCAAACGAAGCGAAGCGACTCGTTTCGTCTCAAGGCTCCGGGCAGGAGGCCCGATTCGGTCAGGCACTGAAAACCGTTGCATATGCCGAGCAGGGGGCGTCCGTCCCGGGCATGTATGGAAACGGCCTTCATGATGGGAGAAAAGCGCGATATGGCGCCGGCTCTTAGGTAGTCCCCGTAGCTGAAGCCTCCGGGGAGTATCACCACCTCCGCGTCTCCAAGAGAGGTTTCCTTGTGCCACACGAACCGCACTGGTTGTTTGAGAACGTCCTTGATGGCGTGGTAGCAATCATGGTCGCAATTGGAACCAGGGAAGACGATGACGGCGAAATGCATCACCTTTTCTCGCCGTTCTTGGATTCATTCGTTATTTCGATACGGTAGTCTTCGATGACGGGGTTCGCGAGTAGGCCCTGGCACATTCTCTCCAGATCGGCAAGAATGTCGTCGGTGTCTTCGAGTTCAATCTCGATGAATTTCCCGACACGCACGTCGTTCACGCCCTTGAATCCAAGAGAAGAGAGCGCTCCCCGGACGGCTTCCCCCTGGGGGTCGAGCACGCCCGCTTTGAATGTCACGTAGACCAGGGCTTTCGGCATCGCTACCTCAGGGCGAAAGTTATTCTATGACGAGTTTTTCGACTTCGGCGTATGCGTCTTCAACCTGTCCTAAATCCCTGCGGAAGCGGTCCTTATCCAGTTTCCGGCCCGTTCCTTTCTCCCAGAAACGGCAACCATCCGGCGTGATTTCATCGCCCAGCAACAGCTTGCCGCCCTCGGCCGCGCAGCGTCCGAATTCGAGCTTGAAATCCACGAGGTCAATGTTGCGCTCGGAGAAGAACGAAGTAAGGATGTCGTTCACCTTGAAGGCGTATTCACGCATCTGGGCGAGTTCTTCGCGCGTCGCCAAGCCGAAGGCCACGGCGGTGTCTTCGTTGATGAGCGGGTCATCGAGTTCATCGTTTTTCAGATGCAGGTCGACGATCGTGATTGGAAGACGCGCGCCTTCTTCCACGCCCATTCTCTTGGCCAGACTTCCCGCGATGATATTCCTCAGCACCACTTCGACCAGAATGATGTCGAGTTTTTTCACAAGCATCTCCCGCTCGGAGAGTTTTTCCACGAAATGCGTGGGCACGCCCTGTCGCTCCACTTCTTGCAGCAGGCGAGAGGAGATGGAGTTGTTGAAAACGCCTTTGGATTCGATGGTGCCCAGTTTCTTGGCGTTAAAGGCGGACGCATCATCCTTGAAGAACTGGATATAGTAGTCGGGGTTGTCGGTCTCGTAGATGATCTTGGCTTTGCCTTCGTAAACCTGTTTGCCGTGTTCCATGAACAATTCTCCATCCGAGGATCGCTGAATTCGAACCTTCGTATTAGGGGTTATTCCATCATTTGAACGGGTTAGAAAACGACCATTCCGGGCGATCAAGAGCCGTTATCCTAACATAAACGAACCTGTGTTTGTCACCCCGTGTATTCAGTTTCATTCCTTACCGGGGCCGAATACTCGTTCGAAAATACGGTCCAGATTTTTCAGATGGGCGTCCATGTCAAAGCAGTGGGCGAGTTCCTCTTCACCCAGTTCGCCGCCCACTTGGGGATCCGCCGCCAATTTGGCTTGGAAATCGCCTCCATCGGCCCATACTTCCATGGCGGGAGCCTGAACGCGTGTGTAGGCTTCCTCCCGCGTGATGCCCGTTTTGCGAATCAATGCGAGCATGACGTGCTCGCTGAGCAGCAATCCCTTCGAGCTCGCGAGATTTTCCAGCATTTTGTCGGGATAGATGACCCAGTTTTTCATCAAATCGTTGAGTTTGGCCAGCATGTAATCCACGAGAATCGTGCTGTCCGGCAATATCACGCGTTCAACGGATGAGTGGGAGATGTCGCGTTCGTGCCATAAAGGGACGTTCTGCAGGGCCGCCGTGGCGTTTCCCTGCACCACACGGGCCAGTCCGCAGAGTTGTTCCGAAACCACGGGGTTTCTCTTGTGGGGCATGGCGGAACTTCCTTTCTGGCCCTTGCTGAAGAACTCTTCCGCCTCGCCCACTTCGTTCCTTTGCAGATGGCGCACCTCCGTCGCCACGCGGGATATGCTCGCCGCCACCAGAGCGAGAGCAAGGTGATACTCCGCATGGCGGTCGCGCTGGATGATTTGGCTGCTAACACGGTCGACCTTGAGACCCAGGCGCTCGCAAATTGCCTCTTCGGCATCCGGTGGGATGTGGGGGCACGCGCCCACAGCGCCTGATATCTGGCCGACGCGTACGGTTTCGCGTGCGCTTTGCATTCGCTCAGAAGCGCGCTCGAACTCAGTGTACCAGGTGGCTATTTTGAGACCCAAGGTTGTGGGCTCTGCGTGCATCCCGTGGGTTCTGCCTGAGATGATGGTGTGTTTTTGCTCCAGAGCGCGTTCTTTCAGGGTCGTTTTAAGTTCCCGGATGTCATCGAGAATGATGTCGGCTGCGGATATAAGCTGAAGCGCAAGCCCGGTATCCAGGACGTCGCTGCTCGTCATGCCGAGGTGAATGTAGCGCGAGGACGGCCCTACGTGCTCCGCCACGTTGGTGAGAAAGGCGATGACGTCGTGCTTTGTGACGCGCTCGATCTCTTTGATTCGCTCGGGTTCGAAAGCCGCTTTCGATTTGATCTCTTCAAGCGCCTCCTCGGGAATTTCGCCGCGTGCGCCCATTTCCTCGCAAACGGCTATTTCTACGTCGAGCATACGCTGCAGTTTTTCCCGCTCTTCCCATATTTTCGCCATTACGGGGCGTGTGTATCTCGGAATCAAGAGAGTTCCTCCGCTATTCCTCCGGCGCCCACGAGGGGAGTCGGCTCATCCTGGGAGGCGCTCAGGAGATTTCGCCGTTCATGGCTGTTCAATGCTTTTCGGGCCGTCTCCAGAAGAAGCTGGTTCTCATTGTTTTCTTGTGAGATATGAGCGCAAATGAGCCACTCGAAGTCGGCCGTGACGATGTTCTTGAGCAGCTTGGCTGCGTCCTCATTGCTGAGGTGTCCGAGTTTTCCTCGAATCCTCTGTTTGGTCGGCCAGGGGTAAGGGCCGTTGATGAGCATTTCCACGTCATGATTGAATTCCAGGACGAGACCTTGGAGTCCCTGGAGTCTCTGGCGCGCGAGGTTTGTGACGAATCCCATGTCAGTGGCGAAACCGACGCGGCGCCCGTCTTCATCGCTGAATATCAACCCGAACGGATCGGCCGCGTCATGGGGCGTGCTGAAAGGTTCGACCCGTATGCCGCCGATGTGAAAGGGGAGTCCCACTTCGATCTCCGTCCATGCAGGCGTCTCGCCTATCGTCTCCTGACTTGCCGTGTATGTGGCTTTGTTCGTCCAAAGTGGCAGGTTCCACCTTCTCGCCAAAGTGCCCGCACTTCTGATGTGATCGATGTGTTCATGCGTCAGCACGATGGCCATCAGGTCCTGTGGGTGGATGCCGTAGGTTTCGAGGCGCTTTGTGATTTGCCTCGCGCTGAGGCCCGCATCGACGAGAAACGACGCGCCGTTCGAGCGAACCAAAGCGGCGTTTCCTCTGCTCCCGCTGCCTAAAACTCCGATTTCCACGTCTCGCGTCCCGTCGTCGTTTTCACTCAACCATTAGAGGCGATTTTTCGTTCTTGCGAATCCCTGGTGAAAACATCATCAATACGGTGGCAAATATAATGAAGAGCGGCTTCATGGGCTTCCTGAATGAAACCGGTGTCATTCGATGGCACTTTCGCCGCATATTTGGCGGCCTGGGAGGCAGGGCTATCGCTGCCGCCGGTCATCGCGACGCCAACCAACCCAATGGCGTCGGCTCGCTTGAGAGCGGAGACGACATTGGCGGACTTGCCGCTCGTACTCAGACCCAGGGCGACGTCTCCCGCTTGTCCGTGCGCCTGAATTTGCCGTGCAAAAATTTCCTCGTACGCGTAGTCGTTCCCGATAGCGGTGAGGGCGCTCGTATCGCCGCTGAGGCAGATAGCGGGCAGGGGAGCGCGATCAGCCATGAAGCGGCCTACGAGTTCGCCCGTGAAGTGCATGGCGAGCGCGGCGCTCCCCCCGTTGCCGAAGGCGATAATTTTCCTTTCGGACACCAGGCATTCGACGATGACGCTGGAGATATCGTCTACCTGCCGGGAGTAGTCGCTCGTGGCTAGCGACGCATACTTCACGGCGCGTTCGGCCAGGTATTCCTTTGCCGATGATCCCAAAGGATGCCTCTGAGCAGTGGGGCGGTAGGGGAGGTGGAGCAGGGAATCCACCTGATGCTCTGCAATCTAGCCGATCCAAGGGCTGAATTTCAAGGGTTGATGTTCAATCGTTTCCTGAAGTCATCTATTGTGGCCAGAATACCCATTTCCAGCGAAATCGTCGGCTCCCAGCCAAGGTGTTTTTTCGCTTTCTCGATGTCGGGTTGTCGAATTTTCGGGTCATCGACAGGCAGCGCCTCATGCCGGATTTCCGAGTCTGCGCCTGTGAGCGCGATGATTTTCTCCGCCAGGTCGAGAATCGTCATCTCGGAAGGATTTCCGAGGTTGACGGGTTCATGAATTTCGCTGTCCATCAGTTTGATGACGCCATCGATGAGATCGGTGATGAAACAAAAGCTTCTCGTCTGCTTTCCATCGCCAAAAACGCTGATGGGTTCATTTCTGATGGCCTGTGAAATAAAAGCGGGTATCGCGCGACCGTCGGCGATTCGCATTCTCGGACCATAGGTATTGAAGATGCGGGCGATGTGTACGTTGAGGTGGTGGGTACGGTGGTAGGCCATGGTCATCGCTTCTGAGAATCTCTTGGCTTCGTCATACACGCCGCGAGGACCGATGGGATTGACGTGTCCCCAGTATTCCTCGTTCTGCGGATGAATCTGGGGGTCGCCGTAGACTTCCGAAGTGGAGGCCAGAAGAAAGCGCGCTTTTTTCTCCTTCGCAAGCCCCAGGGCATTATGCGTGCCGAGGGAGCCGACTTTTAACGTTTGGATGGGAAATTTCAAATAGTCATTCGGGCTGGCCGGGCTCGCGAGATGAAAAACGGCGCCCACGTTTCCCTCGACGTGAATGTGTTCGCTCACGTTGTGTTCAATGAGCGTAAAGTTTTTATGTCCGTCTTTAAGAAGATGTTCGATATTTAGCCGATGCCCTGTAAGTAAATTGTCGACGCATATGACGTCGTTGCCAAGCGCGATGAGTTTGTCGCACAAATGGGAGCCGATGAAGCCCGCTCCGCCCGTTACCACAACGCGAGAGTTTTTCATTGTTTAGGTTTGGAAGGTGTTTTCCCGATGCTGAAGTATTCAAAGCCGGCATCTGTTACTTGTTCAGAAGAATAGACATTTCGTCCGTCGAATATAACCGGTTCCACCATCTCTGATTTCAAGCGATTCAGATTCAACTGAATAAATTCACGCCACTCGGTTACAATGACGATCCCGCTAGCGCCTTTAGCTGCCTCGTAGGGGTTTTGGCAGTATTCGATACCGTCATCCCCTATGATTCGCCGGGCGTTTGTGGTGGCGATGGGATCGTAGGCGCGCAGTCTGGCTCCCGTCTCACGTAGCGCATGGCAAATCTCGATGCTTTTGGCCTCTCGCATGTCATCCGTGTCCGGTTTAAACGATAGTCCCAGAACGCCAATGGTTTTTCCTTCGAGCGGCAAGTTATTCTTCGTGCCGAGTCTCCCGATGATTCTTTGTATAAACCGGGGAACCCGGCTGTCGTTTTCAGCTCTCACGGCTTCTAAAATCGGCATTTCAGCGCCAAGTCTTCTGGAGGCGTGCAACAGGGCATCCACGTCTTTTGGAAAGCAGGAACCTCCATAGCCCAACCCCGCTCCCAGGAAAGCAGGGCCAATTCGGGAATCTGCGCCAACCCCTTTGACGACCTCCCGAATATCCGCCTGCGTTTGCTCGCAAAGGTTCGCCACCGCGTTGATGAAAGTGATTTTCGTTGCCAAAAACGCGTTCGAGGCGTATTTGATCAACTCGGCGCTTTGTGTGTCCGTAATGATGCAAGGAGCCCTTAAAGCTTGATATAGAAGCTCAACGGTTTTTGCCGCTTTTTCCGATGATGAGCCGATGATTATGCGATCCGGCTGGAGGGTGTCCCGCACCGCTTGCCCTTCGCGCAGAAATTCCGGATTACAGACCACGTCGAAATCTTTCGCGGCGACACCATTTTTTTCGATGACATCTCGGACGAAATCCCCCGTTCCGACAGGCACGGTGCTTTTGTTGACAATAATTTTGTAGCCATTCACCGCATGGGCGATGCCTGTCGCTGCCATCTCCACTTGCGAGAGGTCGGTTCCCCCATCTTCAGCGGGTGGCGTGCCCACGCATATGAAAATGATCTCACTTGTCGATACAGCTTCGGGAATGGAGGTCGAGAAAGTGAGCCTGCCTTCTTTGAGGTTGCGTTTCAGCAGTTCAGGCAGTCTGGGTTCATGGATAGGACAGTCGGCCGCGTTCAGGGAATCCACGCGGTTTTTGTCGATATCCACGCCGATAACGTCGTTACCCAAATCGGCGAAAATGGCCCCCGTGACCAATCCAACATATCCACAGCCGATAACGCAAATGTTCACTGAATTGCCTCACGCTTCATCAAGTGAGCGGTTTGCTCAAAAGCATCAGAGAGAATCCGCGCTTTTACTTGAAAGGCGAAGTCGCCCATGAGCTGATTCCTGAGAGTCCGCCTTCTCGTATAGCATTTCGTCTGCTCGTGAAACCCAGGGCTCTCTCACCTTCGAGCAGGCCGATGAGGCTAAAGCCGAGGAAGACTTCGCTTTTATCCTTGGTGTCGGTGAACGTAAGCTCCATGCCCCAACAGCAATCGAGGTAGCGCGCCGTGATGCTCTGCTCCAATGTGGTCTTTTCGGTTTTGTTCAAACGCGAGGCGTATTCGAGGGAAAGATGCTCGCGGAGGGAGAACCCACCGGAGAAATTCAGATAACTTCCCTCTGCGTTTTCCGGGTATTCATCTCTTTGGCGCGTCCAGGTCCGTTCGAGATTGAGGTACCACTTCTTCCCGCCGTCGAGAAAGACACCTGTGGAGTGTTCGCTGATTTCCAAGTCGTAGGGGTTGTATTTGAATTGCTGCAGCAGACGAAGTTTGGAGAAAGGCCGCGATTCGAGCCTGAAAGTAATGTCGCTCAAAGGACGTTTCGGCTTCGTATCGAGCTCTTCATTCCTTCGCGCTTCGACGAGATCATACGTTTGGCTGATTCGGTAGCGGAACAACTGCCTTGTCTGGAACCCGTCTTTTTTAGGCAGTTTCGTCAGCACACGGTTCACGATAGCGTATTCGATGGCATGTTCGTGCTGAAGAGTGTCCACCGTATCCAGGGGGAGAATCAGGCTTCTGTCATACGCGTCGTTGTTCGGGCTGTATTGATATGTCGTCTCAAACGAGAGGATGTGCTTGAAATCCCGGAAGGGGCCGAGTTCTCCCCGGTAGACTTTGCTGTAACGCGGGCCAATCGCATGAAGCCTTGCAAACCACATTTCGCGCGAGAGGCCGGATTCCACGTGTTGCGTGTCATCGAAATGTGAATCTGCACCCGGCTCTGTCCTTTGATGCGTCCAGTGGGTTCTGCGGAATCCGATTTCGGGCGTCAGGCCAAGCCAGGGAACAGTCTCCAAACGAAACGAAAAAGATGGTTCGACGTGAAAGCGGTTCAAGCGGAGCGTGTTTTCGTTCTCCGTTTTTCTGAAATTGGTGAAGGAGGAGTCCAGGTTAAAGTAAAAATCACTTTTCCCCAGACGTTTGTTGTGGATGTCCAGAACAATATCCGGCGCTCTTTGAAACAACTGCCCATCGTTTTCGCCTAAACCTTCGCGACGCCTCATTCCCAACTGAAGTTGCCCTGATAATTTGGGAAGATTTTGCGTGATAGTGACGTGGGTGTCCGTATCCTGGCGCGTGCGAGTCAGCAAATCGCTTTCGAGGGAGCGGTCGCTTGGCGGACGTTTTTGCGAATCGATCACGGCGTGGAGATTGGCGTCAATGTCCTTGAAGTTCGTACGATGGAAACCTCTGACGTCCCAGAAGGTTGCCCGCTCGATTTTGTCTTTCAGGTAGCGTCCCGCTATCTGTCCCGAGGTGTTTCGGTTCGGCGCGTAGCGGAACTCTCCTTTGTAGCGAGCGCCGCGCTTGGTGAAGTAATCGACCCCCAAGGTGGCGTCAGACGAATCATTGATGGCCCAGAAAAATGTGGGAGAAAACTGGAAACCGCTTCGACTGCTCGATCCGATGCCCGGCAGCAGGAAGCCGGTGGCTCTTTTCTTTTTTATCGGCACCATGGCCCAGGGGAAATAAGCCGCCGGTACGCCCTTCACCGTCATGGTGGGGGCTTCGAGTTGAGCGTAGCCCTCGATCTGGAAGGTTGCCCGCTCGAAGCCGAAAGCCCAGTCTGGAAGATATCCTTCACATGTAGTGAAAGTGCCCCCCTGGATTTCATACCGGTCTTCTGACAAGCGCCTTATCACTCGTCCCGTTACATAATATGTGGTGCCGATGATGCCGCGTGCGTTGAACACGACCATCCGCTCAGTATCGAGATTGAACTCGATGCGGTTGGCTACGATGCGGTCGTTCGTGGTTTGAAAAACGATATTTCCCGTAGCAACGCCATCGCGCGTCGATGTTTGGACCTCGATGTGGTCAGCTTTAATCCTTTTGCCTAAATACCGGATATCCGCAGACCCGCGACCGATTATCCGCTGTCGTTCCCGATCTTCTCGCAACTCATCGGCCGTGATGGCTATAGACGCTTCTGGTTCCTTCAAGAACCGATTGTCCTCGTCGCTCTTCGAGGACGGAGTGGGCGGGGCTTGTGATTTCGCACCACTATTTTGCTGTGCCTGCGGGGAAGACGGCGTAAAGAAAAGCACGAGGGAGAAAATGGCGATTGATAAATTCAGCCCATGTGTTTTCAGAGAAGTGAAATTTTGACTATTCGGCACGGAGACTCTCATCATCGTGAATCGTTAAGAACTGTCTCTGACTTCAGATGAATTTGGCTTTCAAATACGTTGTTGAGTCGAAAAGATTATGAATACTATTTGATGAGATCGCAATCGAGAGGAAACAAGCAAGAAGATAAGATACGGCTCATCATTCGAACCGTTTACAGCGGCATGAGACGAGCTTCGGGAAGGATTATGTTGATTCCGAATGCGTTTCTTCGAGGTTTTCGGAACCGCTCTCTCGTTTGGTTCTCCGCCATCTCGATATCATTCCATAGGGGCCGGATGCGGCGTAACCGACAAAAGCCAGACAGGCGACCACCTGAGGAATCGCCGCCGCCACGAACAGAGCCAGCACAGCGCCGACGAGGACGCGGAACGGTCTTCTGAGAGGGCCGCTTAAATCCTTGAAACTTTTGTAGCGAATGGTGCTCACCATCAGGAATGCCAGTACATAGCTGAGTGCCGCAATGAGGATAAAGGGGACGTGCGGCTTTATCGAAAAATCTTCAACCAGATATACGATGGATGCCAAAACACCCGCTGCTCCGGGTATCGGCAGTCCTCGAAAATCTATGGAACCGCTGCCCGCTTGCGCCAGCACGTTGAAGCGCGCCAGCCTCAAGGCGCCGCAAGCAGCGAATATGAATGTGGCCAGCCAGCCGATTCTCCCGTAAGGGGCGAGGAGCCAGGTATATAGCAGAACGGCCGGTGCGATGCCGAACGCCGTCAGGTCGCACAACGAGTCGTATTGAAGTCCAAAAGGGCTTGTGCTTTTCGTCAACCGGGCGACAGTGCCATCGAGCCCATCTAAAACGATAGCCAACAAAATGGCCAGCGAGGCCCAGGTGAAGTTTCCCTGAATGGAAGCGACGATCGCATAGAAACCGGCAAACAGGCTTCCCGTCGTCAGCAGATTGGGAACCAGGAAAATCCCTCGCTGAAAAGAACGCCTTCCAGAGCGACGTCTTCTCCTGCGTGAACGACGACCAAATTTATTCCGTGGCTGTCTGGTTGTTTGCTCGTCCAACGATGGTCTCTCCTCCGCGAACACGCTGCCCCTGTTCTACGGATATATTATATCCTACCGGAAAATATAGATCCGTTCGCGAGCCGAACTGAATCAGCCCGAAGCGCTCCCCCGCGCCTATGGTATCGCCCGCTTTGGTCCAGCAGACAATCCGCCGGGCCAGGACGCCGGCGATTTGAATGACCCTGAAATTATCGCCCGTGTTCGCTTCGATTTCCAGGGCGTTTTGCTCATTGATGCTTGAGGCGGCTTCTTTGTAGGCAGCCAGAAAACGGCCTTTTTGATAGTGGATGCTCGATATTCTCCCCCCCACGGGCGATCGGTTGATATGAACGTCTAGAGGGGAGAGAAAAATCCGGACCACGCTTCCGCCATCCTCGGTGGAGGCGACCTCCACGACCCGGCCATCCGCAGGGGACAAGACGACGCCCGGCTCATCGGGAGGGGTGCGATTGGGGTCTCTGAAAAAACCGGCTACGGCCGCGGCCAGCAGAAAAAAAAGTGCCGTCCACATCCATCCCCCGAAGAAGATCGGAATGAGGCCGATGGCCGATAAACCCGAAACATAGCCCCACCCTTCTCTCGCAACAAATGGTCTGCGGGAGTAGCCTCTTTCGCTCATAGATTAATTTTTGGCGCCTTTGAGGGTTTTGGCCCCACGGGTGAGTGCGACTTTGCCTGTGCGGGCGATCTCTTTGATACCGAACGGTTGGAGCAAATTCAAAATGGCGAGGATTTTACCCTCGTCCCCTGTGACTTCGACAGTAATAGTATCCGTGGACACGTCGACGACACGGCCTCGAAAAACGTCGATGATTTGAAAAATCTCGGGCCGCGCGGCTTTCGGTGCCGAAATCTTGATGAGAATCATCTCTCGCTCGACGCTATCCGTCTCACCCATGTCCATCACTTTGAAGGTGTCGATAAGCTTGCTGAGGTGTTTTCTGATCTGCTCGAGAACTTTTGCGTCTCCGCGCGTGACGAGAGTGATTCGGGATACGCTCGGGTCCTGCGTCACCCCCACACAAAGGCTGTCGATATTGTAGCCGCGAGCGCTGAACAAACTTGCCACCTTGGCGAGAACGCCGAATTTGTTTTCCACCAAAACCGCTATCGTATGCGTATCATCGTTGGTGTTCTTGTTGGAATTCTTGGACATTATGCGATGGGCTCCCAATCCTCGGGCATGCCGTCATAGGGTAGCGAAATCATTCCCGTGCGCGCCATTTGCGATATTCCGTAGCCTTCGAATGCCTTGAGGAGGGTTCTAACCTTATGATCATTGCCGCTCGCTTCGAGCGTCACCGTATCGTCGGTCATATTAATCACCTGAGCTCCGAAGGCGTTGGCGAGTTGGATGACTTCACTTCTTCTATTCAGGGGCGCTTTAATTGTCGCGAGAACGAGTTCGCGCGTGACGGCCTGATTATATGAGATTTGCTCGACTTCCCGGACGTCGTAGAGCTTGCGGAGTTGTTTGGCGATCTGGTGGAGTTCGTTTTCCTCGCCGATGGCGACGATGACGATGCGTGTTATCGTGGTATCTTCCGTCGGTCCGGCGGCGATGCTTTCGATGTTGTAGCCACGGCGCGTGAAAAGGCCTGCCACATGTGATAGCACGCCCGCGTGGTTGTTGACGAGAATAGAATAGACCTGTCTCATGATTTGGCTTCCCTGGAGGGTGGGGCGAGCTGCATTTCATCATTTCCGGCGCCAGCGGGAACCATGGGCCAGACGTTTTCCTCCTTGTTGACCAAGAAATTCAATACCACTGGCCCATCGTGCTCGGCCGCCGTGTCGAGGGAATTTCGTACTTCGTTCACGTCGGTGATGTTGATGCCCTTTACGCCATAGCCCTCTGCAATGGTGCCGAAATCGGGATTTTCCGGATAATGCGAGTGCGAGTAGCGTTTCTCGAAGAACAACTCCTGCCACTGACGGACCATTCCCAGGTACGCATTGTTGAGGATGGCGACCTTCACGGGGACGTTATAGGTCGCCGCCGTGGCGAGTTCGACGAGCGTCATCGCAAAGCTGCCGTCGCCGTCAATGAGCCAAACCTCTTTCTCCGGACGGGCGAATTTCGCGCCAATGGCGGCGGGCAGACCGAAGCCCATCGTGCCGAGACCGCCGGAAGTCACCCAGGTCTTGGGCTCGTTGAAGCGGATAAACTGCGCCGCCCACATTTGATGCTGGCCTACGCCAGTAACATATATGCCGTTGCCTTCTGTGATTTCCTGAATCTGATCGATCACGTACTGGGGCTTGATGGAGCCGTCCCAGTCGTATTGAAGGGGATAGTTCTCCTTCCAATCCGTCCAGGTTTGACGCCACTCATCGTAATCTCCGGGTTTTAGATGCTCATTGAGCGCGACCAGCACGTCCCGCACGTTCCCGAGAATCGGAATGTGCGTGTGCACTCGCTTGTCGATCTCGGCGTCGTCGATGTCGACATGCGCGATAGTCGCCTTGGGGCAAAAGCTCGATACCTTGCCTGTCACGCGGTCGTCGAAACGGGCGCCGAGATTGATGAGTAAATCGCATTCACATAGCGCAAAGTTCGCGTAGGCCGTGCCGTGCATGCCCGGCATACCGAGAAAAAGCTCGTCTGTTCCTGGAAACCCCCCAAGCCCCAACAATGTGTTGATGACCGGGATGCCGGCCGCTTTTGCGAATTCCGCAAGTTCCGCCGATGCCCCGGCTTTGATGATGCCGGCGCCGCCGATGATGACGGGTCGCTCGGCCCGCTCTATGGCTGCGAGCAGTTTGTCGATTCCCTCCGTGTCGAGTTCGGGATACTCCCGGGGAGCCGGAAGAGGGGATTCAGCGGATTCTCGCGGCGTGTATACCGCTTTGGTGATTTGAATGTCTTTAGGGAAATCGATCAGAACGGGACCGGGTCGGCCCGTAGTCGCTACGCGAATCGCTTCGCGCGTAACATGTTGAATTTCATTAACATCTTTGATGAGCCAGTTGAATTTCGTGACCGGAATGGAGCAGCCGTACACGTCGGCTTCCTGAAAGGCGTCGGTGCCGATCATGTTAGTGGCGACTTGGCCCGTAATGGCGACGAGTGGTACGGAATCCATCTGCGCATTGGCGAGTCCGGTGATGAGATTCGTGGCTCCAGGGCCTGAGGTCGTGACGACAATGGCGACTTTGCCGCTCACGCGCGCATAACCATCCGCCATGTGGGCCGCCCCCTGCTCGTGCCGGGTGAGGATGTGCGGGAAATCAGCCTTCAACAGTTCATCGTAAAACGGCATGATAGCGCCGCCTGGTATGCCGAAGGCCATCTCGATGCCTGCCGCCTTCAACTCTTCAATCATGATTTGCGAGCCGTTGAGCTCCACGGATGAAACCTCCTAGTTGTCGGGCAATGCGCTGAGTTTGCCTTGAAGAATCTTTTTGCGACTATCCCGAACGATCATGTCTTTTGTCGCACCGCCTGCGGGTACCATCGGGAACACCAATTCATCAGGGTCGACGATTACGTCCAGGATAAAGGGACCTGGCGTATTGATCATTTCCTGAATGGCGGGCCTGATTTCTTCTTTGTCCACAATCCGGCGGCCACTGGCGCCGAATGCTTCCGCGAGTTTGACGTAATCGGGCGAAGATTCGAAATCCACTTCGCTAAATCGTCGGTCCATGAACAAGTCTTGCCACTGACGAACCATGCCCAGCGTGGCGTTATTGAGCAGAAATACTTTTACGGGAATGTCGTATTGAACGGCTGTGGCTATTTCTTGCATCACCATCTGAAAACTGCCGTCTCCCGCAATGTCGATGGCCAGCTTATCCGGCCTTGCAAGCGCCACGCCGATGGCTGCAGGAAAGCCGAAGCCCATCGTTCCAAGGCCACCGGATGAAATGAACTGGCGCGGGAAAGTGAAATTATAAAATTGAGCGGCCCACATCTGATGTTGCCCCACTTCGGTGGTGATGATCGCCTTATCGCCCACTTCCTCACTTAAAGCGACAATGGCCTCTTGTGGCTTGATCGGCGCCCCCTCCGGAGAGTCGAATGTTAGCGGATATTCTGTCCTCAGATTTTGGATCCGCTTTTTCCACAAAGGACGCGCCTGAGGTTTGATGAGTTTGTTGACTTCAACGAGTACCTGGCGGGCGTCGCCGACAACCGGTATATCCGCGGTCTTGTTCTTCCCGATGGCGGTGGGGTCTATGTCGATATGGATGATTTTCGCTCGTGTAGCGAATTCCGAAACCTTTCCGGTGACGCGATCGTCGAATCTCGCACCAACGGCAATGAGCAGGTCACACTCCATGGTCGCATAGTTGGCGTATGCCGTACCGTGCATACCGAGCATACCCAATGAGAGTTCATGGGCGCTCGGGAAAGCTCCTGCCCCCAAAAGAGTATATGTGACCGGAATTTCCGCAGTTTCCGCGAGTTTTACAATTTCCGAATGCGCTTCCGCGTGAATGGCGCCACCACCCACATAGAGCAGGGGCTGTTTGGATTTTTCGATGGCTTCGGCCACACGCTGAATTTGCCTGGGATGGCCTTTGGTCGTGGGTTTGTAGCCGCGCAGGTCCACTTTTTCAGGTAGCTGGTAGTTTCCATCGCCGAGGAGAACATCCTTGGGGAGGTCGACCAGGACCGGACCGGGCCTGCCTGTGCGTGAAATGTAGAAAGCCTCTTGAATGGTTTCAGCAAGATCATCTGTGCTTTTCACCAGATAGTTGTGCTTGGTGATGGTTCTGGTCATGCCTACAATGTCGGCTTCCTGGAAGGCGTCGTTGCCCACCATTGAGGTGGCGACTTGCCCAGTGAAGCATACGATGGGAATGGAATCCATGTAGGCGTCCGTGATGCCCGTGATGAGGTTCGTAGCGCCTGGCCCGGAGGTGGTGAGGCATACGCCGACCTCACCGCTGGCGCGTGCGTAGCCTTCCGCCATATGAGCGGCGCACTGCTCGTGCCGAATGAGCAAGTGCTTGATTTTGCTTCTTTTAAGGAATAAGTCCAAGACCGTCAGAAGTATGGCGCCCGGGTGTCCGAAAACGTACTTCACCCCCTCACGCTCAAGGCTGCGATAGACAATCTCAGCGCCAGATATTTTCTGCGGCTTCAGTTTTGTGGGTTGTTTTGCGGTTTGGCTTTTCGCCTTGGTCGCCACGGCCATTTCCTCTCAGCCAGTTGAGCTTATTCTCACTCTGGCAATAAAGTCGATCCGAAAAACGCCGGATGATGCCGGCAGGTCGTTAAGAAGAAATCAGGGGACGGCGCACAGGGGCACACCGCCCCCTTCTTACGCCAGACTCCTTATCCCACAACATTTTTTCCGGACCCATATGGCCGTTTTCCTTGTTATCCGTGCTTCAAAACTTTGAATAAATCTAAGACATACACAACTGAACAATCGTTTTGATATTACTGCACCTTTTTCGTTTTGGTCAAGAGCGAAAACGTAAAATCTTCTCTTTCAATGCTCTAGCCTATTTCATCGGGTGAAATGCCGATTATCAATTATTCTCCATTGTTTCCAATTGCGTCTTGATAGCGAGCTTTTCTTTTTTAAGCAGTTTTATCTGCTGTTGCTCTTCCGGAGAGGGGAAGCGAATATTTTCAAGAGCGAGAATCTTTTCATCTAAAACAGCGTGTTCTTTTTTTAGGTGCGTGAGTTCATCGTCCAGATTCAATGCTTCTTCCACTTTTTCGGTTGTTTCCAATTAAAATTCTCCTCCGCAGGTATTCGTGGTGAAAATTCTGGGTTCTCATTTATTGTTGTAATCGTGTCTATGAATAATCCCTTAATGTACGAAAGGTTGGGCCAGGGATCAACCCTGTGGGTTGCACCATTTGGTTTGCGCCTGTGATTTTCGACAATAATTCAGCGATATGTTGGCGTTATACGGAGGTGTTTGAGTTTGGAGGGCTCTTTGGGTAAGCAATGCGGTCGCAACGGCCGAGGAATCAACCTCTTGGTGCCTGATTGACCCTTTCGAAACTTCAAGAGCGAAGCTTTCGGGCAATTTCTCTTTTTCCCCTGCGAGTAGCGTGTTGCCGTCTTTCGGGGGGCGAAACTCGTCCGGAGTGATGATTTCGTCCTCCCGGGCGCGGGTGAGGGGAATTCCACGAGAAAATTCCGGGTTTCCGGATACTTCAAACAACGCGGCAAACAACTCCCCATACCTGGCGTCTCGATAGGGGAGGATATATTCGGGCAGGCAGCGGCCCGTGCGAATTTCACTCGACAGTGCGTCCATCGCCATGATTTCTAAAGATGAAAAACCGTACAATGGACAGCCCAGACCCAATGAAAGTCCTTTCGCGCAAGAAAGTCCTACGCGTAGCCCGGTAAAAGTGCCTGGGCCTATGGAGACTCCAATTGCCTGAATTGTATTTGTATCGATGTTTCTTGAAATCAAGAGTTGTTCTACCTGTGGCAACAGCGTCTTGGAAATGCGTATATCTTCTGAGAGAAACACCTCCCCCTCTGCTTCGTTTGGACAAAGTACGGAGCACTTTCCTTTCGGAGTCGAAGTATCAAAGGCCAGGATATAGAAGGCTTGTGGTTCATTCATATCGTTGCGAACCCCTCAAGTATTCTGAGAGAGATAAAATGACAAGTGCTCTAGTTCACTGCCTAAATCTACATTTTTCACCTTCACATGTCGCGGCGTTTGAATTTGCGTGGGAGCGAAATTCAATATGCCCGTAATACCGGCATTGACAAGTGCCGTTCCTACATTTTGCGCACTTTCGCTCGGTACCGCGATGATGCCGATCTTGATCTGCTTTTCTTTCACGACTTCATGCAGACTTGACATTGCCAGCACAGGAAGAGAGCCGGTGCGGTGAGGGGGTATTTTTTCGGGGAATTTGTCGAAGACAGCGTCGATTTCAAAGCCATGGGCCAGAAAACCTTTATATGCCAATAGAGCTGAACCGAGGTTTCCCGCTCCAACGAGTACGACTTTCCATGTTTGGATCACACCCAGGATTTTTTTGAGGTTGTACCTCAATTCCTTGATGTAATAGCCCTTGCCGCGTACGCCGAATTCGCCGAAATATGCAAGATCTTTTCTGATCTGGGCAGGCTTGAATCCGCACTGCTGCGCCAAATCGGCGGACGCGATGAGTTCGTTTCCCTCACTTTTTATCTGGTCGAGTATACGGGCGTACGTGGACAACCGGTTGACGGTAGCATCAGGAATTTTCGTTTTTGTGTTTTCCCACATCGACTTTATGCGCATCCGCAATTTAGAGGTGAAAAGAGACTCCCGCAGAGAATGACGCCCCTCAAACGAGGTTAGATTCTATGCGTTTCGATGAAGAGGGCAAGTGGGGATTGTGCAGCATCGTAAAAAAAGAATCCTGAACCGGTTTTTTACGAGAAAAGGATTTCCTGAGCGCGCGCATCCGGACAATCAACATCGCACTACACGAAAAGGGGGAGCCTCGAAAGCTCCCCCCTTTGTGATTCTTGCCAATGCCGGTTTATCTAGCCAAGGATGATGATTAGGCAGATAACGAACGTGTAAATGACGAGGGACTCGATCAGGGCGAGACCGATGATCATCGACACACGAATATCTCCGCCTGCCCCCGGGTTGCGCGCCGTGCCGTCCAGCGCACTGGCAATGCTCCTGCCCTGGGCGAAAGCACCGCCGACGGCAGCGATGGCCAATGCGAATGATGAGGAGATCATTCTCCATTTCAAGACTTCACCGCTTCCGGCATCACCGGCGGTGGCGGCGAACGCATTGGTGGCCATGGCTACGAAGCTGGCTAGGGTGAATCCGATCATTCCCAAACGTTTCATGCCTTACATCTCCTTGTTGTAGTGATTTCTGTATGGACCGTTATTGTTAATGAGCGTGGGCGGCCTCATGCCCATGTTCCTCGTCGTGGTCGTGTCCTTCCAGAGACCCGGCGATATATATCATGGTCAAGAGGGTGAAAACAAAAGCCTGAATGAAACTTCCGAAAATAATGAACATCTGCATCGCCCAGGGAAGGGGCAGGAAAAGTTGCAGGCACAGCAGCATGAGAACACCGAGCACCAGTTCCTCGCCCGTTATGTTTCCGAAAAGGCGTAAAGTGAGTGAGAGGGGACGGCTGAGATGAGAGATGATCTCGATGGGAATCATGAGCGGAGCCAGCCACATGATCGGGCCCGTGAAATGCTCGAGATACGCCGTCCCGTTCCTTTTGAATCCTACGTAATGCGTAGCGAAAAACACGGTGAGCGCGCAACCCACGTTGGTGTTCAGGTTGCTCGTCGGCGCCATGAATCCGGGGAAGATCCCAATGACGTTGCACAGGAAAATATAGGTGCCCAACGTGAATACGAGGGGGAAGAAGGGCCGCCCCTCTTTGCCGAGGGGGCCTTCCATGAAAGCGGAAAACGCATCGAAAATCGCCTCGAACACGTTTTGTCCGCCAAAGGGTATCTTTTGCAAGGATTTGGTGATGATCAATGAACTCGCGATGAGGAACACCATCACCAGCCAGCTGTAGACGATGTTCGGATAGGCGGACAGCGCCGGGATGTCGAAATACAGGAACGGGTGAAATTTTTCCATGCGTTATGCCCTTGTCGACCCTTGGGTTCGGAAAGCGCTTCGAGCCCCGTGAATGAATATAGCCAATGGTGGAATCGCCAGTCCTGCCGCGACACTCACGACTGGCAGCCGGGCCCAGCCTATCGCGAGCGCCAATATCCCGATGAGGGCGACGAATCGCAAAATGTATAAGACGTGGTGCCACCATTTCGGGCGGTTCAAGTTTTTTCGAAAAATGCGGGCGAAGTATACATCCATCATTCGGAAGCTGCCAAGCCCGCACGCCCCGCCGACCGCCACGCCGGCGGCCGTCGAAACATCCTTCAGAATCAGCCCTGCGGCGCTCATGACCGCCAGCAGCAGCCAGCCGGAGTTTTCGATGCTTCTGAGGGCGCGTGAGGGCTGGTCCTGGTTTTGCATTCAGCGAACGCCTCTGATGAGATCGATAAAAGCGGAAACAAAACCCAGAAACAATCCGACCACCATCGCCCACGGATATGTATCGACATAATAATCAATGACATACCCGATGCCGCCGCCTACGAGCGGCGCCGTCACAAAATTCCATCCCAGCGCCGCGAGATGCACGTTTCGCACGCCTCTGCGAATTTTCCGGTCCCGCGGCCCGGTCGTTTTCTTCGCTTGCGATCCGCTGCTTTCTCCCGGAGAAGGATCGGAGGCCATGCCCTTCTGTCCCCCAGGCGAGAGGTTGCGGCAACGAAATTTACGGGCGCGAACCTACCAACATGGCCCCCGGGTGTCAAGACGACTCGGGTGTCTGTGCGAGAAAAACGCATTTCCCCGCATTTGCCGTTATCGCAGGTCTGAGGAGCCGTGGCAGCATTCCCCCGCGCCTGGGTGTGGCGGCGGCCGGATCCGGCCGCCGGAGGCGGTTTTTGCGCCCGCATCCGCCCGCATTTCCCCTCGAAAATGTCCGGAAATTTACCGGAAAAACCCCGTGGATTTATCGTATTTTAGCGAAATTTGCGGAAATTCCGTATTCTCGAACAAGCCAATCGGCTCCACCATCATACCGGAATCCCCCGAATCCGCACGGACGGCAAATGCGCGCAAATGCGCCGGCCATGCGTCCTGAACGAGAAGGGGTCGTTGAAAAACTCCCCAGAGGGAGCGTGCTATATTTCACTCCCCCCTTGAGGGGGAGTCGAGGAAGCCGAA
>CAYTSP010000354.1:0-5977 GCA_964440505.1 uncultured Nitrospinaceae bacterium
AAAGAGGCGTTGGCAGTTTCCGGGGCACGAAGACAAGGGTTCTTCAACAACCCCATATGTCAGACATATATGTCTGACCTGCACACCCTCTGGCAAGGCGATATTCCGTCGCCGTCATATCGGCATTGCAGGACTTTTTCAACAGCCCCCCGAAGGGAGTATGAAAATCAGAATTTGGGTCGTCCCTCGGGAGCGTACCCCGTCATCTCGATAAAGCCCACCCCCGTGAGTTTTTTTTCACCCGAAGCGCCATCGGCGAAAACGCCCCCTTCCCAATAGGTGATCCCCGTGCTGCCCTTCGATTCTATCTCCTGTGCGCGGGCGTAAGGCGCAACCCGCAAGCGAATGCCGTGGGCGGGCACCTCGACCTCCCATCCCATGGGATAGACCGCGCCGCTTCGCTCGCTCTTCCAGGTATCCACGCCCTTGAAGCGGAAATCCTCGAGTCGCAGGTGCGTGGCGCTGCCGTCCGACTCCACCAGCGTACCGCTGCTCGTGGGCTCCACGCTCCCGTCTTTTCGCCTCATGAGATATAACATCAAATCCCGTCCGTCGGACAACTGGAGACTCAGCCAGTCCCATCCCACCTGGTCCTTCGTCAACTGGTTCGAGCCGAACTCATGATCCATCCACGCCGTTCCGCGCACGTCGAGCCTCCTCCCTTCGATTTCGAGAGCGCCCGACGCCAGAAGCCGCGTGTACGAATAGTAGTGAGAAGCACGGCCGGGACCGGGCGCTTTCTGGCTCACCCCGTCCTCCCCGTGAATCACGAGAGGTTTCCCGGGCTTCAGATCGAGGCGCAGCTTCATCCCGGGCGCCGACGCGCTTATCCGGAACGAGGGTGCGCCCTTCCCACCCGCGCTTTCGGCGCGCCAGTCGCGAAGCCAGACGTCGAGACCCGCCTCCGAAGCGCCCGCCTGCTCGAGAGCGCCCCGGCTGATTCGCTCGGAAAACCGGTGCTTTCCGCGCTTCGCGTCCAGGACCGAGAAATGCCCGAAATAGAGATTCCTGAGCGCCCAGCGGCTTTTCGATTTTGGGGGCGCTCCCGGGCGAAGTCCCACCCGGAAAAACGTGAGCATGAAGGCGTATTTCTCGCCTCCAGGATCTTGTAAGTTTCCCGAGAAATACCACCACTCCGTGCGGAACGCCTCGTGTGCGCCGTGATCGCGGGGGAACTGATAGCGATAGCCGGGAAGCGCCTGCCGCCAACTTTCAGAATGCGCGGGCGCAGCGCTCAGGACGAGGAGGGCGGCCAGAAGAGATGTGAATGGTTTCTTCATTCCTCGCTCAAGGCCTCTCGAATGGGGATTCTCGCGGCGGCTCTCGCAGGGAGCCAACTCGCCGCCAGTGAGGCGAGAACCACGACGAGAAGATACGCCGCCATGCCCTTCCAGGCGAAGATATACTGGATCGTCCAGCCGAAACTCAGCTTGTTGACGACGAAAATCAAAATGGCCGCCAGGCAAACGCCGGACGCAAGACCAGCGAGCACGGAGAGAACACCCAGAATGACGGCCTCTCCCATCATGGCATATACGATGCCCCTGCGATTCAAGCCCATGGCGCGCAGCGCGCCGATTTCATGAACACGCTCTAAAATGTTGGAACTCAACCCCGTGGCCACGCCGAGCAGGGCCACCAGGACGACGATAAACTCCAGCGCATAGGTGATGGCGAAGGTCTGGTCGAAGATGCTCGATACGCGCTTTTTGAGACCGGCGTTCGAGATAAGCACCATGGTGGGATCCAGGGCGTTTTCGAGCGATTTGCGGACGTCTTCGGGCCGCGCATTTTGCGTGAGATATATCGCCAGGGCGCTCAGGCGATCATCGCCCCAATGCTTCTTGAAAAAAGTGCGATCCACGACGACGAAACCGCCGTCCGTGGTGTAGTCGTAATACACGCCCGCAATACGCACTGAGACCTCACCCCCCGGAGCCGGGAGACGCAGGAGGTCTCCTTTTTTCACGCCGTAGAGGTTCGAGAAGGTCTCCGTGATAATCGCCTCGCCTCGCGTCCTCGCCCTCGTGAGCGTTTCTTTCGAATCGCCTTCTAAGAACAGCTTATGGCTCCTTTCAGCCTCGACCCGGAAATCCCCGCCCGCAAGCGTAATGCGCTCCCCGCGCCAGGGCAGGCGCACGGCCCTGAACCCACCCACAGCCGCGACGCCCGGAACGCCCCCGATGGTCCTGATAACATCTTCCGAAATGCTCGCCCTCGACCCCTTGATGAAACGGGAAGCGGGCGCTGCGTAGAAATCCGCTCTCAGCGTCTGCTGCGTCCAGACTTCCACCGTGGCGCGGAAGCTCTCGATCATGATGATGAGGCTCACCAGCATGGCCACGGCAATCGCCAGCGAAGACAGCGTGACCGCGTTCCGGTGCGGGTGCCTGCCCAGACCATGCGCGGCGAGCCAGACGTTCACGGCGCCGCCCAGAACCCGCCGGACGACGAACGAACCCAGCGAAACGACCGGCAGGCTGAAAAGCGCGGTGGCCAGGATGACCGCCGCCGCCGAGAGATAGCCGGGCCAGGGTGTCCCCCCCGCCAAGGCCTGTAAGTTCAGCCAGTAGGCGATCAGGGCGGTGAGCAAGGCGCTTGCAACGAAAGCGGCGATGACTTTGGGGCGCACTTCCACTTTTCCCTGTCTCTCCACAATGCCTTGATGCGGACTCTGGCGCGAGGCTGCGATCGCCGGAAATATCCCCGAAACGAGAGAAACGCCCAGCCCCACGCCGAATCCCCAGAATAGTTCTCGTGGTCCAAAGAGAACGTGCCGCACCTCCAGAAACGCATAGAGGTTCCGAATCGTCTGGGAGATGAACGAGAGAGCGCCCTGGGCCATGAACACCCCCATCGCAACGCCCAGGAACGAGCCGGCCAGGCCGATGCAAAGCGCCTCCGCCCCGTAGAGGAATATGATTTCTCTCGCCGTCATGCCCAGTGAGCGCAGGGTGGCGATTTCACCCCTGCGCCTCAGGACAGAAGCCGACATCGTGTTGTAGATCAGGAAGCAGCCCACCAGGAGCGAGATGACGCTCAGAACCGTGAGATTGAGCTGGAACGACGCAAGCATCTTCTCCACGTCGCGTCCGCGCCGCGCAGGCCGCTCGACAATCGCGCCGGGCGGGAGAATGCTCCGGATTTTTTCGCGGATCGATTCGATTTCACCTCCATCTTCTAAAATCAGGTCGATCCGGTCCAGACGGCCGTAACGCTCGAAGACCTCCTGCGCGGCGCCGATGTCCATGACGAGGAGGCGGCCGTCCATCGACTTCGCCATGCCTTCGGGCTTCAAGACGCCGCGGACGCGAAAGCGCATCCTCCGCACGGCCTCGAGTTCGACGAAATCGCCAACACCCACGTCCAGCGCATCCGCCACTCCCCGGGCGATGAACAGACCCTGCGGGTCGGCGATGCGTGAGAGAATCTCTTCGCGTGAGTATTTATTCTCGAACTCATAGCCCCTGAAGTCGTTGTCTCCGAGCAGGTCGAGTCCCAGGGTCAGGACGGCGCGTCCTTGCGCAGGAGTACCGCGCCGCCACCTCGCTTCGGAAGCATCCGCCCGTCTCACCCAGACATGCTGCTGGATGACGGGCGCCGCTCTTTTCACTTCCCCCATCGCCCGGAGCCTTAAGATCAAATCCTCATCCACGCCCAGCCCGCCCGCGGATACTTCGAGTTGCGTCTTGCCGGATATGGCCACCAGGCTGTTCTCAAACGCCCGAGTGGACGTCTCGTTCGCCATCTTGACGGCGATGAACACGGCGACGCCCAGCGCCACGCCCACCAGCGTGAGAGCCAGGCGAAACGGCTCTTCCTTCAGGCGCCGCCAGGCGAGAAGGCGCAGGAGGGAAAAGGTGACGCCCATCAGCCCGCCGCCTCCGGGGTTGTCGAAAAAGCCTGCGATGTCGGTATAACGGCGACGCGATACCGCTTCGTCGGAGGGTATGTAGGGGCCGCATATATGCGGCCCACATGCCGCAAACCGATCGGGTCGCATATATGAGCTTGTTGAAAAACCCCCGGGAAGCGATTTTGAGTTGCGCACACGCTTTTGATTTCACTCCCCCCTTGAGGGGGAGTCGATGAAGCCGAGCGGTTTTTGCGAAGGCTGAATCGGTGGGGGGAGCTTCTATTTTGTGGGGGTCTATATATTAGAATCGTCCCCCCACCACATCGGCCTTCGTCCATAGGACTCGGCCTCTGTGACTCCCCCTCAAGGGGGGAGTGAAAAACCTTGGGGTCATCTACCGAATCGCGAAGCCAGGTCTTCTTCAACACCCCTCCTCCAGGCACCCGTCGGTTATCCCGACCCGCCGCGTGGCGTAGCGCAAGGGCATCTGGTCGTGCGTCGCCATGACGATGGTGAAACCGTCTTCTTCGTGGAGTTCCGAGATGAGTCCCAGGACGTTTTGAGAGTTTTCGGTATCGAGGTTTCCCGTCGGCTCATCGGCCAGGATGAGGCGGGGCTTGTGGATGATGGCGCGAGCAACGGCCACGCGCTGCATCTCGCCGCCCGAGAGTTGCCTCGGATAGCTGCGCATCCGGTTCGCAAGCCCCACGCGCGCCAATGCGTTTTCGGCCATCTCTTTGATCCCGGCTCGTTTTTGTCCTTGCAGCACGAGGGGCAAGGCGACGTTCTCATAAGCCGTCATCGTCGGCATGAGGTGAAAGAACTGGTGGATGAAACCCACATCCTTCAGGCGGATTTCACTCAGGTCCTCATCGCTTAAGCGCGATATTTCGCGTCCGCCCAAAAACACCTCTCCGCTCGACGGCGCATCGACCGCCCCCATCAGGTGCAGGAACGTGCTCTTGCCCGAACCGCTGGGACCCGAAACCGTGATAAACTCGCCTGGTTCCGCCCGGAAGCTCGCGTCCTTGAGCGCGTGGATGAGCGCGTCGCCCGCAAAGTAGGTTTTGGATACCTCTTTCAGTTCGACCAGGGGATGGGACATACCCTTTCTCCAAACGAGCACATCGGAAAATCAAGGAGCCTTCACTTGTTCGAATCGCTGCCCGCCGTTTTTCTCATCACCAAAGACTACGAGGCGTCGCGTCGTTTTTATACCGAAACGCTTGCGTTGAAAGAAGCGAGCGAGACGAAAGACCACGTGCGTTATGACCTGGGGGGAACCTCGCTCGTCATCCACGCGCCGATCGCCGATGAGGAAATGCGCAAGTGGAACCTCGAACCCCTCCGGGAGCCCAGGGGCTCGGGCGTCGTCGTCACGCTCACGCCCGAGGATGTCGACCGCGCCCATGACGCCCTCAAAAACAAGGGAGCGGATGTGCTTTTCCCGCCCCGCGACGCTCCCTGGGGCGTGCGCATGTTCATGCTGAAGGACCCGAACGGGTTCTTGATCGAGGTCAGCAAGCCCCTTCCAGGCGGGGGTTGTTGAAAAAGCCCTCCCCGCTCGCGATTGTCTACCGCCGTCATTCCGGCGAATGCCGGAATCCAGAGCCGAGGAGAATGGCGACGCTCCGGTTTTTCATCCCCCACTCATTGGCGGGAATACGGAAGAAATAAAAAAACAAAGGCAAAGTCCCTGGATTCCGGCATGCGCCGGAATGACGAACAAAACCACACTTCTCGCAATGACATAGAAATACCGTAGGGACAGGCCTCTGTGCCTGTCCTGGTGCAGGCCTTCGCCTCGATGAAGACAAAGGACAACCACGGAGGGTTGTCCCTACGGGTTCCCCCCCGGTCGGCTCCATACGCCGAATCACAAATTCAGGACTTTTCAACAACCCTCAGGCGGCTCAGGGTAGGCCCTCGAACACCGATCTTTCGCCCTCGCGAACCTCTGCCTGCGATTGGGCGCGAACGAAGGTCTCCTCGTTGTAGAGCCAGCGCCCCGTCATGCGTACGAACCACCAGAAGAAATTCCCGTTGATCTGGCTCTTGTGCGCGGTGAGGGCGCGCCATTTGCGGCGAAGGTATCTGCGGATGTTCACGCGGGTGGTGATG